>CAZBOE010000011.1:37628-44465 GCA_964493365.1 uncultured Tepidisphaeraceae bacterium | reverse complement strand
CTCTTCCGATGTCGGTGTCGCCCCTGGCCACCAGCCGCCGAGCGGCCTCATCCCGCCTCGGCTGCGATTCACTTGAGTCGCGCACGATGACCATCAGCCCGGGCGTGTCGGCAGGCAAGGGGGCCGGCGTCGACTGTGCGCGGACGGGGGGCGACGACAGCCACATCGCCGTCGCGACCATGACCAGGGGGATTGTCGAGTGCTTGCATTTCACGAGTCAGGTCCGCCCGGCCACGCAGCCGGCACGCGAGGCTACCCGAGACCCGGGGGCGGCAAAAGCCGCCGACAGCCGCAGGTCATCGATTGTCATCGGGTTACAAACATCGCCTGCTGGAATATACGCACGTCCGACGCGGAGCGTGACCGATGATCATGACACCTGAGTCGGCTATTCGATGGCAGCCGGCCGGGCATCGCGAAGACCCCGAGCCCCTGTTCAACCGAGCGCCGATTGATGCCGCTTGATGCCGCAGGCAGCGATCGCGCCGGGCTGTTTCGGGGGCGAGTAGGTCAAACTCGATCTTGCCGCCCGGGTTGGCGCGTCGTTACACTCTGGCGGTCCACATCGGGTGAGGTTGCCGCCGAGGGGCGGCCGTGTTGTTTTTCCGGGGCCGCTGACATGATCGACGACGATCATTGGCAGGATGCCGACGAGCGGGCGCTGCGCGCCCAGCAGTATTTTGAGCGGCGCCAGTGGCGAGCCGCCGCCGATGAGCTGCGCGCCGCGATCGACATCAACCCCTACAACCCGGCGTGGCATTTCAATCTCGGGCTGGTCTATGACGAGATGGGCGAGCACGGTCGGGCCTCGCGCAGCTACCAGCGCGTGGTCGAGCTTCGCCCCGACGATCTGACGGCGCTGATGCACCTGGGCAACGCGCTCCACCTCAGCGGCCGGTATGACGACGCGTTGGAGACCTTCCGTTCGGTCGAGCGGATCGACCCGTCGCACGAGCCGTCTTATTGCCGGCGGATCGCCACTTACACCGCGCTGGGCGAACACGAACAGGCCGACGAGATGTTTTATCTCGCCCGGCTCTACAAGGACCAGTGCGCCGACTGCTACCTGCATATCGGAGAATCGCTTGCCCGCCGCGGAGACGTCGGCCGGGCGCTGGACTGCTGGACCCGTGCCCTCGACATAGGTGACCCGAGCGTGCCGCTTCACCTGATGGTGGCCCGCGCAGCGCGCGGTTTGGGCGACCGTGAGCAGGCCCGGCATCATCTTGCCGCCGCCCTTCGGCTTGAGCCGGGCAACATCGAAGTGCTGGTCGAGCTGGGCCAGGTGCTCTCCGAGCTGGGCCGGTCCGAAGAGGCGGGTGAGAAGTTCCGGCGCGCCGTCGAAGCGGCGCCGGAGCGGCCTGAAGGCTATGGCGGGCTGGGGATGTGGCTGATCGCGCGCGGCGAAGATGAGGCGGCCGCCGAGGCGCTTGCCCGCGCGATCGAACTCGACCCGACGCTGCCCGGGCCGCGAACGCACCTGGGTCGCATCGCGCTGCGCCTGGGGCGTCGCGAGGTGGCCCGTCACCACGCCCGGCGAGAATTACGCCTCGCCCCGCGTGACCCGGTGCTGCTGCTCGATCTGGCCAACCTGCTGGCCGACTGCCACCAGACCCGACTGGCCGAGCGGTGCCTCGAGCGGCTGCTGTCGATCGACCCTCGGCACGTGGCGGCGCTGCAGAATTACGCGATCCTCCAATTCAAGCGTAACCGGCTCGATGACGGCATCGCCGCCTCCGGACGCGCCCTGAGGATCGATCCGCGCAACACGGCCGTCATGCACAACCTCGCGCTCGCCTACGAGCGCGCCGGTCAATACGACCAGGGGCTGACCTGGGTCGCGTCGGCGCTGTCGCTCGACGCCGAAAGCCTCGAGCTGCAGCGCATGCGGTTTCGACTTTACATGATGAAACTGGTCGGCCGACGCGTGCTGAGAATGGCACGCTGGCTGTCAAAGTGGGTGTAGATTCGGGCGGTCGCACGAATGAAGGCCCGCAGGTGAAGGCTTGTGGTTGTGGAGGCCTGTGGGCGAAGGTGCGGCGGCGGGGCATCGACGTCACGGATGTGGTGCAACTCCAACGCACCGGGGCGGATCGTCGCGATCGCACAGACGCAAGAAGCCCTTTGAGCGCGGGTAAACGCGGCCCGCCGGGGATGGACGCGGTCGGTGGGGCCGTCGGGATGGTGGGCGGGCGATGGTGGTCGGCCGATCGTTTTCGGGGCAGGTCGCGGGGGGGTTACAGATACCGCAAGACACCGTTGTCGGTGATCTGGGCGATGATCATGCTGATGTCGTCGTTTCGCTTTGCCATGCCGACGAACCGCCGGACAGACCACAGGATGTTCTGAACCACCGCCTCGGCCGACGCGCCGCCCGTCTTGACCGCGGCACGCAGCCGCTGCATCCCGAAGACCTTGCTGTCGAAGTTCATCGCGTCGATCAGCCCGTCGGTATAGAGGACGATCGTGTCACCCACCTTGAGGTCGATCAGGTGCTGGGTGTATTGCTCGTCGGGGTCGACACCGAGAACGAGGTTTTCCGAGCCCAGTTCGATGATGTCTCCGTCGCGGAGGATCAGTCCCGGCGGATGGCCCGCGTTGCAGTAAGTCAGCCGCAGGTTGCGCCGGTCGAGCACGCCATAGAAAATGGTCACAAACTCCTGCGGCTGGGTGTCGCGGCAGAGCATCATGTTGAGCCGGCGCATCACCTCGTAGAGGTAGTAGACGTTATCGACCTGCGCCCGCAGCGCGCTGCGGACCGACGCCATGATCAGGCTGGCCGCCACGCCTTTGCCCGAGACATCGGCAACCACCAGCGCCGTGTTCTCCTCGGGCAGGGGGATGAAGTCGTAAAAGTCGCCGCCCAGCTCAAAGCAGGGAACATAGGCGCTGGCAAGATCGACCCCCGGCACCTCGGGCGCGATGTGAGGCAGCATGCGCTGCTGCACATCGGCGGCCATCGCCACCTGCTGCTCGAGTCGCTCGGATTCGATGGATTCCTCGAGCAGCCTGGCGTTTTCGATGGCGGCGGCCGCCTGCGCCGCGACCGCCTTCAGCAGGTCGATCTTGAGCTGCGAAAAGACGGTTTCCTCGTCGGTGTAGACCCTGAGCACGCCGACCGCCCGGCCCTTGTAGCGCATGCCCACCGACAGCATCGAGACAATGCCCTCGCGTGCCGACTCCTGCGGAAAGGCCACGCGCGGGTCGCTCGCCATGTTGCGGACGTATTCATACCCCTTGGTCGAGAGGGCCACGCGATCGATCTCGGCGGTGCTCAGGCGGATCGCCCCCTTGCTCAGGTATTGCTGGCTCAGGTTGGCCACCGCCTTGATCACCAGTTCGTCGCGCTCGGCGTCGATCAGGCGGATCGACGCCGCCTTGCACTCCATCACCTCACACACGACGCGCACGGTACGATCGAGCACGCGCTGAAGGTCGCGCGCTTCGGAGAGCATCATGGTCACGTTGTAGACCGCGGTCAGCTCGTTGATGCGCTGGCGGAGCTGGAACTCCTGGTAGCACAGCCGCGCGATGGCGTTGGCGAGCATGTGCAAGAACTGGATGGCCGCCGGGCGGTTGTCGCTCAGCTTCGCGAGCTGGGTCAGCAGCGATTTGATGGCCTTGGCATCGAGCCCGGTCTTGTCGGCCAGCAAAGCAAGTTTTTGTTCGTCGATGCCGTTGACGGCATCTCGCTCGCGGGGCGTGAGCGGGACCATGCGGATGGTGCCCAGCCGCTGGTCGGCCACCACGATCGGCGCGATGTATTCCCGCCCGGCTTTCTGCGGGCCGTCGTCGACCGAGGCCTCGGCATCGGCGATCGCCCGTTGGCGTGAGATAAAGTCTTTGGTGGGCGTGGCTTGCGTGAGGGTGGCGCCTGACGCATCGGTGATCAGCGCCTTGACGTTGGCGACTGCCGCAAAGGAGTCTTGAATCTCCTGCAGCGTCGCGAGGTCGAGGAAGTCGGTCAGACGTAGGTTGTCTTGGTCGATCACGCGAAAACTGCTATCCCTCGGCCTGACGTCGGCCAAGCGGGGGATTGTAGGTCTAGCGCCGGTGGCTGCAATGGGCGGCATGTTAAGTTGGGCAATAGGTTTGGTCGGGGGCAGCCTGACCATGGACGGTCTGGGGCGGGTGTATAAGCTGCACCGCGGCGCGGCGGTCGCCGACGCGGTGACGCCCGCGCGGGCCGTCGGGTCGGTCGACGGGCTCGAAGGCATGCGGAAAGGATCGAATGATGCTGGCATATCGCGAGGCGGGTGAGCGGACGGGCAAGCCGCTGGTGTTGGTTCACGGCTTTCCGCTCGACGGGCGGGCCTGGGATGCGGTGGCGCAGGAGATCGAGCGCCTCGGCGGCTGGCGGGTGATCGTGCCCGATCTGCCGGGCTTTGGACGCTCGGCCGGCTTGATCGAGCAGGCGACCCAGCCCGTGACGATGGAGCGGATGGCCGACGACCTGCGCGGGCTCGTCGATCATCTGAACATCGCCCGGGCGGCGTGGGCGGGGCTTTCGATGGGCGGGTATGTGCTGCTGACCTACCTTCGTCGGCACGGCCATACGGTGGGCGAATTGGCGCTGGTCGACACGCGGGCATCGGGCGACAACGCCGAGGGCAAGGCGGGTCGCGAGAAAATGGCGGCGCTGGCGCTGTCGGCGGGGAGCAGGGCGGTGGCCGACCAGATGTTCCCGAAAATGCTCTCGGGCGGGCACGCGCCTGAGGCGGCGTCGCGACTGATGGAGATCATGACCAGCCAGACCCCGTCTGGAATCGCCAGCGCCTGCCTGGCGATGCGCGACCGTGCAGATTTCACGGCCGACCTGCCGGGCATCAAGGTGCCGGTGAAGGTGATCGTGGGGCGCGACGACGTCATCACCAATGTCGCGACGGCGCAGGCGGTGGCCGACGCCGTTCCTGGCGCACGCCTGACGATCATCGAGGGAGCGGGGCACATGGCGCCGATCGAGAGGCCGGTGGAAGTGGCGCGGGCGCTGGTGGGGTGAGGGGAGAGGGAGGCGGGGGAGGCAGAAGAGGCAGTAGAGGCAGAAGAGGCACGGAGGCACGAAGGCACGGAGGCGGAGGAAGGCGGGAGAGGCAGAAGGAGGGGATTGTGTGGGATGTCGCGGCGGGGTCGCGACCACAGGCTGGTAGCCCGTGCCACGGGTGGGGCGCTCGTCACAAATCACGCATCCGTCTGCCTCTCCTGCCTTCGTGCCTCTTCTGCCTTTGCTGCCTCTTCTGCCTCTGCTGCCTCTTCTGCCTCTGCCTCTCCCTCCTCTCCCGCCGCTCAATGAAAATTCCGGGCTCGCTGTTGGATGCCTGAGAGCAGGTGGCTGCGGTCGTGGGCTTTGTAGACGATGACGTGGACGACCTCGCCTTCGCGCTGGACGACGCCGTCGACCTGCAACAGCGTGGCGTGGCGGGCGGCGGCGCGGTTGATCTCGTAGACGGCCGACCAGAAGATCAGGTTGGCGGTGCCGGTTTCGTCTTCGATGGTGGCGAAAACGACGCCCGACGCCGTGCCCGGGCGCTGGCGCACCAGGACCAGCCCGGCCACGCGGATGCGATGGTCGTGGGGGCAGCGGGTGGGGTCTTTGAGCCAGGCCGCGGGGGTGACGCGCAGGCGATCGAGCGCCGGCCGCGCGAACGACACGGGGTGTGCCTTGAGCGACAGGCCCGTCGTGGCATAGTCGGCATGCACCTCGGCCACCAGCGGCAGCAGCGGAAGCTGTGCGTGCGATTCGGACGGTCTGCCCGGGCGAACTGACCTTCCCGCCCGATCCGGCCTGCCCGCCTGATCCGGCCTGCCCGCCCGTCCTGGCCTTCCTGCCCGATCCGGCTCGTCAACCGTCGCTGCTTCGCCCGGCCGAGTGTGTGCGACAGGCTGAGTTGGCGAATGGGGGTTATCCGCCATGGCGTCGGCTTGTGCATTTACACGCTCGGCCGCGTCGTCCAGCAGCGGGGCGGGGACATTCGTCTGCGCCATGGCATCCCACAGCGCCTCGCGACGATTGAGCTTGAGCGACGCCATCGCATCGGCTTCGGCCAGCCGCTTGAGCGTCGACACGTCGAGGTCGGCGACACGCTGAAGATCGGCGACAGACCCAAACATCCCGCAACGTCGACGGGCCTCGACGATCTGATGGGCGTCGGTCTGGCGCATGCCCTTGACCTGCCGAAGGCCCAGCCGCACGGCAGGCCCGCCCCTGCCCCAGGCGGAGGGGTGGGGATTGCCCGTGGCGGGTGACATGCCCGTGTCGTATTCGAGCGTGCAATCCCAGTGGCTGTGGTTGACATCGACGGGTCGGACGGTGACGCCGTGCTCGCGGGCGTCGCGCACGAGCTGCGCGGGGGAATAAAAGCCCATGGGCTGGCTGTTGAGCAGGGCCGCGATGAAGGCGGCGGGGTGGTGTCGCTTGAGCCAGCACGATACATACACCAGCTTGGCGAACGACGCCGCATGGCTTTCGGGAAAGCCGTATTCGCCGAACCCGCAGATCTGTTTGAAACAGTTGAGGGCGAAATCCTGTGCATACCCGCGTGAGAGCATGCCGGAGATGAACTTGTCCCTGAACCGTTCGATGCCGTTGGTCCGCCGCCAGGCGGCCATCGATCGGCGCAGGTCGTCGGCCTCGGCGCCGCTGAAGCCCGCGCCGACCATCGCAAGCTGCATCGCCTGTTCCTGAAACAGGGGCACGCCCAGCGTGCGCGCCAGCACATGGCGCAGCTCGGGGCTGGGGAACTCGATCGCGAAATCAGGGTCGCGCCGCAGGGCTTCGCGCCGCTGCAGATAGGGGTGGACCATGTCGCCCTGGATCGGCCCGGGACGCACGATCGCCAC
>CAZBOE010000011.1:17350-37593 GCA_964493365.1 uncultured Tepidisphaeraceae bacterium | reverse complement strand
GCCCGGCTCTCGAGCTGGAAGACGCCGACGGTGTCGGCATGGCAGATCATTTCATAGGTGTCGGGGTCTTCGTGGGGGATGGTGTGCAGCTCATACGCCCGGTCATAGTCGGCGATCAGCACGAACGACCTGGCGATGGCGGTGAGCATGCCCAGAGCCAGCAGGTCGATCTTGAACAGCCCGAGGATGTCCAGGTCGTCTTTGTCCCACTCGATGACCGTGCGGCCTTCCATGGCGGCGTTTTCGACCGGGACCAGGTCGCACAGCGGCGACCGCGCCACGACCATGCCGCCGGGGTGCTGGCTCAGATGGCGCGGGAAGCCCAGCAGTTCGCCCGAGAGCGCCATGAGCTGGCGGATGACGCTGTCGCCGCCGTCGACGCCCGCCTCGGCGAGCTGCTCGTCGGAGACCGTTCCCTTGTGCCACCAGTCGAGCTTGCCGGCGAGCTGATCGAGCAGGTCCTGGCTGAGCCCCAGCGCCTTGCCCACGTCGCGGACGGCCGACCGACCGCGATAGGTGATCAGCGCGGCGGTCATGCCCGCGTGGTTTCGACCGTACTTTTCATACACATACTGAATGACCTCTTCGCGGCGCTCGTGCTCGAAGTCGATGTCGATGTCGGGCGGCTCGTTGCGCGCGTCGGAGGCGAACCGCTCGAAGACCAGTTGAAATCGGTCGGGGTCGACGCACGTCACGCCCAGGCAGTAGCAGACCGCCGAATTGGCGGCCGACCCGCGTCCCTGGCAGAGAATGCCGCGTGACCGCGCCTCGCGCACCAGGTCGTACACGGTCAGGAAATAAGACGCGTATTTCGCCCGCTCGATGAACGCCAGCTCCTTTTCGATCTGGTCGCTCACCTTCTGCGGCACGCCCTGCGGATATCGCTCGTGCGCGCCGCGGAGGGTCAATTCACGCAGGTGCTGGTCCATCGTCATGCCGGCCGGCACGGTCTCGCTGGGATATTCGTAGCGCAGCTCCGCCATGGTGAATGTGCACCGCCGGGCGATCTCGAGGCCCCGCTCGATCGCCTGGGGACAGGCGGCAAACAGCCTGTGCATCTGCTCGGGCGGCTTGAGATAGCGCTCGGCGTTGCCGAAGAGGCGCCCGCCGGCCTGGTAAATCGTGCAGCCATGGCGGACGCAGGTCAGCACATCCTGCAACTCGCGGCGGGCGGGGTCGTGATAGTGAACGTGATTGGTCGCCAGCAGGGGGATGTCGATGTCGCGCGAGAACCGCATGGCGGCTTCGAGGAGGGCCTGGTCGTCGTGACCGTAGGGCATGTGGACCGCCAGCGAGAGCCGGTCGCCCAGGGCGTCGCGCAGGTTGTGCAGCGCTTCGACCGCGGGCGGCGCGGTCGGCATGGCCGCGGCGCACAGGCCCTGGTGATCGCTCAGCAGGTCATCGAGCGTGAGATGGCATTCACCCTTGGGCGCGCGGCGCCGCCCGGTGGTGAGCAGGCGGCACAGCCGGGCATAGCCGGCTTTGTCGGTCGGCCAGACCAGCAGATCGGGCGAGCCATCGGTGAAGGTCAGCCGAGCGCCGACAATGAGCACAAAGCCCTGGATCTTCCGCGCCGCGTCATAGGCGCGTACGACGCCCGCGAGGCTGTTCACGTCGGTCAGGGCCATCGCGCGGTAACCGAGCAAGGCGGCCTGGTAGACCAGTTCATCAGGATGCGAAGCGCCGCGAAGGAAAGAGAAATTGCTCGTGACATCGAGCTCGGCATAGGCAAAGGTGGTGTCGGCCACGCGGGTGGGCGGCTCGATGACGGCGCCGGTGTAGAGCTTTTGGGTCGGTGTATCGGGCATGGTCGGCCCTTCAATGAAACAGCCCGTGAAGAAACCACCTCACCGAGAGCCGGCCGGCGTCCACGGGCTCGTTCTTCACGGGGGCTCTCTCGACAGGCGATATCTCGATGGGCGCTATCTCAACGGGCGCTATTTTCACAGGCTGGGTCCCCGCGGGCGCGTTGGCGGTTGACCCGGTTGCCTGCTGCTCGTCACCCGCATGGCGGTCGTGTGTCTGCCCGTCATGCCTGCCGTCGAGCAGGCGGATGACTCGGAAGATCCAATACCGCCGGCCGCGGTCGTCGGTCACGTCGTAATAGTCGCGCGTCTTGTGATGGTTGTGCCACCATTCGCCCGCGATCCGCTCGGGCCCGCTGACGCAGACAAGCCGGTGAACCGTCTGGCGAAACGTGAACTGGGCGGGGTTGCCGTCCCAATAGTCACACGGCTCGACGACCACCGCGATCTCGATCGGGCTGGGCAGCAGGCACATTGGCCGAACGCGAAGGCGGGGGATGGCCGGGGCGGCGATGGGGATGCCTCCCTGCCTGGCGGCGTCTCCGGTGTTCGCGGGGTCGCCCGCTCTTGCCCCTCGCCAGGCCCGCTCGGGCAGGCGCGACTGCGTCAACACCGGCCTGACCACCGCGTCATCCCCGAGCCGGATGCGCAGCCGCTCGATCAGCCGGTCGAACGCCGCGGCATGCTGGTGAATCTCATCGCCCAGCAGGCAGGCCTGCCGCTCGACCATCGGTTCGTGCACCAGCACCCTGAGCCTCACCATGACAAAGCCGTTGCCGCAGTCGAGCTGTTCGGTGGCGCAGCGCAGCAGCTCGAAGAGCCGCCTGGCATGCCGGCTGGGGCGCGAAAGATGAATCACCCGGCTGACGGGGTCTGGCCTGGGTGAATACCGGTCAGGCCTGCAGACAAACTCGATCTGCCTGGCCCCCCGCCCGCGACGATCGAGCTGCGGCACGATCCGCTCGGTCAGCTTCTGAAGCACCAGCCACAGCGTCTCGAGCGAATCGACCGGCTCATCGAATCGCGCTTCGGCCTGCACGGGCGGGTCATAAGCCAGCGCGGTCAGCGGCTCGGCCCGTTCGCCCAGGAGTTGCGCGATGCGCACCGGCAGCAGCGCGCCCAGTCGCGAGGGCAACGACTCCCGCGGCATCCGCAGCACCTGTCCGATCGTGTGCAGCCCCAGGTGATGCAGCGCGTCGAGCGTGTCGGTTGCCAGTCGCAGGGCATCGACCGGCAGCGGCGATACGCCTTCGACCAATCGACCTGCCTCGATCAGGCAAAACCGCCTGCGCGAACCGTCGGCCGACCGACCGTGCGAGTCGTGCGTGCCGGCCTGGCGACCGCGCGGACTGGGTTCGTCCGGGTTTTGCAGCCCCAGGGCATAGGCCCCCGCCCACGCGGCCCCGGGCGTCGGGGCGACAGCCATCGTCGCGGGAATGCCAAATCCGTTCAGCGCCGACATCACGCGCCTCACCAGCGGGCCCAGCCCGCCAAAGAGCCGCTCGCAGCCCGTGATATCCAGCAGCAGCAGGGGAGGCGCGGGCGGAAGCTTGAGCTTTCCCGCCCCCTTGATCTCCACCGTCGGCCAGGCCATCGCCACCGTCGGTGTGAAGCGGGTCAGCCAGCGACCCAGCGCCTCGCGGGCGCGGTCGTCGCCGGCGGGGTCGTGATCGACCGCCCTGACCTGCCCGCAGAGCGCCCGGGCCTCGGCCAGCGACATGCCCACACGCACGCCCGCCCCGGCCGACCGGACGCAGCAATCCACCACGGTCAGCTTCTGATGCACCGGGGCCACCACCGCCAGCGGGCTATCCCCAAGCTCGGGCCAGCGTCGCAACCGGCGCGCGATCGGCCAGCCGGGCAGATAGATACACAGGAACCGCTTGGGTGGTGAACTCGTCAAACGATCCACGGCGACACTCCAGAATGAACGACTCGCCTGTTCGCCATCCTTGGCCGTGTATGAACTCGATGACCCAGCGCTGCCCTTTGTGGTGCTGCCCTTTGTGGCGCTGTCTTGCATAGCCCTGTGCTGTCGGGGGCTGCGTGAGGTGTCGTTGCGGCGCGTGGCGTCGCTCGCCCCAATGCCGCTCTGACGGGTAATGCCCGGCCCGGTCAATCGATTCATCCAGCACCGCCCCCTCGTCGAGGGTCGCGGGCCTCACCAGCCACCGCGTGGCGGCGGCATAAATGTCGTTGGCCATGCCGCGACGCCAGGGCCTGAGCATGAGCCCCACGCCTCCGCCTTTCTCGGCCGCCAGTTGCAGACGTCGCGCATCGACCTGCGACAGCCGCTCGGGCAGGCTCGCCACGACCGCGCCCACGCCCGGGCACCGCAGGCACTCGGCCGTCGCCCACAGCGCCTGCTCGCGCCCCGGGCGAATGACATAGACCTGCCCCAGCGCCACCCCCAGCGCCGCCGCCGCAGGCGGATAAAACAGCCCATATGGGTCGCACCAGACCAAGGGCCTGCCCGCCTGATCATCCGCAGGGCCCGTCTCGCGCGGGTCAAGGTCGGTTGCCGCCAGCGCTTCCTTGGCCGCCAGCAGCGCCACCGTCGCCGGCGGCGGGTTTCCCGCCGACTCCACAAACAGCAACTCATGCAACGCCCCCCGCGCCAGACCGCCGCCGGGCGTGTCATGGCGCGTGACGACATGGCCTGTCATGCCGCTGCACGCCAAAGCGGTGTGTGCCCCATTCACCTCGACCCGATCCATCTCAACCCGATCCATCTCAACCCGATCGACCGCGGCCGGATCGGTCATGACAAGGCGATGCACCGGCGGCGCGGCGTCGGCTCGGATGCGGTTAACCGACGTCGGTGCATCCCAAGGCACCGGTGCATCCCAAGACACCGGGGCATCCCAGGGCGCAACCGACCCCCGGCGGACGGGTCTGCCCGTCATCACCTGTAATCCGCCGCACTCGCTGGTAATCCACTTCATCGCTCAATCCAGTATGGTCGATGTTAGGGTATTATCGGGGCGGCGAATCGGTCAACGGTTCAGCGGATGCAAGCGTTTAGTGAGCAGTAAACCACCGATGGCGGGCTGATATCGCCGTATCGACGCCCGACCACGCGGCCCATTGCCGCAGCCACCCCGGTTCCCTTTGCGCCCCGCCCCCGCCGGCTACCATCGCCGACGACCACTGAACGACACAAGACCCAACCGAGGACGCCATGCCGCAGTTCACCAAGGATCACCCAGCCGCACCGTCCGCCCGTCGGGCGTTGGTGTCGATCGTCAGCCCTGTGTTTGTCGCCGTCGCGCTCGCCGCGGCCGCGACGGGATGCTCATCCCCCGGCGCCACCACCCGGCCGGCATCCACCGTCGCGACGCCATCGACCCAAGCGGCATCCACGCAACCGCAGCCGTCCGCGATGCCGCCGGGCAAACTCCTCCCGCCCGACCCGGCCTTGGCGCCGCTGAGTTTCATGGCCGGCCGATGGTTCAGCATCAACCCCAACGGCTCGGTCAACCGCGAGCAGTGGACCAGCCCCCGCGGCAAGACCATGACCGGCAGCTTCCACCAGACCCGCCGCGACGGTTCGCCGGTCATTTACGAGTTCTCGGCCATCGAGGTCAAAGACGGGCAGGTGATCCTCCACCTCCGTCACTTCCACACGAGCCTGGAGATCGAACACGACCGCCCCCACGCGGAGATCTATTTTCTCACCGACTCGGGCCCGCGCAGCGCGACGTTTACGCCATCGCCCGACGCCTCGGTTCCGCGCGAGAAAGGCGTCGTCCTCATCCGCTACTCGCTCGACGAGCAGGGCCGGCTGGTGCAGGAGATTCGGTATGCCCCCGATTCGCCGGAGGAGGATTACCGGGGCGTGTCGATGCCGGAGCGATGAACGCGGCGTGCCGCGTCTGCCGACTCGCCAGGGCAGCGTTCGCCTGACGAAAAGAAAGCCGTCACGCTCACCCACCGCCGGTCTGATTCGGCGCGCCGGCGGATCGCGTTTACCCTACACAGCGAACGCCAGGCCTGCGTTACGTGCCCGGGCGTCGCCTTCCGCTCTCCAGTCTTGACCTGCCTCCCCGGGACTCCTATTCTCCCTATCGACAGCACCGGGCGATTTGACTCGCAGCTTGCGGCCCCGCGGATGCAACTCATCCGCCAACAGCTAAAGCGCGGCGGAACGATCCGCCCAGCAGCAGCCACCTTTCCCGCAGTCGATCAAGTCTCCCCGGGCCATGCCGAGTGACGGCATGGTGTTCTTGTTTGCAGCCCGCGACCCCGGAGCAGTGGGCGTCGCGACCCCGTCGGCCTGAGGCCTGCCGGGGAACAGACCGAGGATTTTTCGATGAGCGTGATCGGCACCAACCACCCGAACCTGCGTCCCCCCGTCAACCAGCTCACCAACGAGCAGGTCAACCGCTATCGGCGGCACCTGATCCTCCCCGAGGTCGGCGTCGAGGGGCAGAAGAAGCTGCTCAACGCCAAGGTGCTGTGCATCGGCGCCGGCGGATTGGGCTCGCCGATCGCGCTTTATCTCGCGGCCGCGGGCATCGGGACGATCGGCCTGGCCGACATCGACGTGGTCTCTCCCTCCAACCTGCAGCGGCAGGTGCTCTTTGGCGTCTCGACCATCGGTGTCGACAAGGTCGCGGCCGCCGAGCGGAGGCTCAAGGACCTCAACCCCGACTGCCAGGTCATCCAGCACAAGACCATCGTCAACAGCTCCAACGTGCTCGACCTGGTCTCGATGTATGACGTGATCATCGACGGCACCGACAATTTCCCCACGCGCTACTGCGTCAACGACGCGTGCGTGATGCTCAAGAAGCCCAACGTCTACGGCTCGATCTTCCGCTTCGAGGGCATGGTCACCGTCTTCGCGCCGCACCTGCCCAACCCGCTTCGCGCGGGAGAGCGCGGGCCGTGCTATCGGTGCATGTATCCCGAACCGCCCGATCCCGGCTCGGTGCCGAGCTGCGCCGAGGGCGGCGTGCTGGGCGTCCTGCCCGGCATCATCGGCACACTGCAGGCCAACGAGGTGATCAAGCTGATCCTGGGCGTGGGCACGCCCGCCATCGGCAAGCTCACGACCTTTGCCGCGATGGACTTCGACTTCCGCACGTTCAAGCTCCGCCGCGACCCGACCTGCCCCGTCTGCGGCGACAAGCCGACGATCACGCAGCCGATCGACTATGAAGAGTTCTGCGGCGTCCCCGCGATGGACCCGAAGAGCGCCGCCGAGACCGCGGCCGAGGTCAAGCGGTCGCTCAGCCCCGTGCCGGAGAAGACGGGCGAGCTCGATGAGAACGGCCTGCCGCACGACTACGACTTCGACGACAACTGGGAAGTCACGCCGCGCCACGTCAAGTCGCTGCTCGATCGCAAGGACAAGTTCGTGTTCATCGACTGCCGCCTGCCCAACGAATACTCGATCACCCACATCGAGGGGGCGAAGCTGATCCCGCTCCAGGAGCTTCCGGCGCGTGTCGGCGAGCTCGCGGGCAAGGAAGGCGAGAAGGTGATCGTGCATTGCCGCAGCGGGGCGCGGTCGCTGAAGTTCGCGGAGTTTCTACGGGCCCGCGGCTTCAAGGATGTGAAGTCGATGGCCGGCGGCATCCTCCTGTGGAACAAAGACATCAACCCGGGCGGGCCGCAGTACTAAAGGCCCGCGGAACCAAAACCGCCCACCGATGCCGGGCCCGTCAACGTGCGACGACGGGCCCAGCACGCAACTTGAGCGGAGGCGTCGACGCGGTCGCGTCGTCGCGCGCGATGCTGGGCGTCGGTGTGGTTGCGCGCCGTCGTTTGGGTGGTAGTGACTATCCCGGCGCCACGCTGCCGGGGCGAGGTCGGGGGCGCTCCATTCCGGGGCGCTTCATTCGTGGCGCGCATCATCTCTGGCGATTTCCCTTTGGCGGTTCATCTTCGTTGGGTGATCGACAACGCCTGACCTCTGGCGCGCCGTCACGGGCGACAGCTCCGGGCATCGTTGTGCCGGCACGGCTCGTCCCGGCCAACGGGGCGAAGGGACCCGGCGAAACGACTCCGCGTCAATCGCGTCGCTTGCGTCACTTGGGGCTCGAGCCGGCGTAGACGCCGCCTGCCACGATCTCGCGCAAGTCGGCGGCAACGGCCTCCACATCGCTCTCGGTCGTATCCCACGAACACATGAGCCTCGCGCCGCCGACGCCGATGAACGTGTAGAACTCCCACCCCCGCTGCTTGAGGGCCGACAGCACGCTCGGCGTCGTCTGGATGAAGACCGAGTTGGCTTCGACCGGAAAGAGGATGTCGATGCCCGGGATGCTGCGGAGATGGCGCGCCAGCAGCGACGCCATGGCGTTGGCGCGGGATGCGTGCTTGAGCCACGCGCCCGACTCGAGCATGCCCACCCACGGGGCGGCCAGGAAGCGCATCTTGCTGGCAAGCTGTCCGGCCTGTTTGCAGCGGAAGGCGAATTCGCCGGAGAGGGTGCGGTCGAAGAAGACCACGGCTTCGCCGACCGGCATGCCATTCTTGGTGCCCCCGAAGCACAGGACATCGACGCCCGCGCGCCAGGTGATGTCGGCCGGGTGACAGCCCAGCGACGCGACGGCATTGGCGAAGCGTGCGCCATCCATGTGGACGCGCAGACCCTGCGCTTTCGCGGCGGCGCAGACCAAGCGGACTTCTTCCACCGAATAGACGGTTTCAAGCTCCGTCGCCTGGCTGATGCTCAAGGCGTGGGGGCGGGGGAAGTGAATGTCGGTCCGGCGGGTACAGATTCGATGAACCTCGGACGGGCTTATCTTGCCCAGATTACCAGATGCCAGGAGCAGCTTGGTGCCGGCGCCGAAAAACTCCGGAGCCCCGCATTCATCAGTTTCGACGTGGCTGGTCTCGTGGCAGATGACCGACTGGTAGCTTCGGCACAGCGTCGCCAGCGCAAGCGAGTTGGCCGCGGTGCCGTTGAAGACAAAATAGACGTCGCAATCGGTTTCGAAGAGCGTCCGAATCGCGTCGGCGGCTTTGCGTGTCCACTCGTCGTCGCCATAACTGGCGGCGTGGCCGACGTTGGCGGCCTGAATTGCGTTCAGCGCCTCGGGGCAGATGCCCGCGCGGTTGTCGCTGGTGAATTGTCGTCTGCTGGTCATCTGGGTGGAGTGTAGCCTTCGTAGGGGTGTGGTGTCATGACCGATCAGATCGCTGACGGCATTTGTTAGGCAATTGCCGCTGAGTTTGGATGGGGTATGTTAGTCGGTCTACTCATTTTGACGTCCGCCGACGACAGGGCCCGGCGGTGGCGTGCGTGGGTTGATGGCTTAGCTAAGGAGTGAGAGTGGTGAACGATCGCCAGTCGAGGGCGGACCGTCGCGACGGCTTGTTGACGCGCGACGGGGCGGCTTACGCATCCGAGGCGCGCGGCGGCAAGTGGCACGACGAGCGGAATCTGCTGCGCGGTCGTGGGGCGGTGCGCGCCGCGGTCGAGAGCCTGGAAAAGCGCCTGCTGATGGCGGTGATCTACGTTGACGACACGCCCGTGACCACGCCGACTGGAACGGCGTGGGATGGGTCGGTCCGCACGCTCCAGGCGGCGCTCCAGGGTGCGCAGCCGGGCGATGAGATCCGTGTGGCGGGCGGCGTCTATCGACCGAGGTCGTTTTCAGAGCCTTTCACGCTGCTCAGCAATCTGCGCATCGTCGGCGGGTATGCCGGGCATGCCAACCCGTCGAACCCAAACCAGATCGATCGGTCACTGTATGAGTCGATCCTTTCGGGTGACCGAACGGGCAACGGGTTAAGCAGTGATGACTATGGAACGATCGTGCGTGGGAGCAGCGTCACCAACGCCGAACTCTCTGGCTTGACGATTCGCGACGCAGTGTGGACGACGCAAACAAATCCGAGCTTTCGCGGAGCGATCTATCTGACCAGCAGCACCGTGTTGCTCGACACCGTGACGGTGCAGAGCAACTCCGGCGTGGGCGAAGGCGCCCTGCGTGTTGCCGGCGGCAACGTGACGGTGAACAACAGCGCGTTCCTGAGCAACGTCGCTGCCGGCACGACCGGAGCAGCGGCGATCGGCATCAGCGCCGGGCTGGGCACGCTTCCGGTGCCCAGCTTTGTCACCGTCAACAACACGATTTTCACCGGCAACAGCGGGGCGGCCGTCGCCGTCAACTCGGGCAACACGCTTGTCGTGAGCGGGTCGACCTTTCTCCAGAACGACTCGCCACGCAACGGCGGGGCGATCAGCGCCGTCGGGTCGAACTTGTTCGTTGAAGACACGTCGTTCGTCGGCAACCGCGCCCCGGGGGGCGGGGCGATCGCCACCTCGGCGGCTGGCGAGTTTTCCTCGACCCGGATCGAGCGGTCCACGTTCTTCCGCAACGCGGCTGAGTCGTCGGCCGGCGGCGGCGCGGTGCTGGTGTCGGGCTCGTCTGACGAATACACGATCATCGACTCGGCCTTCATCAACAACCGCTCGGCCAACTCGGGCGGCGCGATCATGCACGAGATCGGCAGCAGCGCGACGCTTTCGATCATCAACAGCACGTTCACCGGCAACGCGGCCGCCACGTCTGGCGGGGCCGTGCTCGGGCGGCAGGGCGCCGTCGTCAACAGCATTTTCTGGGAAAACACGGACGCGGTTGCGGCTCCACTGACGGGGGTGACCGTCGATCGCTCGATCGTTCAGGGCGGTTTCGCGGGCGGGACGGCGATCTTCGATGCCGACCCGCTGTTTGTGACCCCGCCGACCCGCGGCAGCGACGGCATCGTCGGCACGGCGGACGACTCGATCGGCGATATCACCCTGCGGAAGAATTCGCCGGGCGTCGATCGCGGCAACAGCGCCGCCTCTTCATCGACCATCGACCTGCTGGGCAATCCGCGCCGGCGCGACGTGCCGTCGAATCTCAACACCGGCACGGGCGGCTCGGCGACGTTCATCGACCTCGGCGCCGTCGAGACGCAGACGGTGCAGGTGGACATCACGGCGAGAATCAGCGAGATCACCGAACATCCGGCGGTCATCAACTTCGATGTGGTGGCCAGTGGTTCGCTGCCGTTTGACGTGCCGATCGTGCTGGATTTCTCCGGCTCCGGGCTCACGATAGACAGCGATTTTCTGGCGCCCGTTTCGATCGTGCTCAATGCGAACCAGACGACCGCCAGCTTCGAGATCGATTTGCTCGACGACAACGAAGTGGAGCTGGACGAACTGCTCATGGTGGCAGCGGGTTCGTCGCAGTTCATCGATCCCGGCACCAAGGGTGAGGTGCTGGTTCTGAACGACGATGTCGGCGGTCCGGACCTGTCGGTGACGTTTGCGGGCTCGACCCTGCCGCCGCTGATCGAGGTGTTCCCGCTTCAGCCGTTTGCGGCGCCGGACGTGCAGATCGTGAACAAAGACCCGCTGGCGTCGGTGTCAGGCACGGTGACGTTCTACCTTTCGATCGATGAAGTGGCTGGTTCGGACGACGTGGTGGTCGGGTCGTTTCCCACCGGCACGCTCGATGCCTCGGGGCAACTGCTGATCGATCTTGATGGCACAAACGGTCCGCTGATGCTGTCGGCGCCGGCTGACGCGGCGCTGCAGACCTACCCGCATCTGATCGCTGTGGTGACCGTTGATGGCGGCGTCACCGATGTCCTGCCGGCTGACAACGTCGCCGTATCTGGGATGTCGACGCGGCTGGTGTCGGTCAACCTGACCGGCGCTTTTCTGGAGAACGGCGCCCCGGTGTCGGTGGTTCCGGGGCAGTCGGTGACGGTGCCGAGGTTTCAGCTGTTTAACCTGGGCCAGGGCACGAGCACCGCGCAGACGGTGGAGCTGTTCCTCTCGACGACGCCGGTGTTGGACGGGTCGGAGATTTCGGTGGGGGTTGTGCCGCTGAGCTTCACGATCGAGAGCGGCGGATCGACGGATGAAATCGTTGGCAGCGACGTCGTGGTGCCGGAGAACACGCCGCCGGGGCAGTATTTCATTGTGGCGCGGGTGACGCCGGGGCCTGGCGAGTTTGAGTCGCCTGGCGATCAGGGCGACAACACGATTAGGTCGCCCAGTCCGTTTATCCAGGTTCGCCAGGAAGCGGATTTGAGCATCGCGTTTGCGGTCGAGCCGCCGGGCGGGCTGGTGACCGGGGGTCAGCAGGTGTCGCTGGGCGGCCTGACGATCTCCAACGCCGGGCCCAACGCGGTCGACGTGGGGCTGGTCGATGTGTTTCTCTCGGTCGACAACGCGCTGGACCTGTCGGACACGCTGGTGTTCAGCACCTCTGGCGGGCCGCTGATTGCGGGCGGTTCGATCACGCTGAGCGACCTGAGCTTCAGCCTCACAACGCAGTTCGTGGCCGGGACGTATCGACTCTTCGCGCGGGTGACGCCGCTGGATGACACGCCTGATCCTGTTGAGGCGAACAACGTGGCGGCGGCGGGCGCGTCGCTGGAGATCGGCGTTGACCTGTCGGTGGCCGTGAACAACTCGGCCAACGCGGTGCTGCCGCGCGAGGTGGCGTCGAGCCAGACACTGGATATCCGGGTCAGCAGCGTCGGCGCTTCGGCGCAGGGCTTTACCCACTCGATCTACCTGTCGACGAACGATGTGTTTGACGGCGCCGACCTCCTGGTCAGTGGGCCCAATAACAGCAACATCACCGTGGCCCACGACGGGTCGGTGACGATCGGCGGCGTGCCTTACACCGTGCCGGCGGAACTGGCTGCGGGCGTGTATCGCGTGTTGGTGGTGGTCGCCCCGGCGACGGCGACGGAAGTCAATCCGTCGAACAACGTGGCGCTGGGCGGGCTGTTGACTCTGCTGCCCGACTATCGGCCGTCGATCGTGAGCGTGAGCGGGGCGGGGGGCACGTTCCCCCCGGGCGGAACGATCCCGCTGCTGTCGACGGTGGTCCGCAATGACGGTATCGACGGCGGCGAGTTCGGCGTGCGCGTGGTGTTGTCGAGCGACTCGACCTTCGACGCCGCCGACCGGGTGCTGCGAACGACATCGGTTGCGCTTGGGGCACAGTCGGGCGATCAGGCGTTTGTGTTCAACAACCTGGGCCTGCCGGCCGACCTGGCTTCGGGCACGTATCGGCTCTATGTGCAGCTTGTTGCGCCGGGGCAGGCCTTCCCCAACGCGCTGGATGTCGAAGACGCTTCCGCGCCGATCAACATCGTCAAGCCCGCGGACCTTGCACTGGCGTTTGGCGCGCCGCGCGGCGTGGTGAAGGCGTTCCCGTCGGTGCAGAGCTTCTCAGCGCCCGATCTGACCATCACCAACCTCGGCGATGTGGCGTCGACACCGTCTCGCGTGACGGTGGTGCTCTCGACCGACGGCGCCTTTGGCGTCGGCGATTTCGTGGTCGGCGTGTTTGATATCGCCGCGATCGCGCCAGGCGGCTCGACGACGCTCGACCTGGACAACGCCGCTTCGCTGTCGCTGGTCGCGCCGGCCGACGCTTTCCTGGGGACATACAACAACCTCATCGCCCGGATCGACAGCGTGCCGCCGGGCACGCCCGACTTCTCCGCGGCCAATGACCTGGCGGTGTCGGCGTCGCCGACGGTCCTGGTGGCGGTCGATCTCAGCGGCGCCTTCGTCGGCAACCCGCAGCCCGAGATACTGATCGCGGGCGGCACGATCTCGCCGCTGAGCTTACACTCTTTCCAACAGCGGTGAGCCGTCGGCGGGCAGCTCGGTGTCGTTTTACCTTTCGACGTCGCCGAGCATCGACGCAAACTCGGTGCTGCTGGATACGCGGTCGTATTCGATCGCGCTGGCGACCGGGGCGACGTCGTCGCCCCAGACCCTCAGCGGGCTGGTTATTCCGGGCGGTGTCGCGCCCGGGTCGTATTTCATCGTCGCGGCCATCACGGCGGTGCCCAGCGAGTATGAGGAGCAGACGACCAACAACGTCTTCGCGACCGCGACGCCGCTGATCAGCGTGGTCAACGATGAGGCCGATCTGTCTGCGGCATACTCGGTTCAGCCGACGGGCGGCGTCGTCACGGGCGGCGCCAGCATCTCGCTGGGCACGCTGGCGGTGACCAACAACGGTCCCAAGCCGCTGCCGGGCTATCGCGTGTCCTACGTCTTGTCGACCGACACGACCTTCGACATCAGCGACCAGCTCCTGGCCGAGTTCGATGTCAATACGCCGCTCGCGCCGGGCCAGACGGTGGTCGGCAACCCGGTCAATGCCACCGTGCCGATGGATTTCAACACCGGCACGTTCTTCGTGCTGGCGCGGGTTTCGGCGCTCGATGCGACGACAGACCCGCAGGCGGGCAACAACACCGCAGTATCGTCTACCCAGACCTCGATCGGCACCGACCTGTCGGTGGCCACGCTCGCGCCGGTGTCGGTCAGCGAGGTGAGGCCGCTCGATTCGGCGGTCTCGACGAGCCTGCGCTTCACCAACAACGGCGCCGCGCTGTCGGGTTTCGGATTCACGGTTTACCTGTCGGCCGACGGCGTCCTCGATATCGCCAGCGACACGATCGTGCGGGCGCGGCAGGCGGTTCCCATCCCGATCGACAGCGGCGCGCTGACCGACATCAACGGCCTGCAGATCACGATCCCCGCGGGTCTGCCGGTCGGGACATACACGCTGTTTGTGGTGGCAGACACGGGCCCGGTGGCCGATGTCGGGCCGGCAAACAATGCCGCGCTGATCGGCACGGTGACGCTGCTGCCCGATCTTCGCCCGGCGGTCTCGCAGGTGAGCGGGCCGATCGGGTCGTTCGCGCCCGGTGACATTCTCACCGGTGTGACGGCGGCGGTCCGCAACGACGGCATCGACTCTGGGCTGTTCCGCGTGAGGGCGGTGCTCTCGGGTGACGCGAGCTTTGACGCGGGCGACCGCGTGCTCGCCGACATCGACGGCGTCGCGCTCGGCGCGACCTCGGGAAACGTGATGTTCGCCCTGGGCGATCTGGCGATTCCGGCCGACCTGCCGCTGGGCAACTATCGCATCTATGTGCAGATCGTGGTCTCGGGGCTCAACCCGCCGGCGGCGTTTGATCCCGCGGCGTCGCTGGGGCCGATCCAGGTGACCAATCGTGCCGATCTGGCGCTGCAGTATGTGTCGTTCGCCCCGGTGGTGGTGACCGGCGCGCAGACGTTCAACACCGGCATGGTTTCGGTTTCCAATGCCGGGCCTGTGGCGGTCGGCGGTGTGAAGGTCAGCTATTTCCTCTCGGCCGATGACAGCCTCGACCTCAGCGACGCGCTGCTCGGCGAGTTTGTGGTCGGCCTGCTCGATGCGGGGGCCGAGCAGGATGTGCAGGGCCTTGATCTGGCTGTGCCGCTGGGTGTGAAGGCGGGTGAGTACTACCTGCTCGCCAGCGTAAGCGGCAATGGTGACCGTATCGACCCCGACGCGAGCAACAACGTCGCGGCCGCGAGCCTGCTGCCCGGCGTTGCGGTGGCGACAGA
The DNA here is from genome assembly GCA_964493365.1 of uncultured Tepidisphaeraceae bacterium. Taxonomy (GTDB): domain Bacteria; phylum Planctomycetota; class Phycisphaerae; order Tepidisphaerales; family Tepidisphaeraceae; genus CAZBOE01. The sequence continues at coordinate 22,401 of CAZBOE010000011.1, read as the reverse complement.
CCTCAGCTTGTCGGCCAGTGCGGCGCCCGTGACCGTGAGCAGGCCGGTCGGCGGCACGTTCGACATCGACATCACCCTGACCAACCAGGGCGCGCCGCTCACGCCGTATGGCTATCGTGTGTTTCTTTCTGCCGACGGCGCGCTCGACCCGTTTTCGGATCAGGAAATCGCCTTCGAATTCCGACCCGGCACGCTCGCCTCCGGCGCGACCGACGCCTTTACCGCGACCGTTTCGGTGCCGGGCGACGTGGCGGCTGGGCAATACACGGTGTTCGTGCTGGCCGACCTGGGCGGCGCCCTGGAACTCAACCCGGGCGACAACGGCGCGGCGGCGACCACGCTCACCGTGCTGGCCGATTTCTCGCCCGCACCGACGGCGATCATCGCACCTGGCGGAAGATTCGCGCCCGGTGACACCTATCCGAGCTTCCAGGCGACGATCGGCAATGCCGGCACCGACGGCGGCACCGCGCGGGTCTATGCCTATCTCTCGAGCGACACGACGCTCGACGTGACTGACTCGCTGCTGCTGCTCACGACAGTGGATGTCGGCGGGTTGTCCAGCGCGTCGATCGGCCCGGTCTCGCTGACGTTGCCCGAGGGGCTGGCCAACGGCCTCTACACGATCTATCTCCTCGCCACGCCTGACGGCGACCCGGCGCCGACGTCGTTCGCCGGCGGGCTTTTCAGCGGCGTCATCGAGATCTCCGACGCCGCCGACCTGGGCCTCACCCTGGGGAGCACGCCCGGGTCGACCGTCGTCACCGGCGGATCACTCCTCGACCTGCCCGCGGCGATCTACGCCAACAACGGGCCGGCCGGCGTCGGCTCGGTCACCATCACTTATCGCCTTTCGCTCGATAACGTCTACGACTCATCCGACCCGCTGCTGGCGCAGTTTGACGCCGACGGGCTTGCCGCTCTCGCGGGCGACTCGATCACCGGCGAATCGACGATCGTCTCGTCATCCGTCCGCGCGGGCACGTACTTCATCGTCGCCCAGATCACTGGTGACGGCGTCAGCCCCGACGACGTGCCTGCCAACAACACCGCGGCTTCGACGACGGCGTTTGTCGTTGTTGGCACCGATCTGTCGGTCAGCTCGCAGGTCGCGCCGGTCGTGTCGGCCAACCGCTTTGACGACCTCGATATTGGTCTGGTCGCCAGCGTCAGCAACCTGGGCGCGCTGGTCGGGCCGGTCAGCTATCGCCTCTATCTGTCGACCGACTCGACCTTTGATCCGCTCAGCGACGAAGTTCTGCTGACCGCAGAATTCCCGGGCGATTTCGCTTCGGGCGATTCGAGCGACCTCAATCAAACCTACACGCTTCTGGGCGGCAGGCCCGCGGGCACATACACCTTGTTCCTCGACGTCTTCGCGGCCGACGCGCTCGAGCTGTCGCCCGCGGACAACTTCACCGAGATCGCGACCTTCACCCTCGAGACGGAGCGCAGCGTGAGCCTCGAGGCGCTGGGCGGCCCGACCGGGCAGTTTGTGCAGGGAAGCACCTACAGCGGGTTGACGTTCGGTCTCCTGAGCAGCGGCCGAGACGACGCGGTGGTCAATCTCTTTGCCTATTTGTCGGCAGACGACGTGCTCGACCCGGGCGACCTGCTGGTGACGTCGGTCGATGGCGTGTTCGTCCCGGGCGGCGGCAGCGTCAACATCGCGGCACCGTCGTTTAACATCCCCGCTGCTCAGGCGACCGGGTCGTATCGGATCCTGGGATATGCCCTGCTCGATGACGCGGGCGTGCCGAATGCCTCGACGCCGTTCGAGTCGCTGGCGCCCGTCACGGTGGTGACGCCTCCCGATCTGCGGGCGTCGATCAACGCGCCCAACCCGATCACGCTCACGCCCGGCGCGACGCTGCCGGCCGGCTTGTTCGCCTATGCCGTCGTCAACCAAGGCGGCGGGACCGTGAACACCGTGTCGGCCCAGTTCTATGTCTCGCAGACCGCCCAGTTCGGCGACGGCTCACCGGCCGAGCCGGGCGTGGATGACCTGTTCCTGGGCGCGGTGGATCTCGGCTCGCTTGTCGGCGCCGCCTCGACGGGCGTGTTGAGTTCGCCGGCGTTCTCGCTCCCGTCGGCGATGGCCGATGGCCTCTACCACATCATCATCCGAGTCGTCGCGGTGTCGGGCGAGATCGAAAGCGGTCTCGTTAACAACATCAACACGTCGGGCGCCGTGCTGACGGTGGGAACCTCGGCCGACCTCTCGGTCACCGCGCCCACCGCGCCGCCGCTGCGGGTGGGCCCCGGCGCCGTCATCGGCGGACCTGTCGCCACGATCACCAACTCGGGCCTGCTGCCGGCGACCAACGTCCGCGTGCGGGTCGTGCTCTCGGCGTCGGCCGACCCGTTCGACGCGAGCAACATTGAGCTGTTCTCCTCCAACATCGGCACGCTCGAGCGCGGTCAGTCGGTCAACGTCGATACGGGCAACCTGGCGCTGGATGTGCCCGTCGGCGGCTATTCGGTCATCGTCACCGCGGAATCGCTCGACGCCATCCCCGACCCCAATCTGCTCAACAGCGCGTTCCTCGTTCAAGTCGTCGCGGTGGCCAGCAGCGATGTGTCGATCGAGCTGATCAGCGTGCCGCCTGCGCAGCGCGTGCCGGCGGGAACGACCTTCGCCTTCCCCGGCGTCTCGGTCACCAATGACGGGCCGTCGGTGGCGGGAATCCAGGTGGATTACTACCTCTCGCTCGACGAGACGCTTGACCCGTCGGATCGGCTGCTGGCCTCCCGCGATGTCGAGGAAATCGATCTCGAGACCATCGTCTTCCCCGAGCTTAATGTCACGGTGCCGCTCGATATTCCGCTGGGCGTCTATCGCCTGCTCGTGGTGGTCACGCCGAACGACGGCACGACCGATCCGGTGACATCGAACAACGTCGCGGTCTCGCAGCCCGTGGTGATCGTCGATGAGCCGTTCGACCTGGTCGCGGTCTCGGTCACCACGCCGCCGGTTGGCTTCTATGTGCGGGGCGATGTCATCCCGCAGGTGACGGCCGAGGTTGCCGACCTCGGACCTTTCAAGGCCGGCGGGGCGCGGTTCGATTTCTACCTGACGCCGACCGGCGTCGCGTCCGATGGCATCCTCATCACGTCGAGCCCGATCGAAGCGGTCGGCGCGGCAGCCGGCGTGGCAACCACCGGTCAGTTCGTGATTCCGGCCGACCTGGAACCCGGCAGCTACTTCATCGTCGCCGTGGCGGTATCCGAAGACCCCAACCGCCCCGACCCCGAGCCCTCCAACAACACTGTGTCGCTGGCTTCGCCGGTGCTGGTTGTGGCGGTGTCGGATGTGTCGATCGACGAAGTCACGAGCAATCAGCCCGGCGTGCCGGTTGTTGCCGGTGGGACCGCGTCGGTCCGGCTCGCGTGCTCGCGGCCGAGCGGGCTGAGCGCGCAATCGACCGCGATCGGCATTTTCCTCGATGACGGCACGGGCCTGCTCACGGGCGAACTCGTGCGTTTGAACTACAACTTCGGCGACGATGAGGCCTCTGTCGAGCTGGCGAATGTGCAGGTGCCCATCCCGCTCGACCTGCTGCCTGGCAATTACACGCTCGTGGCGAGCATCGTCGAGACCGACCCGCTCTACATCGATTTCGATTCGTCAAACAACTCCCTTTCCGGCGGCAACCTCGTCGTGATCGCTCCGTCGGACGTGGCGGTGTCGCAGGTGTCAATCCCGCCGGGCAGCTTCGTTCCCGGTGCCGACCTGACCGTCGCGGTCTCGGTCGCCCACAACGGGCCGCAGGACGCGGAGTATCTGCTCGAGCTGTTCCTCTCGACCGATGCGCAGCTCTCGCCCGCGACCGATACGCTGCTGTTCTCCGCCTCGCAGACCATCTCGGCGGGCGGCTCCGACTTGCTGCAAGCCGGCGTCACGCTGCCCACGTCATTGACGGCGGGCTTCTATCGCGTCTTCGCGCGGGTCACGCTGACCAGCGACTTGCAGGTTGACCCCAACGAAAACAACAACGTCGCGATCAACCCCATCGGCCAGTTGCAGGTGGTGACGGCCGACCTTGGCGTGGCCTTTGCCTCCGAGCCCGCGCCGGTGCAGGTCGCGCCGGGCGCCGTAGCCACGACCGGCGCGGTCACTGTCTCCAACTTCGGACAAGGCCCGGTCAACGGCGCCGTGGTGCGCTATTTCCTCTCGCTCGACAATGTCTTCGACCCGACCGACCGCGAGGTGGCGACGAAGACGATCAGCGGCATCATCGCGGGCGGTTCGTCGAGCGAGCTGGCGTCGATCGACTTTGCCGTGCCGTCAGACCTGCCGATCGGGCAGTATTTCGTTCTGGCCGACGTGCAGCCGGCCGACGGATCGGTCGAACTCTCGACGGCCAACAACACCGCATCGACCGCGGCCGCCCCGGTCGCGGTGGCGGTGGCCGATCTGCGCGTGATCGGGCTGGTGACCGATTCAGACATCTATCCCCGCGCCGGCACGATCAGCCTCACCACCACGATCGCCAACGACGGCCCGAGCGACTCCGGCATCGGCTCGGTCGGCATCTGGCTTTCGCTCGATGGTGTCCCCAGCGGCGACGACATCCAACTGGGTGATTTCGCCGTCTCCTCGCTCGCGTCGGGCGAGCGGATCAACCTGGACCTGTTCCTGTCGATCCCCCCGGAAACGCCCCAGGCCAACTATTTCCTGGTGGTCGACTACACCGCGTCGGTGCCCGAGGCAGACACGCTGGACAACACCGCCACCGACGAGCTCAGCGTCGTTGAACCGAGCTTCTTTGACACGACGCCGCCGGTGGCGTCGGTCACCTCGATCGAGGTTCCGCAGGTCAACCCGACCTTCTTCGACCTCACGCTCAGCTTCACCGACACCGCGGGTGTCGACATCGCCTCGCTGGGCAACGATGACCTCCTCGTGACCGACGAACTGGGCGGCTCATACAACGTGACGCTCTTGTCGGTCGACGCGGTCGGCGATCCGGCGCCGTTCGCGACACCCACGATCGTCCGATATCGGGTCAGCCGCGCCGACGGCGTCTTCACGGCCGATTTCTCGGGCG
>CAZBOE010000011.1:11734-17340 GCA_964493365.1 uncultured Tepidisphaeraceae bacterium | reverse complement strand
ATCACGCTTCGCGGCGGGGCGGTCCTCGACAACGTCTCCAATGCGACCGTCGATACCGTGATCGATATCGCCGAGATCGACTTCCCCGAAGCCACGCCGGCCGACCTGGGCGTCGGCGCGGTGGTCTTCACGCCGGGCAAGATTGCGCCGGGCGGCGTCGTGCCGGTGTCGGCGACGATCGTCAACAACGCATCGGTCGATGTGCCGTTTATCGACGTGGTCTACTACGTCTCGACCGACGGCGTGCTCGACGCGTCGGATATCGAGATCGGCCGCGTCACCAACCGCCCGGGCCTGGCCGGCGGTGCTTCGCGAACGCTTTCGGCGCTGCTGGCGCCGCTGCCGGTGAACACGCCCGAAGGGTTTTATTTCGTGCTGGCCGAGGTGTTCTCGAGCGGCGACGAGATCCCCGATCCGGTCGCCGCCAACGATGTCGGCGCAACACCGTCGGCGACGCTGGATGTCGATATCCCCGACATCGTCCTCTCGGCTTCGGCGCCCGTGCTCTCGGCGGGGGCCTATCGCCCCGGCGACGTGATGCCCGCCAGCTCGATCGTGCAGAGCTTGGGCGAGCTCGACGCGGCGGCCTACAGCGTCAAATACTATCTCTCTTCAGACCAGGCGTTTGACCTCGAAACCGACACCTTGCTCGCGACACAAAACTTCGCCGGGCTGGCCGTTGGGCAGTCGGCGCTCAGCAGCCCGACCATCGTCACGCCCGAGACACTGGGCGGCGAGTTTTATGTCATCGCGGTCGTCGAGAGCGATGTGTTCAACACGGGCGTGCCGACCATCGCCTCGGTCGCGGTGTCGGCCCAGACGATCACCGTGCTGCCCAGCTTCAAGACGCTCTCGGCCGGCAGCCCGCTCAACACGATCGTGGTCGGAGACAAGGGCAACCTGCAGGTCATCCGCGACGGCTTTGCCGCCGGGCAGTTCGGGTCGGCGTCGTCGATCCCCGGCGCTTCGGGCATCCTGATCCGTTTCAGCGACGGGCGGCTCTTTGGCTTCCTGGGCGATCAGCTCGTGCCGGTGTCGCAGATCGTGCGCAGCGTCGGCGCGGGCGTCGACACCGCCGCGGTCAGCCCCGCGGGCGCGCCGTCGTTCAGGCTGGATCAGGCGACTACCTATCAGCCCGGCCGCGAAACCGTCCGCATCCTCAACACGATCACCAACACCGGCACTGCGGGCCTCACCTTTGATGTCATCTACGCCGCCGACCTGTTTGTCGGCAATGACGGCCAGGCCACCGGGTTCGTCGATCCGCTGACCGGCGCCGTCGGCGGCATGGACGCCTCGGGCAACTACAGCGTCTATGTCCGCAGCGATACGTCGGTCGGTCCGGGCCATGACGCCTTCCAGGAAGACACCGTCGCCGCGCTCTTCGGACGCATCACCTCCGGCGGCGATCTCCTGGGCACGGTCGGCAGCGGCCTCCGCGACGACGCCGTCGCCCTGCAGTGGAAGCAGATCACCCTCGACCCCGGCGCCGCGATCACCGTGGGCGTCTTCGCCGGCTTCGGCGATATCGACGTCGTCTCACCCCTGCCCGACCTCAACCCGCAGATCCCCATTCTCGGACTGACCAACGCGCTGGCTGGTTCGAGCTTTGCGGCGGCGGTCGATGTCACCAACCGCGGCCTCGAGCCCTCGGGCGTGTTCAACGTCCGGTTCGTGCTGACGCGCGACGGTGTCGTCGGAAACGGCGACGACATTCCCATCGGCGTGGCGCCCGCCGCCAGCATCGGCAGCGGCGTCACGCTCCGCGTCAGCGAGACGCTGCGGATTCCCTCGTTCGTCGCTTCGGGCGGCTATCGTCTCGCGGCGGTGGTCGATGCGGGCAACCTGGTCGCCGAGGCGTTCGAAGACAACAACATCGCCGTCTCGGCCGCCAATACCGTCAATGTGCTCTCGCCGCCGCTGGTCGATCTGGTCGCCAACTCGGTGTCGGCTCCGGGCGGCATCTATCGCCAGCTGCAGCCGCTCAACATCAGCGTCACCGTCACCAGCGTGGGCGGGGCGGCCATCTTCCCGGTCAGCGTTTTCCTCTCGCTCGACGGCTCTCTCGACCCGACCGACCTGCTGGTCGGCACGATCGAAGACTTCGGCCTCGCCCAGGGCCAGACCCGCACGCAGACCATCAACACCTTCATCCCCGCCGACGCGCCCAACGGCGCCTATCGGCTGATCCTTGCCGTCAACTCCACCGGCCAGATCGGCGAGACCACGCTCGCCAACAACACGACCATCTCGGGCAGCGAGATTGTCCAGGTCGTCCGCAGCACGCCCGTCTCGAAGATCCCGGGCACGCTCGACCTGACTTTCGGCGGAGGCGACGGCATCGCCACCACCATCATCCCCGCGGCCGATCTGCCGCCGTTCCAGGCGGCGGCGACACGCCGACTGCCCGACGGCCGGCAGCTCGTCGCCGGCTTCACCACCACGGGCGACCGCGACTTCGTGCTGATCCGCTTCAATGCTGACGGCACACTCGATACCACGTTCGGGCAGACCGCCGGCTTCAGCAAGACATCGTTCGGGTTCGTCGATGAAGCCACCTCGCTTGCGATCGACCCTGCCGGGCGGATCTATGTCGCCGGCGTCGTGACCAGGACGATCGACGGCGTCACCGACGCCGGTGTCGGCGTCATTCGCTACACGGCCGAGGGCCTGCTCGACCTCACCTATGGCGATTTCGGCGCGCTGCTCCTTGATGTCCCGGGCGTCACCGGGGTCAGCCAGGACATCATCAACGCGGCCGTGACGGATGCGTCTGGGCGGCTCGTGCTGGGCGGCTCCATCACCATCGACGGCAACACCGATTCGCTACTGCTGCGGCTCAACCCCGACGGCTCGCTCGACACCAGCTTCGGCAACGCCGGCGAGGCGATCCTCGCGGCCAGCGAGGGCTTCGACGGCATCAACGACATCGTGATCGACAGCCGCGGCCGCATCGTGGTCGCGGGCGTCAGCACGCTGACCAACGGGCGAACGACCTATCTCGCCGCGCGCTTCGATTCGACCGGCCGGCTCGACGCACGCTTCGGCCGACGTGGCATCTACACGCGGCCTTTGTCGATCGCCGATGCCGAGGCACGCACGCTCGCCATCGCGGCCAACGGTGACATCGTTCTGGGCGGATTCATGTCCACCGGCGACCCCGATGCCGGCAACTTCACATCCGGGTTTGCCGTGGTGCGGCTCACCGACCGCGGCCGGCTGCGGACCACCTATAACCGCGGTGTCGTCAGCGTCGGGTTCGATGGCCTGGTCGGCGCCGTCACCGACATCGCCTTTGATGAACAGGGCAATGTTATTGCCTCGGGCAAGGTGGTCACCAGTCTCAATTTCAACGGCGAAGCCCAGATCGGCGTCGCCTCGATCCGTCTCACCTCGCGCGGCCGGCTCGACCCGACCTACGGCATCGGCGGCCGGTCGATCGTCCTCCAGCCCGTGGGCAGCGAGACGATCGTCATCGCGGCCCGGTTCCGCGAGAGCCAGGGCGAGCTTGGCGCCAAGTTCGAGCAGTTGCTCGCCTCGGCACGCGGTCTGATCGAGATGACCCAGGGTGGCGGCATCGTCGCCCTCGCCACCGCCCAGACGCCCGGCGGCGATACGCAGGTCGATATCGCCACCATCCTCACGCGGAGCGTCGATGCGGTGGTCAACGGCATCAGCCGTCTACCGTCGCAGGTCAACCCCGGCCAGCGCGTCACGGCCCGGGTCAATATCGCCAACGCGGGCAGCTCGCGCCTCAGCGGCCGGTTTAACGTCGAGATGTTCGTCTCGAGCGACGATGTGTTTGACGAGTCAGACCGGCTTGTCCTGTCGCGCCGTCAGCGGATTTCGCTCCGCCCGCAGCAGGCACGTGATTACACCTTGCGGCTCAGGCTGGCGCGAGATCTGGCCGAAGGCGCCGGTTTTGTCTTTGTCCGCGTGACCGGCCAGGGCGTCAACGAGCTCCGCACCGACAACAACACCTCCACACCCACCGCCATCACCATCGGCAACCCGCCCCCCGCGGCCGCCGCGGCGTTTGCCGGTGTGTCTGCAGAACCCGCCGCCAGCCCGTCCTCCGCAGGGCTCAAGCCGTTCAGCGACCGCCTCCTCGCCGACCTGCTCGATGACGACGCTCCGCTCCTGCCAACCTGACCGCAGGCGGTCACCGCGTGACGAAATCGGCTGATTTCGCACTCCCCGGTTGACACGTGCCGCACACGCCGTTCTCATCGACGCATCACGCGGCGGCGGCCGCCCAATCGTCTGCGGAAGGAGCATTCACCATGGCACGTCCAGTCACGCTTTTTACCGGTCAGTGGGCTGATCTCCCGTTCGAAACCATCTGCGCCAAGGCAAAGGCATTTGGGTACGACGGTCTCGAGCTCGCCTGCTGGGGCGATCACTTCGAGGTCGACAAGGCGGTCAAGGACAAAGGCTATGTGAAGACCCGGTGGGACATTCTCAAGGCCCACGGGCTCAAGGCCTATGCGGTCAGCGCCCACCTCGTCGGCCAGGCGGTCTGTGATCTGATCGACGAGCGCCACAAGAGCATTCTCCCCCCCGAGATCTGGGGCGACGGCGACCCGGAAGGCGTGCGCAAGCGCGCGGCGCAGCGCATGATCGACACCGCCAAGGCGTGTCGCGCCTTTATCGATGCCGCGCCCGAGCCGACGGGCTTTCCCGCGGTGGTCAACGGCTTCACCGGCAGCAGCATCTGGCACAGCATCTACGCCTTCCCGCCCACCGACCAGAAATACTGGCAGAAAGGCTTCGATGACTTTGCCGCCCGCTTCGGCCCCATCCTCGCCGAGTTCGACCGGGCCAACGTTAATTTCGCACTCGAGGTGCACCCGACCGAGATCGCGTTCGACATCGCCAGCGCCCAGCGCGCCGTCGAGGCGGTAGGGGGCCACCGGCGCTTCGGCTTCAACTACGACCCGTCGCACCTGGCTTACCAGGGCGTCGATTACGTCAAGTTCATCCGGACGTTCAAAGACCGCATCTATCACTGCCACATGAAGGACGTCTGGTGGGGCCACGGCAATGGCGATGTCGGTGTCTTCGGCGGCCACACCAGCTTTGCCGACGCCCGCCGCTACTGGGATTTCCGCTCGCTAGGCCACGGCGACGTCAAGTTCGAAGACATCATCGTCGCCCTCAACGACATCGGCTATCAGGGCCCGCTGAGCGTCGAGTGGGAAGACAGCCGGATGGACCGCGAGTTCGGCGCCGCAGAGGCTGCCGCCTTCGTGAAGAAGCTCAATTTCAAGCCGTCGGCCATCGCGTTCGATGCCCAGTTCGATCGCTGAGCACGTTGACCCGAGCGGGGTGGCATGACCAAGGCTGTGACACTGGCGCTGGCGATCGTCCTCTCCGCGCTGTGCGGTCTGGCGTGGCCACAGTCGGCGTACATCCCCCCCGAGCAGGATCCGGCATTTAAGGCCAGGCTGGCCTCGCTTCGGGCAGAGTTGGAAACCGGCGGGCCCTCCGACGCCGCGGGCCTGCTCGATGGGCTGCTGGCCGAGGCATCAGCAAGGCCGTTGCTCGTCGCGCCGACCACCGACGACACGGCCGCCATGTCGCTCAACCTCTGGCTCGACGCCTTG
>CAZBOE010000011.1:7151-11672 GCA_964493365.1 uncultured Tepidisphaeraceae bacterium | reverse complement strand
CGCCGAATTACGCACGCCCGCTGATCTCGCGGCGCTCCATCGGCTCACCTGGCGATATCCGGCATCGCACGTCGGCCGGGCGCTGCACCGCGCCGCGCTGACCGCCGCGGCGCGGGGCGATGTCGAGTCGGCTCTCACGCTCGCCTCCGACGCGGCATCGGCCGGCGAGAGCGGGGCGGGTGCGCTGCTCGCCCGTCTCACGCCGCTCGCGCCGGGCACAGACCCGCAAGGCTTTGTCGGCGCCGTGCCATTCCATGCCGACTGGTATCGCGAGAGGCGTCCGGCCGCGGCACGTCGCCTATATCCGCAGGCCGCGGGGGGGCTGACTTTCGTGGCCTCGCCGAGCCATGTGGTGGCGCTGTCGGAGCAGGCGACCGTGCAGTGGGTCTGGCGGATCGACGACCTCGACCCGTCGCTCGACCGCGAGGCCGTTGCCCGCCTGAGCCGCCTCGTATCGTCTGCGTCGCTGCGGCCGGCGGTGGTGGTCGGCCGTCAGGGCGAGGCCGCCCTGGTCATCGCCCGCATGATGGCGGCAACCCGCGACGGCCCCGCAGCCGGCACGGCCGTTCTCAGGGCCCTGCGCGCCACCGACGGCGTCTTGATCTGGACGGCCTCCCTGAGCCGCTCACCCGCCGAGGGCAAAGCCGAGGGCGGTCAGGTCCAAACCGCGGCCATCGCATCAAGCCCCGCGGTCAAGGGCAGCTTTGTCTATGCCGCGGCCGTCAGATCATCCGGGTCGAGCGATGAACTGCTGCTGGTGGCTTTCGATCTCACCGACGGCTCGCTGATCTGGGAGACCCGGCTCGGCGGATACACACCCGCGCTCGCCGGCGGCCGCGCGTCGGCCGGGCTGATGTGGCGGACCCTTCCAACCCCGGTGGTCGACGACCGCGCGGTCTATCTCGCCACCGACGCGGGCGCGGTGATCGCGGTCGACCGCTTCGGCGGCGCCATCCGGTGGATCGCCCGATACCCGACGATCGCCGACCCAGATCGTTTCGACGGCACACCCGCGCTGGTCAGCTCATCACAGCCGGGGGGCGTCGACGCCACACTGGTTGTGGCCCCGCGCGATTCGGCCGACCTGTTCGTGTTCGCCGCCCGTGACGGCCGTCGACTCGCCCGGAGCGGCCAATACAGCGGACTGACTCTGATCGGTGTCGAGAGCGGATCATCGCCGCTGGCCCTCCTGGCCGGCCGGGAGGTCGCGGGCGTCGAGGTGCCATCGATGAAGCAGCGATGGCGCTGGGCCGCGACGGGCGAAACCACGATCCATGGCGTGTCGGCCAAGGCGGGGGCGCAGGTCTATGTTCCCACGTCCGTCGGCTTCGCGGCGCTGTCCACCGAGACGGGTGAACTCATCCGCGGTGTTTCGCCTGCCGCCGCCAACCTGCGTCGACTGACCCGCAGCGAGGTCGGTCAAGGTTTGCTGTCGTCACTCAACATGGTCGGCGCATTCGAGGACGACGGCTCGCCCCGCGTGTCGGGCGATCGCCCACCCCAGCGCGTCCCTCAGGCCCCACCGCTCAACCAGCGACCGCGCGACGGGCGCGTCCCAGCGCAGCGGGCCAACGAGTGATGCCCGGGCAAGCGGCCCGCGCCGGTCCCTCGCGGCGGGCGCCTTCAGCCCAGGCAGGCACGCTTACCCCACGGCCCGAAGATCGACGATGCGCCCCATGACCCTCTTCCGGTATGATCGGCCCATCACCGGCAGGGCACACATGGCCGCGGCGATCGCACGTCGATCTCGCCGCGTCAGCGGGGCTCGGATACACCTGACGGTTCGATCGGAGAACGCATGACCACTGCCGGCACACCGCAGACACCACCCGGTCCCAGACCACGCGTCGATTCGACTGCTGCCCCTGACGCATCGGCGCGACCACCCACGCCCGTCAGCGCCGCTCAGCAGGCCACCAGTCAGAGCCAACCCGCTCAACCCGTTCAACCTTCCACAAGCGCCACGCCGTCGAGTCACGCGCAGCCCGTCAAGCCCACCGCGCCCAATTCGGCTTCCGCATCGTCGCCGGCGTCGTCCATCCAGCCCGGCGTCGACGACCTCGATGCAGTAGCCAACCTCAAGGCCGCCCACGCGGCCATCCGTGCCGAACTGTCAAAGGTGATCGTCGGCCAACAGCAGGTGATCGACCAGATCCTCATTTCGATCTTCACCCGGTCGCACGCGCTACTCGTCGGCGTGCCCGGGCTGGCCAAGACGCTGCTCATCTCCACGCTGGCCAAAACACTCGACATGAGCTTCAAGCGGGTGCAGTTCACACCCGATCTCATGCCGTCGGACATCACCGGCACGGAGATCATCCACACCGATCCCGAGACCGGGCAGCGGGCCTTCAAATTCCTCAAGGGGCCGGTCTTTGCCAACATCGTGCTGGCCGACGAGATCAACCGCACGCCCCCCAAAACACAGGCCGCGATGCTCGAAGCCATGCAGGAGCGGAAGGTCACCGTCGGGGGAAATGAGTACAAGCTGCCCGATCCGTTCTTCGTGCTGGCCACGCAGAATCCGGTCGAACAGGAGGGCACCTATCCGCTCCCCGAGGCGCAGCTCGACCGCTTCATGTTCATGATCTATGTCGATTACCCGACCGCCGCCGAAGAACTCGCCATCATGAAGCGGGGCACGTCCGCCGCGCAGGCCCAGCCCCACCCCGTGTTGTCGGGAAGCGAGGTGCTCACGCTCCAGTCCATGGTACGGCGGGTCCCCGTCGCGGATCATGTCTTCCTCTATGCCGAGCGGCTCGTCCGCTGCACCCGGCCCGGCACGCCCGAGGCGCTCGAGTTCTGCCGCAGGTGGCTCACCTGGGGCGCAGGGCCCCGCGCCAGCCTCAACCTGATCATGGCCGCCAAGGCCCACGCGGTTCTTGCCGGGCGGTTTTTTGTCAGCACGGATGATGTGGCCGCGGTGGCCGCGCCGGTCTTCCGTGCCCGCCTGGCGCTCAACTTCACCGCCCAGTCGGAGGGCGTGCGGGTGGATGACGTCACCCGCAAGGTGCTCGAAGCCATACCGCCCGATCAGAAACTCGCCTGAGCCGCACCAGCCCGCCGGCTGTCTCCGATCAGGCCCCCGGGGCCAGCTTGTCTTTGCCGAGTCGAACATGGCCGACGACCGATTGCTCGATCCGTCCGCGGTGTCTCAAGCCGAAGCGCTGGCCATGGATGCCCGCTTCATCGTCGAGGGTTTCCTTTCCGGCCAGCACAAATCGCCGTTTCACGGCTTTTCGGTCGAGTTCACCCAGCACCGCGAATACGTGCCGGGCGACGACCTGCGCCACCTCGACTGGAAAGTGCTCTCGCGCACCGACCGCTACTACATCCGCCAGTATGAGCAGGAGACCAACCTCCACTGCCAAGTGCTGCTCGACACGAGCGAGTCGATGCTCTACGGCAGCACATCGCTGCGGAAGATCGATTACGCGCGCAAGCTCGCCGCGTGCCTCTGCTACCTTGTGCTGCACCAGCGCGACGCGGTCTCGCTGACGCTGTTTGACCAGGCCCTGCAAACCCACGTGCCGCGCAGCGGGTCGATGGGCGCCATGCTCCCGGTCATGGCCGCGCTGGCGTCGGCCGAGCCGACCGGGCAGACCGACGTCGGGGCGATGCTGCATCACGCCGCCGCCATGACCGCCCGGCGCGGCATCGTCGTGCTGATCAGTGACGTGCTCGATGACGAGCAGCTTGTCCTCGATGGTGTCTCCCACCTCCGCTTCTCAGGCCACGAGGTGGTGGTGATCCATGTGATGGATCCATTCGAGCTTCGCTTCCCTTTTGACGGCGCGGTCGAGTTTGTTGGCTATGAGCAGGCGTCGACCGTCTCCTGCCGCCCGGGCGACGTCCGCAAGACCTATCTGGAGGAACTGGAAGCCTATCGTCGCAACCTGATCGCCGGGCTCGAGAAGCACCAGTGCCATTATGTGCTGGCCGACACCGGCAGGCCGCTCGGTGAACTGCTCTCGGGTTACCTCGCCTTCCGCCAGCGGACACGGCGGATTCGGGTGAGATGATCGCGTCATTAGATCCCATCGGGGTGCACCGCCAATGACCTTCCTCAACGCGATGATGCTGCTGGGCGCCGCCGGTGTGGCGGGGCCCATCCTCATCCACCTGCTCAGCAGGCGCCAGGTCAAGACCGTCCGCTGGGCGGCCATGCGTTTTGTCAGGGCCAGCGTCGAACGCCACAAGCAGCGACTCCGAATCGAAGACCTCATCATGCTGCTGCTGCGATGCCTCGTGGTCGTGCTGATCGCCCTCGCACTGGCGCGCCCGTCGCTCCCGGCGGCCGAGGCGCTGCTGGCGGATCAGCCCGTGACCGCCGTCATTCTCGTCGACCAATCCATGTCGATGGCCGTGGGCGACGGCGCAGCCACCCGCCTCGACCGCGCCCGCGCCGCGGCCATCGACGTGGTCGAGCGCCTCCCGCGCGGCAGCAGCGTGGCCGTCGCCGCGTTCGGGACGGCGGTCGATCCGCTCGTGCCCGAGCCGTCGATCGACCTCGAACTCGTC
>CAZBOE010000011.1:0-7036 GCA_964493365.1 uncultured Tepidisphaeraceae bacterium | reverse complement strand
ACCTCATCACCGACGGTCAGGCGTCGGCCATTGCGGGCGCTGCCCGATCCCTCGCGCGTGATGCCCCGGGCGAAATGAGCATACGCCTCGTTCTCGTCGGCAGCCCGGGCCCGCAGAACCTCGCCGTCACCGACATCCGTCCCGTCGGCGGCATCGTCAGCACATCACAGCCCACCCGGGTGGCCGTTCGCGTCGGCAACTACACGGGCACCGACATCCGAAACGTCTCGGTCTCGCTGCGCCTCGAAAGCCACGACGCGTCGCCGGTCGGCGCTGCGCCCGCCGACGACCGGGCCGAAGCCGGCGCGACCGGGGCAGCCGCCACCAGTGCGACCGCCACCAACGCGGCAACCAGTGAGCGGTTCTCCGTCGCTCCCGTCGATGAAGGGCTCATCGACATCATCCCCGCAGGGCAGAGCCGCACGATCGACCTGACCGTGCGCCTTCGCCGGCCGGGCCAGCACGCCATCACCGCCTCGCTGGCGACAGACCGGCTCCCCCGAGACGACACGCGGACGGTCATCGTCAGGGCGGTCGATCGGGTCAGGGTGCTGCTGGTCGACGGACAGCGTGGCGTCGCGCCCCGCGACGACGAGACGTTTTTCCTCCGTAACGCGCTCGCGCCGGTCTCGCCCCTCGACGCGGCGTCGCACTTTGTCGATCTCACCGTGGTCGATGCCGCGTCGCTCGCGCAGGCCGACCTGGCGTCATTCGATGTCATCGTGCTGGCCAACGTGTCGACGCCCGACGAGGCGATCGCGCGGTCGCTCCGCCGCGTGGTCGAGGGCGGGGCGGCGCTGATGATCTTCACGGGTGACCAAGTCGTGCCCGAGGCCTATGCGGCCACCCTCGGAGGCGAAGTCGGTCTACTGCCCGCTGTCATCCGCGAGGCCGTCGGCACACGCCGCCCGGCTGGCGATCTTGCGACAGCTTCCCGACACCTGTCAGACCGCCAGCCCGATCACCCCCTCACACAGGTGTGGAAGAGCTCGGGCGTCATGAGGCCCTCGTCCGCCAATTTTTTCACCTATCACCCGCTCGACCCGCAGCCCGCATCGGACTCGCGGCGCGGCGCAGGCTCGCCGCCTCGCGTTGCGCTCACCTGGGCCGACGGATCGCCTGCCGCCGTCGAACACACCGTCGGGCTCGGCGGCGTCGTGCTCTTCGGCTTCGGCGCCGACGCCGACGGCCACGACCTTCCCGCCAGGCCGGGGCTCTACCTGCCCCTGATCTACCAAGCCCTCGGCCACCTCACCCGCCTCCCGCAATCAGCGACCAACGTCATCACCGCCCAAACCGCCTCCGTCAGCGTCGCGCCCGAGTTGGCCGGCGCCGTGGCTCAAGTGGCCTTCCCGACCCACCCCGATTCGTCGACTCCCCCGACCACCGCGCAGCAACCCGCCGTCGAGCCAGGCCCCGATCGACAACCCTCCGGCGCGCAAGCCGCCCTCGCTCCAGCCGATGGCGCGTCACCCCGCGCGCGACCGGCACGGACCAGGCCCATACCCATCGTCTCATCACCTGGCGGAGCGGTCGCCCAGTTCGATGCGGGTGATGTGGCGGGCATCGTCCGCGTCACCGCGGGCGATGACACCACGCTGGTGAGTGTGATGCCCCCGCCTGTTGAGTCGGATGTCACCGCGGCGACACCCGATGAGCTGGCCGCGCTGTCGGCTCAACTGCCGGTGGTCGACCTTCGCGACAGCCCCGCGGGTCTGGCCGGCCTGCTCGAGACGCAGCGACTCGGCAGCGAGCTGACGTCGTGGGTGATCGGTATGGCGCTGATGCTGGTCATCGCCGAGATGCTGGTGTCATACCGTTTCTCACAACCGCGTTAACGATGCCGCTTCGATGACCCATTGGCTGCTCACCTTCTTCGGAATCGACCCCGCCGTGTCAGGCGAGGAGATCGTGCGGATGGCGCTGTCGCTGCGGCACCGGCCGATGCTGCCGTGGGCGCTGCTCGCGGCCGCCGCGGTCGGCGCACTGGCGTTCTGGCTCTATCGACGGGGCAACCGCCTCCCGCTGTCGCGACAGGTGTTTCTTGCGGCGCTGCGCACGGCGCTGGTTCTGCTGCTGCTCATCGCGCTGCTCCGCCCGCTGCTCAGGCTCGATGTGCAGGGCGAGGCGCAGCGGTCGCTGCTGATCCTGGTGGACCGAAGTCTCTCGATGTCGCTGGCCGACCTGCGAACCGACGAGGCCGACCTGAACCGGGCGCGGCTTCTGTTCCCCGCGACCTCCTCCGCAGACCCCCCGGCCGCTGAGCGCAGGGACTCGGCCGCCGACCCATCCGCCGATCCATCGACGCAGATACGCGTCAAGCGCGTCGATCTGGTCAAGGCCGCGCTAACGGATCAGCGGCTGTCGCTGCTCCAGCGCCTCGCGGCCGTCGCCCAGCCTCGCGTTTTTGCCTTCGACAGCCAGGTCAACGAGCTGACCCTGCGTGCCGGGATCGACCTGTCATCACCGCCGTCGCCGGCGCTCGGCCAGTGGCTTTCCGATGAACTGGCCCCGCGCGGCGCCTCGACCGCCGCGGGCGCTGCCATGTCCGATGCGCTGTCGCGCCTGCGCGGGCAGCCGCTCGTCGGCGTCGTACTCATCACCGACGGCAGGTCCAACGCCGGTCCGACCCTCGACGCCGCCGCCGCGCTGGCTCGGCAGAACGACATCCCGATCTATGCCTGGGGCGTCGGCGTCACCACCGTGCGCGACGTCGCGGCCGTGCAGTTGTCTGTGCCCGACACCGTCTTTGTCGACGACGAGGTCACCGCCTCGGTGCGCATCCGCAGCACCGGGCTGGCCGGAGAAACCGTCGATCTTGTCCTCCGCGACGGCGAGCAGATCCTCGAGCGGCGCCCGGTCACGCTGGTCGAGGGCGAACAGTCGGTCGAGATTCAGCACACCCCGGGTGCGCCCGGGCGACTCCGCCTGGCCGCGACGCTCGAAACCGCCGCCATCGCCGACGCGGTCGCAGACAACAACGCCGCTGCCGCGGAGGTGCGGGTGATCGACTCGAAAATCCGCATCCTTCTGGTCGAACGGCAGCCGAGGTGGGAGTTCAAATATCTCACCGCCATGCTCCGCCGCGACCAGCGCATCAACCTCGATGTGGTTCTCATGGAAGCCGATCCGCAGCTCGCGTCGGCCGACGATTCGCCCTACCTCGCGTCGTTCCCGTCGACCGAGGCGACGCTGTTCGAATATGACCTCATCGTGCTGGGTGATATCGATCCCGCCGTCCTGACGGCGCGGCAGTTGGCCCTGATCGAACGATTCGTCTCTGAGATCGGCGGCGGGCTGGTCCTCATCGCCGGCCGCCGGCACATGCCCGGCTCATTCTGGGATTCGCCCCTCGCGGCGGTCATGCCTGTCGAGCCGCCCGGTCAGGGGGCGACGACATCCAACCGCCCGATCTATTCCGAGCTCACCTTCGCCGGCCGAAATGCCGAGCCCATGCTCCTTGACGACGACGCCGACCTCAGCGGCCAGGTCTGGCGCACGCTGCCGCCGCTCTACTGGGCCGCCCCTGTCGGTCGAGCCCGCCCGGCCGCCGAGACATGGCTCGTCGATCCGGCCGACGACCGGCGCGTGGGCAACGAGCCCATGCCCCTGATCGTCATGCAGCCTTTCGGTGTCGGCCACGTGCTGTTCGTCGGCACCGACAACACCTGGCGCTGGCGTCGCAACACTGGCGAGGCCCTCCACGCGCGGCTGTGGGGGCAGTTTGTCCAGCGACTCGCCATGCCCAAGCTGATCGGGCAGAACAAGCGTGTGCAGGTCGCGGTCGACCGACGCCGATACGACCTGGGTCAGCCCGTGATCGTCACCGCCCGCGTGTTCGACCGCGATTACCGCCCGGTCGATCGCCCCTCGCTCTCCGTCTCCGTCAGCGCCACGCCGCATGCATTGTCCACCGGCGGCGCAGCGCCGGGCGCCGCGCCCTCGTCGACCGTGATGAGCCTCCGCCCCATTCCCGGTCAGCCCGGTCGATACCGTGGCGATTTCACACCCGCAGACGCCGGCGTGTTTCGTGTCAGCGTCGATCTGCCCGCAGACACCGACGAACCCGCCGTTCCGGTCGAGTTCACCGTCGCCGAATCCACCATCGAGTTGTCGGAGCCATCAATGGATCTCACGAGTCTCACCCGCATCACCGCCCTCACCGGCGGCGTCGTGCTTCGCGAAGAAGACCTGCCCGGCCTCCCCGATCTCATCGCCCGCAAGTTCGCTCCCGTCCTCTCCAGCTACAGCGTCGAACTCGCCTCCACCCCGGCCTATTTTGTCTTGCTGCTCGCCGTCGCCTGTACAGAATGGGCCGTGCGAAAGCGCCTGCAGCTTCGTTGATCGCCCGTCGATGCCCCAACCAGCAACCTCCTAACCATCAACCTCCCAAGCCCAGCACCTTCCCACTGGCCCAGCGACGCCCGTGGCCCGTCAAGCTCTTTCGGCCCTCAACCCCTTCGACCGCCAACATCCCCGCCCATCTACCTCGCCCATGAGCCTGATCCTCCTCGACAAGATCGACCGCCTGCGCGGCCGCCATACCACCGGCGTGGTCGTGGCCTCGCTGTCGATGCTCGTGCTGGCGGCGCTGGCGGCCCTGGCCGGCGTCATCCTGCTCGACTGGCTCCTCGAATTGCCCTATGCCATGCGGCTGCTCATGCTCGCCGCGGGCCTCACGCTGCTGGGCCTGACCGCCTGGCGTCGACTCCTGCGGCCGCTGCTGTCGCCGCCGGATGACCAGACCGTCGCCCTGTGGGTCGAGCGTCGACGCCCCGAGCTGCGCAGCCGGCTCGTGTCGGCCGTCGAGTTCGCGGGAGACGACTTCGACGCATCGGGGCTGAGCATACGAATGGTGCGTCACGTCGTCGCCGAGACCGATGAGATCATCCGCACGATCGACTTCTCAGATGCCATCAGCCTCGTGCCCGCCGCCCGATGGCTCACCGGCGCGGCTTCCGCGCTGCTCGTGGCGTTGCTGACGCTGGCGCTCGCGGGGTCATGGCTGACGCCTTACATCCTGCGGGCGCTGTGTGTGCCCGATGTCGATATCCCCCGCAATACGCGGATCGAAGTGCTTCTCGACCGCCAGACCACCATCGCACGGGGCGAGCCGCTCACCATCGCCGCCGTCGCGTCGGGCGTCATCCCCGGCGCGGGCATCGTGCGCATCGAGTCACAGGACGGCCAGCGTACCGACCACAGCCTCCACAAGCTCGGCGACGAAGGCCGATTCGAGTTCACCATCGATTCGGTCCAGGATGACTTGGCATTCCGCGTGCTGCTCAACGACGCGACCAGCCCGCTCCACCGAGTCAGGGTCGTGGATCGCCCCTACGCGCTGCGCGTGGGCGTCCGGCAGATTTTCCCCGCTTACACCGGGCTCCCGCCGATCGATCTGCCGCCCGGCGACATGTCGGTCCTCAGCGGCTCAACGCTGGCCATCAAGGTCACCGCCAGCAAGCCCGTGGCCGAGCCGCGAGCCGGACGCCCGCCGATCAATTACATCGTGCTGCGCGGCTCCGACCGGCAGATCCCCCTGCGGCGCGACGCCGACGACCCCACCCGGCTCGATGTCGCCGAGGCGGGCAACACCGCTAGCGACACGGGCGGCGTCGCGCTCGACGCCGCCGACACCGGCCTCCAGGTCGTCCTCACCGACGGCGACGGGCTCTCCACCGTCAATCCGGTGGTCTATCCGATCCAGCAGACCCCCGACCTGCCGCCGCTGGTCCGTGTCGCCGAGTCGGCGGGCCTCCCTCGGCTGGTCACGCGCAAGGCGCGGCTGCCCATTACCGTCGAAGCCGGCGACGACTACGGCATCGCGGTGCTCGACTTCCGCTGGCGGCCCGCCGCCGCAACCCGGCCCGAAGGCCAGCCCATCTCGCCTGCCGACGATCCCGCCCGGCCGTGGGTCGCTGTCGAGATCCCGATGGCCGCCGGCGGCCGATCGCTTCGCCTGACCCATGAGCTCGACCTGTCGGCCGCCATACCGTCGCTTCGCGAAGGCCAGCGCATCGAATGGCTCATCGCCGCCCGCGACGCCAACAACATCACCGGCCCCGGCGTCGGCACGACCGATGTCTACGAGCTGGCCATCGGCACCGAGGCCGAAGTGCGCGCCGCCCTCATGTCGCGCCTCGGCGATTACCTCGGGCAGATCAACAACGTCCAGCAGTCACAGCGCGACGCCGCCCGCGACCTGGGCAAAGCCATCGTCAACACCCCCGACGCCCCGTAGCCAAACCTTCGCAGCCAGCCCGCCCCGATTCGCCCGCAAGCCGCTCAGCCAACCCCAACCGCGGCGCCCGACCCGAGCCGATCCACAGTCATCATTGGGGAATAAGCCACGACGCCCGGCCCCAAGACGGGCCGGATGCCGCACCGGTCTTGCGCGGGACCACCGGTTGAAACCAAAAGAGCGGCAGGGCGTCGAATCCGATCGCTGCGTAATCAGCCTTCTCGCGAGGACGTCCGACCCGCGCCCCGACGTGCGGACATCACCGAGCCGAAGCCGTCGGCGGCGAAGGCAGCCGGAGCACCTGGCCCACCTTCAGTGTCGAGCGGCTCGGCCCGATCACCTCGCGGTTGACCGTGTAGAGCTCATCGACCCTCGCGGGAGAACCATAGAGCCGAGTCGAGATGCGATAGAGCGTGTCACCCGGCTTGACGACATACTGCGTCGCCGAGTCGACCGCGGTCGCCCGCGGCGACGCCGCGCCGCTCGGGCTGTTGGAAGATGACGGGCCGGCCGGCGGAGTCGCCGCCCGATCCGGAATGCGCAAAACCTGGCCCGTCGCCAGTCGATCCGGGTTGATGCCCGGGTTGGCCGCGGCGATCGCGCGCCACTGCCCGGCCGCGCCAAGCTGGGCGGCCGCGATGCTCGAAAGCGTGTCGCCTCGCTGCACGGTGTACGTCCGCCCAGCGCCGCCGACATTCATCAGCGGGGGCAGGCTCGCCGACGCGGTGGCCGCAGTATCACTCGGACGACCGCCGCCCGGCCTGAGCACCGGCCCACCTGCGATCGACCCACCCG
>CAZBOE010000010.1:30004-47086 GCA_964493365.1 uncultured Tepidisphaeraceae bacterium | reverse complement strand
ATAAAACATGTAGAGCACGAGCAGCGCCACGGTCGATCCGAGCAGCATAAGCCCCGTCGGCGCGGTGTTGCGCCGGGTGATCATCCAGACCATGCCGATCACGCCCAGCCCGAACAGCAGCCCCGCGCCCTGCCCCTGCAGGGCCTGGAGATAGCCATTCCAATGGTTGAGGAAGTATTCGAAGGCAAACCCCGTCTGCTCGTTGGTCAGGGCATAGCCCGTGCGCCAGAAGGCGCCGAAGACCATCTGGTTGCGGACCAGCAGCGGCACGATCGGAATCAGCCCGCCGCCCACAAACGCCGCCACGTGCCGCCAGGTCGGCGTGTGTCGCCCGACCGAGAGGGCGAAGAACGTCAGCACGCCGATCGCCAGCACGGCATCGGGATAGCGCATGGAGGGAATGATCCCCAGCACGATGCCTGCCGCCAGCGCGGTCGGCCAGCGGCCGGTGCGGTCCCACCGCAGCAGCAGCCCGACGCCCCAGATAAAGCAGCACGCGACGGGCAGATGGGCGATGTCGCTGTAGGCGTGATCGGTGAAGCTGGGGTTGATCGCCAGCAGCGCCGCGGCGAGCAGCGCCCAGCCGTATGAGCGGGTGAGCTGCCATGTGGCATAGAAAATGCCCGCGAGGGTCACTGTCGCGAGCACCGGGCTGACAAGCATCGCACCCGACCAGCCCCCGATGAGATAGACCGCCGCGACGAGAATCGCCATGCCCGGCGGATACCGCGTCGCGTAGACGCCGCGGGGGTCGAGGGCGGTGGCAGGGTCGCCGTCATCGACCAGCAGCCAGTGCATGCCGACATACTGCGCGTCGTTCTCGAGTTTGAACCACGTCTGACCGGTCTGGGCGAGCAGCGTGCCCTGGGCGAAGTAGCCGTTGGCGTCAGGATGCAGCGTCGCGGGAGCAAACCCGGCAAACACCGCCGCGAAATAAACCGCCATGATCGCCAGCAGCGCCGACAGCCCCATAACGTGGCCTCGCACCGAACACGATCGACTCTCACTCAGCGGCAGCGGTGCGCGGGTTATCGTCGCCATGGCGTCAGGGGTGGCTGTGGTCATGTCGGCCTCGGGTGCTAATGCGCGGTCCGTGTCGCTCAACTGGAGGATCGCCCGGCCGGCGGCCCACATCAGAGCGATCGCCCTGCTGGGTGACGCCCGGCCATCAAAGGTTTAGTGAGACGGCGGTGACCAGACCCTGATCCGAAATTCCACATGACAGCCTGGTACGGCCCACGCAGCGCCCGCACGGCTCTTCCGCCCCGCGCGTTCACCGCCCACGCTCGAGCACGCGTCACCGCAGCAGCAGGTCGGCCGCGGCGCTCTTCATGCCGAGCGAGTAACGCCCGTAACGCCCCGTTATTGCCTCGACCGCCACGCGAGGCACGCGGCCCAACACCGACCGCCGCGCCGCGGCCCGGGCATGGAGATGTCGCGCTTTCTCGGTCACGCCCGCCCGGGCGCGACCATCGGGCAGACGATGAACCGCGTTCTCGAAGGCGAACGCCAGGCTGCCCAGCATGTCGGCCGACACCCTTGCCGCCGACGTCAACCGCGCGACCATCCCCGCCCCCGGAGCGCCGACGAGTTGCCCCCCGTGCTGCCGATAGCCGATCAGCGGCCGGTCCACGCCGGCCAGCCGCCCCGTCGCCGCCGCGACCAGCGCCAGCCAGGCATCGTGCATCCACCCACGGGGGATCGGCAGCGCCCGCTCGCGCAGCGCTGCGCGAAAAAGGCATGTCGCCCCGGTCACCACGTTGCCCCGAAGCAGCACGCCCAGCGGGTCGGTCTTGAGGCGTGCGGCCGTCGCCCGATCCAACCCCACCGCCGTCCACAGACGCCGACCCAGCGCCGCTCCGTCCGCCCCGAGCAGGTCGGCGTCGCTGAAGACCAGGTCAGCCCCCCGCGCCGCGATGGCGTCGGCCAGCGTCGCCAGCTTGTCGGGGCGCCACAAATCATCCTGATCGCACAGGGCGATCAGGTCTCCCTCGCAGGCGCTGATGGCTCGTGCGAAATTGTCGGCCGGGCCGAGCCGAGCAGGCTCGACAGGCAGAAGGCGGAGGCTCAGGTTCGAAGCCGCTGCGAAGCGGCGCAGGATCTGCACAGTCTGGTCGCTCGACCCGTCGTCGGATACGACCAACTCGATCGGCCGCAGCGACTGCCCGGCGATCGAGTCGAGTTGTTGGCCTAAAAACGGTTCACCGTTGAATGTGGCCAGGGCGATGCTGATGCGTGGGCTCACCGGCCGCGAGTATAGACCAAACCCCGCCGCCGGCTCAGTGCTGCTTCGGCGGGCGTCGCTAACCTGCATGCGTCGCGTTGGTTGCCGTTAACTCGACCTTCGCATCGAGCCTGATTCGATCAGGCGAGCTGATCGGCTGTTTGTCGAGTAGACCGCCGGATTTTGGGAGACGGCACCCGACAAATTGGCGGGTGCTTTCGTAAAGCTGCGTCGATTGTTACGGTCGTAAGGAGCCGGATAATTCCGGTGCTTCATGGATTGGTCGTCAAACGGGGGGGTGACGGGCAACAACCGCGAGCACCTCAGCCCATGGCGGCTCATCCCGCTCCAGCAGGACCCGCAATGAGGCAACAAATCGCAACAATGACGCCCGAGGCTGCCAGAGCCATGCGACTGTCTGACGAACGGCTCCATGCGTGTCTCGAGGGCATGCTCGACTGCTTCGGGATCTTCAGCTCGATCCGCGACGAAGCCGGACGGATCGTCGATTTCCGGATCGACTACCTCAACCGGGCGGCCTGCTCCAACAACCGGATGCCGCTGGAGGATCAACTGGGCCGCGGGTTGTGTGACGTGCTGCCCGCACACCGCACGACCGGGCTGTTCGACGCGTATTGCCGCGTCGTTGAGACCGGCGATCCCGTCGAGTTCAACGCGGTCGCCTACCAGGACAACTACGGCTCGTCGAGTCTTATCGCCAGGGTGTTTGAGATCAGGGCTTGGAAGCTCGACGACGGCTTTGCCTCGGCCTGGCGCGACGTGACCGAACAAAAAGCGACGGAGCAGGCGCTGCGACTGAACCAGCAGGCGCTGCGCGAGAGCGAACAGCGCCTGACCGTTGCCATCGAGGCGGCAGGACTGGGCTGCTACGACTACGACCCGCGAACGCAACAGACGGTCTGGTCGGACTACCTGCGCGAGATCACCGGCTTGGCCGGGCCGGGCGGGCCCGTTTCGGTTGAGGCCGTCAACGCGATTGTTCATCCCGACGACCGTGACCACTATCGTCGCGCCG
Source organism: uncultured Tepidisphaeraceae bacterium (assembly GCA_964493365.1). GTDB lineage: Bacteria > Planctomycetota > Phycisphaerae > Tepidisphaerales > Tepidisphaeraceae > CAZBOE01. The sequence goes on along the minus strand of CAZBOE010000010.1, from coordinate 43,826 downwards.
TCGAGGCCGCCATCGACGCCAACGGCAGCGGCCGACACGAGCTGGAGTTTCGGATCATTCGGCCCGACGGCACGATCCGGTTCCTCCGTGACATCGGGCGGACCTTCTACGAGGAGCACAACAGTCTGCGTCGGGCGGTGCGGGTCGTGGGGATTGTGCAGGACGTCACCGAGCGCCACCACGCGCAGATTGCGCGGAAGAGTGTCGAAAGGCGGATGGAGCAACTGGCCGACGCCATGCCGCAGTTGGTCTGGACGGCCGATCAGCAGGGCACGGTGGATTACTACAACGCCCGCACCGCCGACTACAGCGGGATCGTTCGACTTGAGACCGGGAAGTGGGACTGGAGGCCGGTCGTCCACCCCGATGACCTCAAGGCCACGGCCGATCGCTGGGCGCGCTGTGTCGCGACGGGCGCCGAGTATATGACTGAGCATCGGATCCGGATGGCCGACGGCAGCTACCGCTGGCACCTCAGCCGGGCGTTCCGGTTCAAGGCGGAGGACGGTTTTCGCTGGTTCGGCACGGCGACGGACATTCACGACCTCAAGACCGTGCAGGTGCGACTGGGGGAGAGCGAGCACCGGTTCCGCCTGATGGCCGACGGGCTGCCTGCATTGGTGTGGGTGCATGACGCCGAGGGCAATCAGCAGTTCGTCAACCGGACGTTCGCCGAGTTCTTCGGGATCGATCAACACGAGTTGACCGGCAGCCGGTGGCAGGAGCTGCTCCACCCGGATGACCTGCCCGGCTACATGCAGGCATTCATTCGTTCGGTCCGGACGCGCGTGCCGTTTCATGCGATGGCGCGGGTGCGGCATGTGACCGGCCAATGGCGGTGGATCGAGTCTTATGGCCAGGCCCGTATCTCGGAGCAGGACGTCTTCATCGGGTTTGTCGGGGCGAGCCTCGATATCACCGAGCGAAAACTCGCCGAGGAGCAACTCGAAATCACCCGGCGCGAGCTCGAGCATGCCAACAAGGCCAAAGATCAGTTCATGGCGGCACTGAGTCACGAGCTGCGCACGCCGCTGACGCCCGTGCTGATGTCGGTACAGATGCTGGAGCGGCGGGCCGATCTCGACGCCGAAGTCCGCAGTGATCTTGCGCAGATCCGCCACAACGTCGAACTCGAAGTGAGGCTGATCGACGACCTGCTCGACCTCACCCGCATCACCAAGGGGAAGTTCGAGATCCGCCCCAGCCGCTTCGACGCCCACGAGCTGGTGGGTCGAACGCTGCAGACCTGCCGCGACGGGCTGTTTGACGAAAAGCGGCTGGATGTGCAGATCGATCTGGCCGCCCGCGACTACACCCTCTGGGCCGACCCGGCGCGTCTCGAGCAGGTGCTGTGGAACCTGCTCAAGAACGCGGCCAAGTTCACCCCGCCGGGCGGGCGCGTCTGCGTGAGCACGGAGAACCCCGCGCCAGGACTGCTGCGCATCAGCGTGAGCGATTCGGGCATCGGCATCGAGCCGGCGCAGTTGCCGCGGATTTTCAACACCTTTGAGCAGGGCGGCCCCGACGTGACACGTCGGTTTGGCGGGCTGGGCCTGGGTTTGACGATCGCGCGGATGCTAGTCGAGCAGCACGGGGGGCGTGTCTGGGCTCACAGCGACGGGCGCAACCGCGGGGCACGCTTCTGCGTCGACCTGCCGACGGGCGAGACGCCCGTCACCAGGCCCGCGTCGTCGGCGTCGTCGCCGCAGGAACACCAGGCCGACCGGCAAGGCGCGCGGATCCTGCTGGTGGAAGACCATGCGGGCACACGTCAGGTCGTGCGGCGGCTGCTGGAGATCAAGGGCCACGAGGTCGAGACCGCCGACAGCATCGAGTCGGCGCTAGCGTCGGCGGAGCGCGGGCGGTTTGACCTGGTGATCAGCGACCTGGGTCTGCCCGACGGCTCGGGCCACCAACTGATGCGCCAGCTCCGCGAGCGGCACGGGCTCAGCGGAATCGCACTCAGCGGCTACGGCACCGACGACGACAAGGCGCGCAGCGCCGCGGTCGGGTTTGCCGGGCATTTGGTCAAGCCGATCAACATCGACACGCTCGATCGGGCGATCGACAGTGTGCTCAAAGGCGGCCCATTCGCCGGCGAGGGCGACGTTCGCGATGAACCGGACACATCGGCTGAATCGAACGCGGAAGATCGTGCGTTGGGGGATGAGCGCCGGTCGACCAATGCGCTGTAGGGGGATGAACGCCTGTCGGGGAATGAGCGTTCGTCGGCCGGCGACACGCAGCCCGGGCTATCCCGGAAGGGCGACGCGCCCTCACGCGACAGCCAATCGGGCGACAGCCGACCGGGCGACAACCCGACACCTGACGAGCGTCACGCCCCGCGAGGCCACGACGTCCCCAGCGAACATCACGCATCGGACGACCGCCAACCACCGGGTGATCACCCCACACCGCGACCATCTGACCCCCGCTAACTACCGCATGCGCCGTCGGCCGGGTCGTGCCGGGCGAGCGATCAAGCACCGTGGCCTGTCGAGCGGCGTGGCTCGTCGAGTAGGTGGCTTGTCGAGTACGCGTGCTTTCGCATGGGTGGCCGAGTCGGTAGCGGGTTGGGTGTCGGCGGGATGGGTTGCCGGGTCGTGTTGTTGCGCTGGCACGGGCGGCGGCGTCTTCCTGTGCCGGGTTGCGTCGGGCGATGCTTGCGACCCCCCGTCGCCACTCCTATATTCGCCGCAATGCGCCGCGAACGACCCGCGCGGCACAGGGCTCAGCATGAGCATAAAGCCAGATTCGAAATGAGCTTAACGACGGCCCAAGCCCCCGCCAGTCAGGCCGCTCGGCGCGCCGCCGGGGCGGGTGCGGCTGTGACGCCCCATATCCCGCACAATCCGCTGGCGGTCTTCGGGTGTTTGAAAGATCACCGCGAGCTGATCGCGCGCCTGGCGCGGCGCGAGTTTGAGCAGCGCTATCGCGGGTCGTTGCTGGGCATCGGATGGTCGGTGCTGCTGCCGCTGCTGATGCTGGGCGTCTACTACCTGGTGTTTGTCGTGATCTTCGGCAGTTCGTGGACGATCCCGCCCGGCGGCAAGGGTCACCCGGCGCTCCTGCTGTTCAGCGGGCTCGTGCTCTTTGGGCTGTTTGCCGACTGTCTCAACCGCGCGCCGGGGCTGATGCTGGAAAACATCGCGTATATCAAGAAGGTGCAGTTTCCGCTGGAGATCATGGCGTGGGTCTCGCTGATCTCGGCCGCCATGAGCGCGGCGGTGAGCGGCGCGGTGATGGCGGTGGGTTATGTCGTGTTTCTGGGGCTGCCCCCGCTGACGGCGCTGCTGCTGCCGGTCGTGCTCATGCCGATCATGCTGCTGATCGTCGGGCTGACGTGGATGCTGTGCGCGCTGGGCGTTTACCTGCGCGATTTGCGGCACGTCATCGGGGTGGCGGTGTCGGTGATGATGTTCCTGGCGCCGATCTTCTATCCCGCAGAGATGCTGACCGCGAAGTTTCCGGCGGCGCTGCGGTGGGTGGCTTACCTCAATCCGCTGACGATCCCGCTCGAACAGGTGCGGGAGGTGCTGTTCTGGGGACAGCAGCCCGACTGGCTGCTGCTTGGCGCCTATGCCGTCGCGGCCTGGACGACGGCGTGGGCGGGGCTGGCGTTTTTCGTGCGCACGCAAAGGGGGTTTGCCGATGTCGTCTGAAGACATGGCGCCCACGATCACCGCACGCGGGCTGGGCAAGGCCTATCAGGTGTTTGCCAGGCCCGAGGACCGCCTCAAGCAGATGCTCTTCGGCGGGAGCCGGACGTATTACAAGGAGTTCTGGGCGCTGCGCGACGTGGACCTGGACGTGTATCCGGGCGAAACGGTCGGCATCGTCGGCCGCAACGGGTCGGGCAAGAGCACGCTGCTGCAGATCCTCTGCGGGACGCTCCAGCCCACGACGGGGAGCGTGAGCGTCCGCGGGCGCGTCGCGGCGCTGCTCGAACTGGGCGCGGGATTCAACCGCGAGTTTTCCGGCCGGGATAATGTGTTTCTCAACGGGGCGATCCTGGGGTTCTCCAAAGATCAGATCGCGGAGCGATACGACCGGATCGCGGCGTTTGCCGACATCGGCCCGTATATCGATCAGCCGGTCAAGACCTATTCGAGCGGCATGTATGCCCGGCTGGCATTCGCGGTGGCGATTCACGTCGAGCCGGACATCCTGGTGATCGACGAGGCGCTGAGCGTGGGCGACGAGGCGTTTCAGCGGAAGTGTTTCGGGCGGATCGCCTCGATGAAAGAGGCGGGCGTGACAGTGCTGTTTGTTTCGCACTCGGCGGGTGTGGTGGTGGAACTGTGCGACCGCGCCATCCTGCTCGACCACGGTGAACGGCTGCTGACCGGGAAGCCCAAGCGCGTGATCGCGCGATATCAGCAGCTTTCATACGCGCCGCCTGAAAAGGTCGAGGCGATCAGGCGGTCGATCGTCGATGAAGACGCAACGCCCGAATCGGCGCGAGCGGAGATCGGGGCGGGACAAACCGCAACCAGTGGCGCTGCCCATGCGGGCGGCGAGCACGACGCCCGCCGCGCCGGCAGAGTCGGGGCGGGCGGGGCTATCGATAATTCCATCGCCAAGGGGCCCGGTGGGACTGATGCCGTTGTGCGTGACGCCGGTGTAAATGACGGCGGTGCAAATGACGCCGCTTCAGATGACGGCGGTGCAGATAATGGCGGTGCGAACGATGCCGGTCCTCGTGACGCGGTTGAGAGCAGTGCGGGCGAGCGGGGCGGCGGCGGGAAGGGAATCGTGGAGACGCTCGACGCGTTTGACCCGCGGATCGCGTCGGCGGCGGTGGTGGAGTATGCGTCGCGCGGGGTGAAGATCGAGGGCGTGCGGATCGAGACGCCCGACGGACGCCGGGTTAACGTGCTGACGCCGGGACAGGCGTATGTCTATCGGTTTGCCGCGCGGTTTGCCGAATCGGCGACGCGCGTGCGGTTTGGCATGATGATCAAGACGACCGTCGGCACCGAGCTTGGCGGCCTGGTGACCCACACCTTTGAGCAGCCGGTCGAGGTGGTTGACGCGGGAACCAGCGCGGATGTGCGGATTCCGTTCTGGTGTCGGCTCGCCGCGGGGACGTATTTTCTCAACGCCGGCGTCGTCGGCGATGCGGGCGGGCAGGAGACGTTCCTGCACCGGCTGGTCGACGCGGTGATGTTCAAGGTCATGCCCCAGCGCGGCTCGAAGATGACCGGGCTGGTCGATTTCGGCGGCGCGGGTCAGCCGATCGTGACGCTCGTGCGCGACACGGAGGCGGCCCGCACCAACAGTCAAGCGGCGGTCGCGTGAACAGCCGTTTGGTGAGCATCGCAGCAGGAAGGTAATTGTCTGACATGTCGAGCTTGGCCCAGCCTGTGACATCATCGACCGACGAAGACATCGGTGCGCCACCCGCCGATGTCGGGCCGGCGGGCGCAGTCGGATTAGGGGGGGGCGGTGTGCAGACCGCGCGGCGGACGGCCCTGGTCGTGCTCGGAATGCACCGCAGCGGCACCTCGGCGCTGACGCGGGTAATCAGCCTGCTGGGGGCGCAACTGCCCCATCACCTGCTGCCGCCTCACGAAGCGAACAAGCTGGGTTTCTGGGAGCCGGCGCAGGTCGTCGAGCTGCATGACCGCGTGTTCGGCGAGGCCGGCTCGTCGTGGGACGACCCGATCCCGCTCGACGACGCGTTTTTTGCCTCCGACCTTGCGCGGAGATTTCGGCGAGATCTGCGGGATGTGCTGGAGCGCGAATTCGGCAACTCGCCGCTGTTTGTGATCAAAGACCCGCGGGCGTGCAAGGTTGTGCCGCTGTGGCGGGATGTGCTTGCGGAGATGGGTGTCGATGCGTCGTGGGTGCTGGTCAACCGCAATCCGCTCGAGGTGCATGCGTCGCTCCACGCGCGCGACCGGTTCAGCGTGCACAAGTCGATGCTGCTCTGGCTGGGGCATGTGTTGTCGGCCGAGCGGCACACGCGCGGGCAGCGACGCGTGGCGGTGTCGTTCGAAGCACTGCTCCGCGACTGGCAGACCCAGATGCGCCGCGTCGGCGGGCAACTCGGGCTGACCTGGGACGATTCGGCAAAGCAGAGTCGCGACGAGATCGCGGCGTTTCTCCAGCAGGACCAGCGCCACCACCGCTTTGACGACGCCGCGCTGCTGGCGCGAGCGGATGTGCCGTCGTGGGTGAAGCAGGCCCACCTGGCGATGGAGCGGCTGTGCGTCGATGACCTGTCTGCGGTGTCGGCGCTCGACGAACTCGACGAGGCGTTTGCCGAGGCGGTCGACGCGATGGGGCCGCTCCATCGGCTCCAGCAGGCCGAGACGGCCGCAGTGCGGGATCAACTGGGCGCGACACAAAAATCGCTCGATGAAGCGCGGGCCGCGGTCAACCATCTGAGGCGATCGGCCGCCTCGGGCGTGGACGCAGGCGACGCGGCGCTGCGCATCGAGCTGGCCTCGCGCGACCTTCGCATGGCCGAACTGGCCGGCGAGGTCGGTGCGAGGCGTGCGGCGGCCGAAGAGATGGGCCGCCAGGCTCGAGAATTCGAGCAGCGCGTGGCGCGGCTGACGGTCGAACTGAGGGCCGCCGAACAGCGTGCGGCGACGGCGGAACAAGCCCGCGACTCGGTGAGCGGCACGCTGGACGCGCTGCATGCCGAGTTGCGCTCGGTCGGCGATCTGCGCCGGCAGATCGGCTCGCTGGAGGCACAGCTCGACGAAGCGCGGGCGCAGGCGGATTCGCTGGCCGGTCGGCTCGCGGAAGCCTCGGCGCGTCTCGATGCCTCGGGCCGTGCCGCCGGGGCGGCGCAACAGCGGGCTGACGAGGCCGAGTCGATGATCCGCGAACTGCGGTGGACGGTGTCACGCATGAGCGCGGACATGCGGACGCTCCGGCAGGAAGCGGCCCAGCTCAGGCATACCGTCGCCCAGCGCGAGGGCGCGCTGGGGCAGTCGGCGGCGCTGCACCGCACGCGTGACCAGCTCACCCGAAAGCTGGGTTCGTCGCTGATCAAGCTCCACCGGCAACACGCGCGGCGCCGGGCGTCGGTGCTGTCGATGCTGATCGGCGCGGCGTCGGCCAATCCGCTGCGCGGGCTGTCAATGGCGCGGCAGGAGGCGCTGGTCCGCGCCAGCGGGCTGGTCGATCAGGGGTTCTACCGCAGGAAATATCCCGATGTCGCCAGGGCGGGGGCCGACCCGGTGCGTCACTACCTTCGCCACGGCTGGCGCGAAGGGCGCAAGCCCAACGCCCTCTTCGACACCGGTTATTACCTGTCTCGCGATGACAACCTTCGCCGCAGCGGCATCAACCCGCTGGTGCATTTCATCGTGCACGGCGTCCGCGAGCGACGCCGTCCGCACCCGCTGTTCGACACCGACTATTACCTGCGTGAAAACCTCGACGTCGCGGCGTCGGGCATCAACCCGCTGGCGCACTACCTCGCGCTCGGCGGCTTTGAAGGGCGCAAGCCCAACCCCGACTTCGACGGCGTGGTCTATCTGCTTGGCCATCCGGAAGCGCTGGAAGCGGGCATCAACCCGCTGGTGCACCAGGTCGAGCAGCTCGAGCGGGCGGGCGTCGAGACGCCGCCCGAGCCAAAGATCACCCGCCGACGCGAGCACCAGTTCTACGACATCTTCCGGTTCGTGACGCGTTATCGCCCCGCGGCGCTGGTGGGCCCGGGGCGGGCGCTCGACACCGCCTCGCTGGACATCGCGTGGGTTGTGCCGGTGTTTGCGGCCGGCGCGGGCGGCATGATGAACATCGTCCGCATGATTCACTTCCTCGAATCGTTCGGACACTCCGTCACGCTTTATGTGCAGGTGCTGGCCCACGACGACCACCGCACGGCGAGCCACTTCGCCTCGCTGCTGCACAACCACTTTTTGCCCGTCAAGGCGGCGGTGAAAATCCTGCCGCAGGACATGTCGACCCTCAGCGGCGACGCGATCATCGCGACCGACCGTTGGACGTGCTATCCCGTCCGCTCGGCGGGCAACTTCCGCAGGCGGTTTTACTTCATCCAGGATTACGAGCCGCTGTTTTATCCGATGGGCGCCGAGGCGCTGCTGGCCGAGGCGACCTATCACTTCGGTTTCGACGCCATCTGCGGCGGGCCATGGCTGGCGCGGATGGCGCAAGAGAAATACGGCATGCGGGCTGTCGCGTTTGAGCAGGCGGCCGACACCGACTGCTATCGGATCCTGCCCGAGGCAACTCGCGGCTCCAACCGCATCGCGTTTTACGCGCGCGGCGCCACGGCGCGGCGGGCGGTCGAGCTGGGCTATCTCGCGTTTGATGTGCTGGCCGAGCGGGGCGTCGATTTCCACGTCGATTTCTTCGGCCAGGAGATCGGCACGCCGCAGCTCGGATATTCGTACACCTGCCACGGCGTGCTGGGCGCGACGGACCTCGGGCGGCTCTACAACGTGGCGACGATCGGGATGGTGTTCTCCGCGACCAACTATTCGATCATCCCGCGGGAAATGATGGCGTGCGGGCTGCCGGTGGTCGAGCTCGATAGCGAGAGCAGCCGGTTGTCGTTCCCCGACCTGACGGCCGAGCTTGTGCAGCCCGACCCGGTGGCGATTGCCAATGTGCTGGAGGCGATGCTGGCCGACCCGGCCCGCCGCGAGGCGCAGGCGGCGCGGGCAGTGCGGTTTGCCGGGTCGTTTAGTTGGGAAGCCAGCGCGAAGACGGTCGAGCGAGCGCTGATCGAGGGCGTGTCGCTGTTTGACGCTTCCGGCGGCCCGGTCGGCGGATCATCGGCCGGATCGTCTGACGCCCGCGCAGGCGGGGGCGCATCATGAGCACGCGCGGGCCCAAAGCGGCCATCGTCATCCCCACGCTCAATGCGGGGCCGGTTCTGTCGCGCGTGCTCGACGGCGTCGGCCGACAACAGACGCCCTGGGACTATGAGCTGATCGTGGTCGATTCGGGTTCGACCGACGGCACGATCGAAGCGGTCGAATCGTTCGCCCGCGCCGGCCGAGCCCCGACCCGGCTCCACCGCATCGCGCGGTCGGAGTTCGGCCACGGTCGCACGCGCAACCTCGGGGCGAGCCTGAGCCGCTCAGACGTCATCGTGCTGCTGACCCATGACGCGACGCCGGCCGAGCCGCACTGGCTGGCGCGGCTTGTCGGGGCGGTGGAACAGGCGCCCGATATCGCGGGGGCGTTCGGCAGACACCTGCCCTACGAAGACGCCGACCCGCTCACGCGCCGCGACCTGACGGCGTTTTTCGACTCGATGGCCGGCCAGCCGGTCGTGGGGATCGACGACCGTGTGCGTTACCGGTCGGATCTGCGATACCGTCAGCGGCTGCACTATTACTCGGATAACAATTCGGCGATGCGGCGCAGCGTGTGGCGTCAGATCCCGTATCCTGACGTGCGCTGGGGCGAAGATCAGCTCTGGGCCCGGCGGGTGTTGGAGCATGGCTATCGCATCGCCTACGCGTCGGACGCGCCGGTCTACCACTCGCACGACTATCCGCCCAGGCAGGCTGTCCGCCGGGCGAGCGAGGAGCACGCGTTCTGGCAGGAGTATTTCAACTACGACGGCGTAAGCGATCTGCTCACCGTGCTGCGGTTTACGCGGTCGTTCGCCCGGCACGACGTTGACTGGCTTGCCGGCCAGTCGTGCGGGCTGACGCTGCGGCGGCGGATGGGCGTGTATGCCCGAACATTCGCCCGTTTCTGGGGTGAGTACAGGGGAAGGCGATCGGTGCTGCGGGCGCGTCGCGCCGCGCTGGCGGCCGGGCAGACCGGCAGAAAGGCCAAATCTCAATGACAACATCGCAGGAGATGACCGCACCCACGACAACGCATGCCGAATCGGCCGGCGACGCATCGGCGTTCAGCGTGAGCGAGGGAGACCTTGTGATGTCGGCGACGGGTGGGTTTAACAGCGCGGTCTTCCGCATCTGCCAGGGGCGTCGACGCCATGTTCCCTCGCCCGACTGGCTCATCCGCCGGGGGCTGGACAAGGCCCCGATTCACCGGCTTGACGATGCGCTGCTGACCGAGATCCCGCTGGGGCCCGGTCTGCCGGCGCTGGACCGCTCGTCCGACTTCGAGCGCCCGGCGATGCACCTGGCTCCGCACGAGATGCGCGAGCTGCTGGTCTCCCGGTGCAGCGGTCGTGGGTATGAGTTTTCACCCGGGCGGGCCCCGGCGCCGGTGCCCGAGGATGCGGTGACGACATTCATCGAGCCGCCGGGGACGGTGGTCGATACGTCGGCCGACCCGCTCGTGCCCGGGGGCTTTGACGCGTTTGACCAGATGAACCACATCGCGCCGGGGTCGGCGGATTACATCATCGCGGCCCACGTGATCCAGTTGGTGCGCGACCCGATCAAGGCGATGCTCACGGCTTACGACCGGCTCAAGCCGGGCGGTTACCTGGTCATGACGATTCCCGACCGCGCACGCACGTTCAACTCGCTGCGGTCGCTGACCTCGCTGGATCACATGGTGGCGGATCACCTGCTGCCCTGCCGCGACCGCGACCTCGAACACTACATGGAGTGGCACCGCCTCGTGCTCAACGAGCCGGCGTGGGAGCTCACGGCGCGGTCGGCGTTTTACAAGTCGACCGACGTCCACTACCACACCTTCACGCACGAAAGCTTCTTCATGCTGCTGGAATATCTCAAAGGCCAGACGCCATGGTCGTCGCTGTGGCGGCATCCGCCCAGGCACCACGACGCGGGCAACGAGTTTTACGTGGTCTGCATGAAGTGACGCCCGACGCCCGGGAAGACCCTTGTATCAAAGGCTCATGCACACGATCAGTTCAGACGTTCGAGCGCTGGCCCGCAACGTGGCGGCGCTGACCGGCCTCACCGGCGCCAGACGGCCGTCGATCGCGATCGGGCTGCGCCTGCTGGCGAGCGGCCACTGGTCGGCATTCATCAGGCAACTGCGCATCAACGCATCGGGCGCCGCGGCGTCGGCCGGCGTGACCGAGGCGCGCGACTATGACCGCTGGATCGCGGCCCGGGCGCTCACCGACGAGCGACGGAGCGAATTGCGAACCCGGGCGGCGGCGCTCGCCGATGCGCCGACCATCTCGGTGATCATGCCCGTCTACAACACGCCCGAGCCGTTCCTGCGGGAGGCGATCGGCTCGGTGATGGCGCAGCTTTATCCGCGATGGGAGCTGTGCATCGCCGACGATGCGTCTCCCGCGCCGCACGTGCAGGCGGTGTTGCAGGAGTACGCGGCGCGCGACCCGCGCGTGAAGGTGACGCGCTGCGCCCGCAACGGCGGAATTTCGGCCGCCTCCAACGCGGCGCTGGCGCTGGCGAGCGGGCCCTATGTCGCGCTGCTCGATCATGACGACGTGATGGCAGAGCATGCGCTGCTCGCGGTGGCCGAGCGGCTGACAGCAGACCCTTCGCTCGACATGCTCTACAGCGACGAAGACAAGCTGGACGAAACCGGCCGGCGGTGCGATCCGTTCTTCAAGCCGCAGTGGTCGCCCGAGTATTTCCTGGCATGCATGTACACCTGCCACCTCGGGGTTTATCGGCGTTCGCTGATCGAGCGGGTGGGCGGGTTCCGCAGCGAGTTTGACGGGGCGCAGGATTACGACCTGGTGCTGCGGGTGGTCGAGCAGACATCGAAGATCGCGCACCTGCCCGATGTGCTGTATCACTGGCGGGTTCACCCGGGCTCGACCGCGTCGGGATCGCACGCCAAGCCGACCGCACATCTCGCGGCCAGGCGGGCGATCGAAGCCCACCTCGCCCGCACGAACCGCGCCGGCAGCGTCGAACAGGGCCCCGCCGACGGGTATCACCGGGTGCGGTATGCGATCGCGGGCAAGCCGCGCGTGAGCGTGATCATCCCCAGCGCCTGCCGCCCGGTGAGCGTCGAGGGCGTGATGACCTATTGGGCGGCGCGGGCGGTCGAGTCGATCCGGGCGCGATCGACGTGGGACAACATCGAGATCATCCTGGTCAACCCGGGCGACATTCCCGCCGACCTGGCGCGCACGCTCGATGCGCACGGCGTGCGGCGCGTCACTTACGCAAAGCCGTTCAACTTCAGCCAGGCCAACAACGCCGGCGCGGCGGCCGCTACGGGCGAACATTTCGTCCTGCTCAACGACGACACGCAGATCGAGTCTCCCGACTGGATCGAGCAACTGCTGATGTTCAGCCAGCAGGGCGAGATCGGCGCCGTGGGGGCCAAGTTGCTGTTTCCGACGGGGCGGCTCCAGCATTGCGGGGTGATCGTCAACGGGGGCAACCCGGGGCACGCCTATTACGAACTGCCCTGCGACTGGCCGGGCTATTTCAACTCGGCGCTGGTGCACCGCAACTACAGCGCGGTAACCGCGGCCTGCATGATGACGCGGGCCGAGCTTTACCGTTCGATGGGCGGACTCGATGAGTCGTTCCACATGAACTACAACGACATCGACTACTGCCTTCGCCTGCGCAGGGCGGGGTTTCGAATCGTCTGGACGCCGCACTGCGTGGTGAGGCATCATGAGTCGGTGAGCAAGTCGGGAGTCGATCCGCGCGAGATCGCGGCGTTTCACAAGCGCTGGCGCGACGAGATGAAGACCGACCCGGCATACAACCCCAACTTCCGCCCCGACGCCTGTGACTACCAGCTCGCCATCTGACGACCTTATCCCGCTCGCGCCCGCCGACGCTCCGGCGGGCGATGGTTCGCCCGTGCCCCCCGCGCGAGGCTCGACCCGGGCAGATGGCGCGACAACCCAAGCCGTTCCCGAGGCGACGCCCGCCGCGACGCCGCGCATGACGCCGCACACGATCCCGAGTTCGACGCCCAACTCGGCAATCGACACCCCGCCCCGCACGTCGTCCTCGGGGCTGCCCGATGCGTTGCCTGTCGCACCGCCCCGGCGGTCGGTCCACCGGCGCTGGGCGGCGGCGGTGCTTGCGGCATGTCTGATCCCGATGGGTGTGGCGCTGATGCTGATCGTGCAGTTCGGCGTCTCCACCGCCTACTGGGATCAGTGGGAGATCGCCAGGCTGATCGTCGCGTCGGCCGAGCGCGGCTACCCCACCTGGGGCGAGCTGTTCGCCCAGCACAACGAGAGCCGCAAGGTTGTCCCCCGGATCATCTTCCTCACCCTTGCGGCGCTGACCGGGTGGAACACGCGAGTCGAGATGGCGGTGACGTGGCTGGTGCTCGTGGTGACATGCGTCGGGGCGGCGCTGTTGATCCGCGAGACGGCAAGGCGGATCGAGTCTGACCCGGCCGGCCTCACCGCCGCGTGTGCAACGCTGATCGCCACCGCCCTGCTGCTGTGCCCCTCACAGTATGAGAACCTGCTGTGGGGCATCCAACTGGTCACGGTCATTCCCGCGGCGTGCCTGGTGTGGGCGGCGGTGGCGCTGACATCGCCCCGACTGTCGATGATGCGCGGGTCGGTGCCGCAGCGGACCGGGCTCGCGGGCGCGATGGCGCTGGTCGCAACGTTCTCCTATGCCAACGGCCTGCTCCTGTGGGGATTGCTCTTTCCGCTCGTCTTGCTGCAGCCCCGCGAAACCCCGCGCGCCGGCGCGGCGGCCGGCCGCAAGCTGCCGTGGCGGCTGATCGTCGGCATCGCGTGGCCGCTGACGGCGGCACTGATCGCCTGGCTGTACTTCATCGACTTTCAGAGGCCTGCCGCCCACACGCAGACCAGCCCCGCGGCGACCCGCCCGGACGAACTGATCGAATACGCGCTCGCGTTTATCGGAAACGCTGCCGGTTTGACCGAGCGGACGCAGACCGCGCACGCGGTGGGCTGTGTCGTGGTGGCGGCGTTTGCCGCGGCGCTACTGGCGATGGCGGTATC
>CAZBOE010000010.1:0-29987 GCA_964493365.1 uncultured Tepidisphaeraceae bacterium | reverse complement strand
GGCGATGCCGTGGATCGCGCTGGGCGGATACAGCGTGTGCAGCGCGTTGCTGACTGCCAACGGCCGCCTCGACCTGGGCATGGCGACGGCGCTCTCCGGCCGCTATACAACCTTCGCCCTGCCGATCTGGGTGAGCGTGGTGCCGATGCTGTGGATCGCGACCGCGCCGGGCGCGCGGCCCGGCCGACTTGCGGCGCTGCGCTTTCCAGTGCTCCGCGTGTCGGGCGGCGCCATCATGCTGCTGATCGCCGTCTCGCTGCCCTACACCCTGGATCAGATCCACATCCACTCGCTGCATCGCGCGGCGTCGGCGGCGCTGGTGCAGTGGTCACCGACGATGCTCGAGGCCGAGGCGATTCGACACCGCGTGTATCCCGATCCGTCGGCGGTCGAGGCGCTTGCTCCGCGTCTTGCGGCCGCCGGTCGGCTTTCCTACCCGCTGATCCAACCGGCAGACGTGGCGACGATGATCCGACCCGGCGAGGCCGCGGGCGTCGGCCGGATCGATGAGTTGACGGTCTCGACCAGCGGGTATCACCTCCGAGGCTGGTCGAGAATTTCCGACGAGCATCGACCTGCCGATGCGGTCGTGCTGACCACGCTCCAGGGCGAGGCGATCGGGCGGCTGGTGGCGGTGGTCGAAGACGTCGGCTATGAGAGGCGGGATGTGGCCCGGGCCTTTTCTGACAGGAGTTTGCGCTACAGCGGGTGGCAGAAACACCTGTCGCCCCAGAGGCTCAACCCCGGAGAGACGCTGGCGGCCTGGGCGTGGAACGCCCGAACGGGCGGGCTGAGTCGGATGGGCGGCGAAGTCGTCGTGCCGCCGCCTGCGGAGCCGAGCCCCCCGAGGCCCGGGCAGGTCGGCACACCCGCCCCGGGCGATGCACCGGCCGGCCAAGCCACGGGCGGCGAGAGCGGGCAACATTCCAACAAATCACCGTGAGCCCAACCGCATGTCGGGTTAAGACGTATGGAATGGGGTGGTCGCACCGATCGATTGCGAGCCATGGAACTGAAATGTAGTCGGCCGAAGGGCCGATGATATCGCAGACAGGGCGACTGTATCGCAGAGGGTTATCGGACGGCACAACCGGGCAGGATCGATCGGGCCCGGGGAGTCGTTGTTTTTCGATGCGGACAGTCTGCCGACGTGCCGTTTGTCGACTGAGGCTCATCCACCAGGAGAACCCGCGTGATTTTCAGCCAGCCCCGCTCGCTCCCCCGCCTTGCCGGCGTCGATTCTGCCGGCCGAACTCGTTCACACGGCGCCGCCAGGCGCACGACGGCTCGCGCCGCCACCCGCCGGGCGGCTTTTGCGACGGTCGAGAATCTCGAACACCGCCGACTGTTTGCCGACATCAACGTGCCGGCCGGCGGCGACATTCAGGCGGCGATCCGCGGCGCCAGCGAGGGCGACACGATCATCCTGGCCGCGGGCACTTACAATGTCGGGGTGACGCAGGAGATCAACCAGGCGTCGTTGTTTGTGAACAAGGGGCTGACCATCCGCGGGGCAGGCGCGGGGCAGTCGATCATCAACATCCCCTCCAACGAGTTTAAGGGCATCTACGTCGTGTCGAGCAACACGCGGCTGGAAGATTTTTCCGTCGTGGGCGGGGCCGACAGCGTGGCGGTTGACCGGTTCTTTGAGTCGGGCGTGATCATCTCGAACATCGTGGTCAAAGACCTCGCCCTGACGCCCAACACCTCGCTCAACGGCGGCTCGGGCGTGTTTGTCCGCAATGCCGACGGCGTGGTCATCGAGGGCAACACGATCGGCATCGCCCACACCAACTCGATCACCATCGGCACCGGCTCGACCGACGTGATCATCAAGGGCAACACGCTCCAGGGCTCGACCCGCGACTATTCGATCTCGCTGGGCACCGGCTCGTCGGGCACGTGGGTGCTGGGCAACGCCATCTCGGGCTCGCCCAACGGCATCGCCATCACCTCGCGCAGCAACTACATCGCCTACAACACGATCACCGGCTTCATCAACGACGGCATCACCCTCGACCGCGACACCAACGGCAACGGCGCCAACTTCAACGTGGTGGCCAACAACGTGGTTGAGTCGTCGGGCCGGGCGCAGAATCGCCCGTCGGGCTCGGGCGTGTTTCTCAACTCCGAGAGCAACTACAACCTGATCTTCAACAACCGCTTCACCGGCAGCGTCGAAAACGGCGTCGCCCTCTTCCGCACCTCAAACAACCTGATCTGGGGCAACGAGGTCACCCAGAACGGACAGGGCGGCATCTTCCTCAACGACAACGACAAGACCGACCTGATCTCCGTCGGCAACGCCCCGACCAACAACCTGGTGATCGAGAACTATTCGCACGACAACATCACCAACGGCATGGTGCAGCTGGTCGGCGGCTTCAACACCGAGATCTCGCGCAACTACCTGTCGGCCACCTCGGGTACGCTGCAGACCGGCATCCGATTCGAGCGGTCTGAAGACAACGTCAACTACTACAACATCGTCAAAGACCTGGGCGCGGGCCTGTTCCTGCAGCCCGACTCGGATGACATCCTGTTCGCCCGCAACCGCTTCATCAACACCGCCTCCAACCACCTGCAGCAGCCCGCGACCGGCGCGCTCGATGCGGGCCCCATTTTCGGCGGCAACTACTATGACAACAACGCCTCGCCCAGCGGCAACCCGGGAACCATCCCCTACACCCGCTTCATCTACGACAACACCACCCTCTTTAACGGCCACGCAGACGCGTTCCCCTTCGGCTCAGAAACCCTGGGCTTCGCGGCCGACGCGGTGAGCGTCTTCGAGCCCGCCGCAACCACCCTCCTGGGCCCCGGCTCGAGCAAGACGATCCGCTATTCTGCGCCGGCGGCGATCCTCGTTGACATCGCCTACACCGACGGCACGACGGTCTTCCCCATCGCCACCAACACCGGCAACACCGGCGTCTATCGCTGGACCGTGCCGACGAACATCGCGACGGGCTCAAACTATCGAATCCTGGTCACCCCGAAGAACAACGCCGGGCAAGCCATCGCCCCGGCGGCGCAGAGCGACTTGCTCAGCGTCGAAAACAGCGCCGCCAGCGCGCTGACCATTCTCTCGCCCACGCGCGGCGGCCGATTCGGAACGGGCCAGTCGATCCGCGTCGCCTGGAATTACGCGGGCGACAACCCCGTTCAGGTGGAGATGCAGACCGGCACGGGCGACTGGACGGTCGTGGCGTCGAACGTCACCGAAGATTTTGCCGACATCGCCCTGCCCTCGACCGCGGCCGAGCGGGTGCGCTTCCGCGTGCGCGACATCGCCAACGGCGCCGGCGACACGCAGGACGGCTACGTCTCACTCCGCGGCAACCTCGCCTCGGCCGGCTTCACCAATGTCACCGGCGGCGCGACGCTGCCGGTCGGCAGCCTTCAGGCGCTGCGGTGGATGTCGCCGGCGGGCTCGGTGCAGGTGGATATCGATTACTTCACCGGCACGAACTTCACCCGCATCGCCACCGGCGTGCCGGACTTTAATGAATACACCTGGACGGTGCCCGACGTGAACCGTCCGCAGGCGCAGCTTCGACTGACCTTCCGCGATGCGTCGGGCAACGCGCTGGGCACCGCCGACTCGGCCGCCTTCGTCATCCCCGGGCAGGATAACCCGATCACCTTCTATGGGCCCCGCCAGAACCCGGCGCTGGGCGATGTCGAGCCGCCGCCGGCGGAGATGTCGCCCGACCTCACCGTGTCGGTCTCCACCGCCACGCAGGGCACCGCCGTCGTCGGCGGGTCGACCATCACCGCGCGGGTCACCGTGACCAACTCGGGCGACGCCGCCTTCAGCGGGACCGTGCCGGTCGAGTTCTTCCTCGACACCGACACCTCCGTCGACGGCGCCGCGTTTGACACGCGTAACACCCGCATCAGCCTACGCGCCGGGCAGAGCCGCACCTTCACCTTCCGCCTCACGCTTCCGTCGGACCGCGCTGCGGCAGACTACTTCCTCCAGGCCCGCGTCAACGGCAACGAAACCGTCAGCGAAGACACGACCGCCAACAACAGCGACGCCACCGACAGCACGTTCAACGTCGCCCCGGCGTTCTTCGACTTCCGCTCCGAGCTGTCGGCCACGCTGCCGTCGGCGGTGGTCGGGGGCAGCCGCCTGTCGGGCCGCGTCACGGTCTTCAACGACGGCAACACCCGCTTCCGCGGCACGCTGCCCGTCACGCTCTATCTCTCAACCACCCCCGAAATCAGCGAAACGTCGACCGCTTTCGCCACCGTCAACCTCCGCGCCAACCTGAGCCCCGGGCGCTCGCAGCGGCTGAACTTCAGGGCCAACTCGCCCACCGACCTGGCGGCGGACGATTACTTCATCATCGCCCGCGTCAACGACAACAGCGCGATCGCCGAATCGGATACGACCGACAACGCCTCTAACGCGGTCGGAACGGTCAACATCGCGCCGCCGTTCTTCGACTTCCGCGGCGAGCTCTCCGGAACGCTGCCGGCATCGCTGGTGGGCGGCAGGCAACTGTCGGGCCGCTTCACCGTCTTTAACGACGGCAACACCCGGGCCCGCGGCACGCTGCCGATCACGTTCTTCCTCTCGACCACTCAGCAGATCGACGAGACCGCCGTCGAGTTCGGGGCGGTCAACCTCCGCGCCAACATCAGCCCCGGACGCTCGCAGCGCGGCAGCTTCCGCCTCACCACGCCGACCGACCGGCCGGCGGGTGATTACTTCCTGCTCGCCCGCATCGGCACTGGCGTGGGAATCGGCGACGCCAACACCGCCAACAACGACACCGCGGCGCTGGGCCCGGTCAACATCGCGCCGCCGTTCGTCAACCTGCAGGCGGCGCTCGCCGGCACCGACACCGACGCGTCCGACGGCCGCATCGCCGGACAGCTCACCGTCACCAACAACGGGAACATCCGCCACAGCGGCACGCAGACCGTCCGCTATTTCCTCTCGCAGACCGACACGTTCGACGAATCGACCGCGGTCGAGCTTGAGAGCAGCGCGGTGCGCCTGGGCCTCTCGCCCGGCGCGTCGAGGCGGTTTAACGTCACGCAGTCGATCCCCGATGACCTCGAGCCCGGGCAGTATTTCATCTTCGCCCGGATCGAGTTTGCCGACACGAATAGCGCCGACAACCTCACACAGGGCGTCGGACCGATCATCGTCGCCTGAGCGGGCGAGCCGTAATCTTCCGCAATAAACATGATGGCCGTGCGTCACATCCAAGACGCACGGCCATTTGTCATTTCCGCCGCCCCTTGCTCTCCCGCCCCGCTTGCCCCACCATCCCTGCGGCCGCGGGTGCAAGGGTTGTCGCCCCGGCGGCCTGCCATGCTGCTCAATGTCCTGCTGGATATCGTCGCGCCGATCCTGGTGATGGTCGCCCTGGGCGCCGCGATGCGCGTCGCATTCAAGATCGACATCACGTCGCTCACCAAGCTGAATCTGTATCTGTTTTCGCCGGCGTTCGTGTTCTACAACGTCGCCCATTCGACGCTCGACCTGACACAGATCTCGGGCATCATCCTGATTGTCGCGCTGCACATGGTGGCGATGGGCACGCTGGTCTGGGGGCTGTGCCGCTCGACAGGCGTCAGCCGTCCGACCACGTCCGCCTGCGCGCTGGCGGTGATGTTCTACAACTCGGGGAACTACGGCCTGCCGCTGATCACGCTGGCCTTCCCGCCGGGCGACGGCATGAAGGACGGGCCGGCCACGCAGGTCTTCGTGCTCTTCACGATGAACATGCTGACCTTCACGATCGGCACCGCGCTGGCTTCGTTCAGCTCGAAAGACCCGATCAACTGGCGCGGCAGCCTGATCGCCGTGCTCAAGCTGCCGACGCTGCCGATGATTCTCGCGGCCTTCGTGGCGCAGTATTACCTCAAGGCCGATCCGTCCAACGCGCTGCCCCCGTGGATCAACGAGCCCGCGCGATATCTCGCCAACGGGCTGGTGCCGCTGGCGCTGGTGACACTGGGCGCTCAGCTCGCCTCGAGCTGGCGGTGGCCGCGCTGGAGACCAGTCATGCTGGTGGTGACCATGCGGCTGATCGCCGGCCCGGCGGTGATGTGGCTGATGCTCGCGGGCTTCGGGTATCTCGAGATCCCCATCCTCGATCTATGGCCCTGGCCGGCCGAGACCCTCATCCTCGCGGCGTCGGTGCCCACCGCGATCAACACGCTGCTGCTTGTATTGGAAATGCGCGGCGACGCCGAGCTGTCGGCCGATGTCGTCTTCTGGACGACCATCCTCTCGCCCATCACCATCACCGCCTGGCTGACGGCGCTGCGGTGGGCTTTTGCATAAAGGCCGCCCATTGACGGGCCGTGGGATGCCGCCAGGCCGCAGACCGGTGTCGGCCTCCATCGACATCACAGCACGCACTTGAGTGTCCGTTCCGCGAACCCCACTTCGATCGTTAATCCGCGCCTGACGCAACGTCTTGAAGCCTGGCGAGCATATCGGGCTCGCGGTGGCGCGATGGAGATGGCTGACTGGGTCAGCCACACGCAAGGCGCGCCTTGGGTACGGGTTTCAAGAGCGGCTACGCGAGTTGGCTCCGGAGCGTCGAAGGCGTCCACGGCAACTCGGCACTTTCAAGTCGAATGGCCTATCTGTATCGGCTCGAAGACGTTAACGGCAACCTACTGAAGTGGGGGATCACGCAGGACCTGAACGGCCGTTACTCCGCGCAGTTCCTTGCCGACAAGAGCATCTTCCCAATCGCGCAGGGACGGCGCCTGGACATGCTCCGCATGGAGCGGAACTTGGTGGAGACGAAATACGGGCCACTCAACTTGGAACTCTGGGCAGGCTCGCGTATAGGAGGCAGATAATGATTACGATTGGCGCACATCACGGCGGCCCCGAGTTGCGCGGTACCCGGATCGAACGGGCGATCACGGCTGCCATGCGAGCCGCGGTTGAGGCTCGCGGGTTCTATGCGGAGGGGGCGGTGCCGGCTGTGAATGTCGTGTTCTGCACGCCTGGCTCGGTCGTCGGCCAGCCCGACTGGGATCACGGGCGGGTAGCGAAGTATTCGGCGAAGTCCAAGCTGGTACTCGTGCACGTCGCGGTGCCGGTGGACATCGTGGAGAGCGATGCGGCGCTCGACTTCGTGATCCGCGAGCTGCACGGTGCCAACGCGCTCGCGTTTGAGTTCTACAGGCAAAAAAAGATGGAGTTCTCGCTGGCGGATGCCGAGCAACTGGTGGACCGTATTCGGAAGGCCGCAACTGGTGCCGTGGAGAGCTGAAGATGGGCAGGCGAGCCCTATCCCGTCGGTTCCGACACACCGGACCTATAGCCGCGTCTTCCGCCCTCCACTTCTCCGGCAGGAACTGGTCGATCTGGCTCAGCTTGGTCTGTCCGATCTTGGCCAGGACGGACATGAGATACTTCTGCGGATCGAGGCCGTGTCGGTGGGCGCTGGCGATCAGACTGTAGAGGCAGGCGTGGCTTGCACCGGCTTGGTCGTGACCGGCGAAGAGCCAGTTCTTGCGGCCGATGTCGACCCGCTTCAGGGCGCGTTCGGCGGCGTTGTTGTCGATGTTCAGGAAGCCTTCGTCAGCGTACCTGCAGAGTGCGGCCCACTGGTTGAGGGTGTAAGTGATGGCCTGGCCCATCGGGCTGCGTGGGAGGACCACCGTGCCGGAACTGAAGGAGGCGAGCCAGACGTTGATCTGCTCGAGGATCGGGCGGCTCTTCTGATGTCGCAGGTCGCGACGGGCATCGTGGTCCAGTGCCTTCGCCTCGTCTTCGATGGCGTAGAGCTGGCGGACGAACTCCAGCATCTGGGCCGATCGCTTGCCGTTGGTGTCTTTGGCGTCGAAGAACTTGCGGCGCGCGTGAGCCCAGCATGCGACTTCGGTCACATCGCCCTTGGTGTAGATGCCGTCGTACCCGCCGTAGGCGTCGGCCTGAAGATAGCCTTTGAAGTTGGCGAGCCACGTGCTCGGCCCGGCGCGGGTTCGGTCGGGCGTGTAGTCGTAGACGACGTAGGGGTGATGCTCGTCGCCGATGTAGGTCCAGATCCGGCCGCTCTTGCACTTGCCCTTCACGTGCTCATCCTGCACCGGCACGCGGGTGTCGTCGGTGTGGATCACCTTCGACTGCCGCACGCGATCGCTCATCAGATCGACCAGCGGCTTGACCAAGTCCGAGCAGGCGAGCATCCACGCGCACATCGTGCTGCGGGCGATGTGGACCTGCTGACGCTCGAAGATCTGTTCGAGTCGGTAGAGCGGCAGGTGGTCGCCGAGCTTGCTGGTGATGATGTGCGCGAGCAGGCCGGGACCGGGCAGACCTTTGTCGATCGGCTGCTCGGGCTTGTCGGCGAGGGTGATGTTCGCGCCCCTGGCGTCGGCGTCGCACGCTTTGCAGGCGTACTTCATTCGCTTGTGGACGATGACCTTGAACGACGCGGGGATGAACTCCAACTGCTCGCTGGTCTCAGCGCCGATGCAAGACCGTGGCGTTCAACCACCACTTCCGCAAACCGCACCGGCTTCGTCACCCGCCGCTTCCTAGGCGTCGGCGACAACCCCAACTTCGCCCGCCACCAGTAGAACGCGTGCTCGTGGCAGCCGTGCTCCTTGCACCACGCGCGCACCGTCTGCCCGCTCGCTTGCCACGCCACGATCCGCTCCCGCCATATCTCCGCCGTCTTCGGCTTATTCTCATCCATGCCCCCAGCATGTCGGGTCAGACAGCATCATTGAAGGTGTGGTTGGTTGAACGCACACGCACTTGAACAGCCCGCTGCCCTGCCCGCCCGCGGTCCGCGGCCGGCCGCGATCATCGAACCTTCATGTTCACCACACCATTGTGATCACCCCGCCGTCGTGATCACGCCAGCTTCGTAATCCGCTGGCTTCGTGACCACCCCGGCTTCGTGATCATTCGACCGCCACCCACGCGCCATCGGCTTCCCAGTCTTTCTCTTCAAACTCGACGGTGTTGTCGACGATGACATGTTTGTCGTCGTTGATGCTGATCGCATAGTGAGGCAACGACCGCGGCGCCTGGCCTTCGACGCGTGCGCCCATCCCGTTGAAGATGGAGTGGTGACACGGGCACGAAAAATCCCCGTCGGCGGGTTTGACCGTGCAGCCCTTGTGGGTGCAGCGTGACTGCATCGCCACCAGCTTCTTTTCCCAGCGGATCAGGTAGAAGCCGGCCGATCGGACGTACGTGTCAAACACGCCATCGGCGGCATACCCGCTGACCGGGCCGGCATCGATCCGGCCCTTGGTGATCGGCTGACGGCGCGGGCGGTCGAATCCATCGCCGCCTTCCGCGCCCGCGCCATCACTGCCTTCGCCTTCGCCTTCGCCGCGCCGACGTCGGCGACGACCGCCTTCGCCTTCCTCCGCGCCGTCGCCTTCGGCCGCTTCGGCGCCATCACCCTGGGCCTGATCCTGCCCCATCGCCAGCCCGCAGCAGGCGCACGCACCGGCAATCGCCAGCACAAACTGTCGTCGTTTCAAGTTGATGTTGTCATTCGCATCCGACATGGTGTGCCCTTCTTCTGGTACTTCCCAACGATACGCCCTCAACGACTGCTTCCTGAGTTTATTGCGTCTCCCGTCATCCGCCTGCGGAAATCGCCCGGGCTCAGGTGATACTTCCGGCGAAACGCCTTGCAGAAATGATTCGCATCGGCAAAGCCGGTTTCCCGGGCCACCACCTTGATCGGGGCGTCGGTCGCCATCAGGCGACGCGCCGCCTCTTCAAGTCTCACCCTCGCCATGAACGCCGCGGGCGACAGGCCGGTCTGCCGTCGAAAGAGGTGGGAGTATGCCGTGCGCGAAAGCCCCCGGGCACCAGCGAGCGCGGAAACGTCGACCGGCCGATCGATCCGCCCCAGCACGGCCCGCGTCGCCTCGGCAAGCAGCCGGTCGCCCGCGTCGCCGTCGGCATCAAAGGCGGCGCCGGCCCGGTCGGTGTCGGCCGAGTCGGCAGACGCTCTGGCGCGCCGAACAGCGGCATCGCGTGCGGCGCTGTTGAAGTGACGCTCGAGGGCGATCATCCAGCCCATCACCATCCACTCCGCTTCGAGCGCATCGCCAAACCCACGACACGCCCGCTCAAACACGAGCGACGCGGCCGACACCATCTCGCTCTCGGGCGAAGCCTCGATGATCGGTCCGCCTCGCGCCACCGCCGAAGCCACGCGCGACACCACGTAGGGATGGTGCGTGATGAGCCAGAAGAATGTCCACCGCTTTGACGACTCTGGAAGCCGGTAAACATGCTCCGACGGCACCACCGCAACAAACCCGCGGCCCGCATGGAGGTCGATGCCGGCGTCACGCCCCTTGCCCGCCTTGCGCCCGTCGCCGCGGCCGTGGATGAACGCCCCGCGACCGTCGAGGGTGTATTGCCAGACGACAAACGGATGGCGGCGGTCTCCGCCGCGACGCATGCCGTCCCACACGTAGGCGCGCGGATCGGTCTGGGTTTCGACTCCGATGTAAAGGCCCAGAGCGGCAGAGGCTGTCCGCAGGGCCGGCGTTCGCAGGCGGTCGAGCGCCACAAGCCTGCGGTGCAGCTCGGCCGCGGCGGCCGAACGATCGGGCTCGATCCCCCGGGGCGATGCGCCCGATGCCGATGTCGCCCGGTCTTCAGAGCCATCCATATGCGCCGTCTCACACACGAGTCGCGAGGGAAGCTACACTTGCCCCATGAGCGTCGGCCGAGTCTATCAGATCAACGTGGCGCCTGAAGGCGGCGTACCCAAGCGAGCCGTTCCCGCCGCACGCCTGACCCCCGACGGCGTGGAAGGCGACCGCCAGCGAAACCTCAAGTATCACGGCGGGCCCGAGCGCGCGGTCTGCCTGCTGGCTTTGGAAGTCATCGAGCAGCTTCAGGCCGAAGGCCACCCGATCTTTCCCGGATCGACGGGCGAAAACCTCACCGTCGTCGGCATCGAATGGCGGTCGCTCTCCCCGGGCGTGCGCCTGCACATCACGCCGGCCGACGAAACGACGACGACGCCGGTCGAGCTTGAGATCACGGAATACACCACCCCCTGCGCCACCATTCAGGCTTCGTTCAGGAATAGCGCGTTTGGCCGCCTGAGCCACAAGCACCATCCCGGCAGCGCCCGGCTCTATGCTCGCGTCATCAACCCCGGCACCGTGCGCGCCGGCGATGTGGTGACGGTGGTCACGGCTCAATCCACCTAACCCGCCTGCGACCAATGCGTGGCCGAGGCTTGCCTGCCGTCCCGGGAAAACCGGTTGGCGGCCCCCACGTTACCTCGGCATCACCTGCGCCCTGTTTGTTTATCGGCCGGTCAGCCCCCTCCGGGCCGATCAAAGGCTTCCACCCCAGTCGCGTTCTCGACGCACTGGCACGAGCAAAGAATCTATCGAAAAAAGCGAATTATACTATTGCTATAGTTCTAATGTTAGCGAGAAACTAAGATATAGTTTGCATTGTGTAACAATCGACACTCTCCGCATATTCGTCAAATTTTCGCTTGATCTTAACGATGAGCCCAGTATATTCACACTTGGTTATGGGCGTGATGCCTTATCATTAGCTCGCGATGTGCGGCTAGGTAATATGCCCAAGCTCACTTCAGTGGAAGGGTAGGTTATGCGCGTTTCATATTTGGCCGCTCTGGCGGTCTGCGGTCTTTCCTCGGTCGCGTCTGCTGTTGTGGTTGATTCCAACCTCAGGCAGCCCGGTGACGGCTTCCAGGGCGGTGGCAACATCCTGCACGGCCCCGATGAGATCTCGATCGGCAACGTCGATCAGGCCCAGCGCTTCGAGACCGGCAGCTTCCCCGTCGTGGTCACCTCCGCCCGCCTGGCCCTCAACTATTTCGACGGCCTGAATTTCACCAACGTCTCGATCTGGTCGAACGTCGGCGGCCTCCCGGGCACGCTGCTGCAGAACTCGTCGGTCTCCAACGTGCCCAACGGCGGCGCGCTGATGACCGCCCCGTTCAACCTCAGCCTCGACGCCAACACCACCTACTGGCTCGTCGCCGACGCCATTGCCGACTCGGAGATGGCCTGGCTCTTCAACGACATCGGCGAGATCGGCGGCAAGACCGGCCGCAGCGGTGACCCGGTCTTCCCGTGGAACCCCGTGAACCCCAACAACACCGACCTGGCGTTTGAGATCAACGGGCGCATCGTTCCCGAGCCGTCGGGCCTCGCGTTCCTCGCCCCCGCCGCCCTCCTGCTCACCCGCCGCCGCCGCTAAGCCGCGGCAGGCAAGGCGAGTTCACCGAGGCAGCTCCAATGCCTCTGCCCATCGGGCGAACAACAAACCGGCCGGGAGTCTTTCGAGACTCCCGGCCGCTGTTTTTTCCCGTAGAACCCGAAGCCAAGCCGCGCCCCCACAGGTCTTGCGCACAGTGGGCATCGGTGGCCAATACTCGGCCTGATCACCTTCGCCGGGCGCGCGGTCGCACGACGAGCCAGTCACCGATCGCCTGCAGGCACCGCCCGGGGCGGAGGGTGGAGCGGCATGGTCACCCGCCGGTGAGCCACTCGACCAGCCCGCGGACGCCCCAGCCTGTGGCGCCTTTGGCGTAATAGGGCATGTCCTTCTCGGTGTCGCCGACGCCGGCGATATCGAGATGGGCCCAGGGGAGTTTGTCTTTGCCGGCAAACGGGACGAAATAGCTCAGGAATGCCGCGCCCTGCAGCGGGTGGCCTTCGCGGCCGGCGCTGTTGATCAGGTCGGCGTGTTCGCTGGCTTTCATCTGTTCGCGCTGCTCGTCGCCGACGGGCAGCCGCCAGATCTTTTCGCCCGATGCGTCGAGCGCACGGGTCAGGTCGGACCAGAGGGCATCGTCGTTGGCAAAGCCGCCTGCCATGGTCTTGCCCAGGGCAACGACCACCCCGCCGGTGAGGGTGGCCAGATCGACACAGGCGCGGGGCTTGTAGGTTTCGATGCCCCAGGCCAGCGCGTCGCCCAGAACAAGCCGGCCTTCGGCGTCGGTGTTGGTCACCTCGACCGTCACGCCGTTATACATCTTGAGAATGTCGCCCGGGCGATAGGCCCGGCTGCTGATGTGGTTTTCGGCAGAGCTGAGGATGCCCACGACATGAACAGGCGCCTTGAGCCGCGCGAGGGCCAGCATCACGCCGAGCACGGTCATGCCGCCGCACTTGTCGTAGATCATCCGCCCCATCCGCTCGGCGGGTTTGATCGAGATGCCGCCGGTGTCGAAGGTGATGGCCTTGCCGACCAGCAGGACAGGCTTGGTGTTTTTCTTCGCCGCCGGCGGGCGGTGTTCGAGGATGATCATCCGCGGCGGGGTCGCGATGCTGCCCGCGCCGACGGCGAGGATGCCGCCCATGCCCAGCGAGGCGAGCTTCTTCTCGTCAAAGATCGTGCATTTGAGACCGGCGGACCGGGCCATCGAGGCGGCCTCGCGCGCGAGCGACACCGGGTTAATGTCGTTGCCCGGCCGAGAGGCGACGGCGCGGGCGTAATTCTGCGCCAGCGCGATCGTGGCGGCGCGGGCGGCCGGGGCCTTGAGCCCCGCCGGGCCGACGAGCGTCACCCGTGTCGGCTTGAGCGGCTGATCACTCTTCGAGACGGTCCCACGATGGTCGCGATAATCAACCCCCGCCAGCGTCAGCCCGGTGGCCAGCGCCGCGGCCACCGCCTGCGGCTCGTGACCTTCCACCTCGGGCACAACGACCGCCGCCCGCTCGAGCTTGTGCTTGCGGAAGTAACGGGCCAGCGCGCCGCCGGCATGTCTGATCGATTCGACCTTGAGCGATTCCCGCGAACCCAGCCCCGCCACGACCACGCGAGCGCCCTTGCCCGCGCCGACACCGGCGACCACTTCGCCTGTCTTGCCCGTGACAATCTCGGCCTTGATCATCGCCCCGGCCGCGGCATCGGCATCGACCGCGCCGCCGAGTAGTCGGACCGAAGACTTCTGCCCTTGTTTCTCCGTCAACGCGAAAAAGGCCACTGCCTGGGCGGCCGACAGCTGCGGCGCCACATTGATCTCAATCCACGTGCTCGGGTTTGTCATTCGACCGATTGTAAACGCCGCCCGCCCAACGTCGAACAGCGCCAGGCCCCGCCGCCCACGCAGGCGCCCCGCGACGCCCCCACACCCGCCACGCCCACGTCACCCGCCTCTCCCCCCTGACGCGTCCGGCCAGCGCGATAACTCGATAGACCCGGTCGACCTGCCGTCATCACGGCTGCGGCGCGAGCGTGATCGTCTTTGTGGCAGGCGGAAGGCAGACATCGCTCGTGCACGCCTGGTAGGCGAGCGTGAGTTTGACCGGCACGGCCGGCGGGGCGTCGAGCATCACGACAAGCTCGATCGACCCTTCATACACCCGCGCCGCCTCGCCCGCCGCCGCTACGGCACGAGAAGCACCGGGCGGATAGCTGACCGACGCACCTTGCGCCGGCGTCACCAGAAGATGCGTCGACAGCAGCGGCGGCGCGACCTCGTGGGCGTTGATGTGAAAGCCATCGATCACCTCGACCCTCACACGGATCTCGCGCGGTGATGACCATTCGGCCGAGAGCGAAACCACCGCCCTCGCCAGCTTCTGCGGAGGAACCGCCGGGTCCGCCGCGCCGGTTGACGGGGCGGCCTCGATCGGGCCATGCCGCGCCACGTATTCGGCCGCCGCGTCGATCATCGCGCTCATTCCCTCCGCATGGTCTTCGAGTGGCTGGGCGAAGGCCTCGATGATCGAGCGGGCCGAATCGCGGTGTCCGAGTTCGAGCATCACGCGGGCCGCGACGGCATTGCCGCTGGGCAGCGGCGAATCGGTGGCGATCTTCTGCCTCACAATGACATCGCCCGCGCCCAGCGCGTTGAAATACAACCCGTGGTCAGTGGGGGTGTCTGCGCCAGCCCCGCTCGTTGCCGAATCACCCGAGCCGAAGCGGTCGTGGATCTGGGCGAGCATCTCCTGGGCATGCAGGCGCCATCCGCCGCGCGAGGCGCCGGCGGCATCGAGCACCAGGCAGGCGTCGGCGAAGAAGGCATAGTCTTCGACAAACCCCGCATGCTGACGCCGCCCGCCACGCGAGGTGCGCCAGAGCTGACCGGTGGCGGCATCCATGTGATGCTGAACAAGAAACAGCGCCGCTTTCTCGGCCGCCGACACATAACGGCCCTCCGCCAGCACCGCGCCGACATGAGCCATCCCCCGGATCATCAGCGCATTCCACGACGTGATGATCTTGGTGTCGAGCAAGGGTTGCTTGCGCTCGCGACGAGCCGCGTAGAGCCGCGCCCGCATGTCGGCGAGGCGTGACTCCAGCTCGTCGATATCGAGCCCGAGCTGCCCGGCCGCCGCCTCGATCGGCTGCGGAAGAAACAGCACATTCTTATCCGGCTCGCCCGAGCCGTGATGCGGATCGGCAAAGTTAAACCCACGGTCCAGCCCGTAAACGCGGTTGAACAGCCCCGCGTCGTCTTTACCAAGAACGGCCGCGACTTCCCCGGGCGTCCAGAGATAACTGCCGCCTTCCATCGCATCGACTTCGGCATCCAGCGCGGTGTAGAAGGCCCCGTCGGGCGAGGTCATCTCGGCGAGGATGAAGTCGCAGATGCCCCTCGCCACCTCGGCATAGCGCGCCTCGCCCATCTGGGCAAAGGCCTCGGCATAACACCATGCGAGCATGCCGTTGTCATAGAGCATGATCTCAAAGTGAGGCACGAGCCACCGGGCGTCTGTGCTGTAGCGATGAAACGCCCCGCCCAGATGGTCGCGGATGCCGCCGGCGGCCATCGCATCGAGCGCGTGGCGGAGCATCCCAAGCCGCTGCTCATCGGGCGAGCGTCGCTGATGGCGCAACAGCAATTCGAGCAGCGTCTGGCGGGGAAACTTGGGCGCCGCGCCGAACCCGCCATACCGGGGCTCATAGTCGTCGGTAGACCGCGTGAGCCAGGTGCCGATCGTCCGGGCGTCGATGGTCATGGCCTGTCGCGGTGACCGCGGCTCGGCAAGCTGCTGCAGCACATCGACGAGCTCGCCCGCGGTCTTTTCAATGTCGGTGCGACGATTGCGATACGCATCGGCAATCGCGAGCAACACCGTGGGAAAGCCCGGGCGGCCCTGCATGTCGGCCGGCGGGAAATATGTGCCGGCATAAAACGGACGCAGGTCGGGCGTCATCCAGACGCTCATCGGCCAGCCGCCGTGACGCGTGAGAATCTGCACAGCCGTCATGTAGACCTGATCGACATCCGGCCGCTCCTCGCGATCGACCTTGATGTTGACGAAGTGCTCGTTCATCAGCTCGGCGATCTTCGGATTCTCAAAGCACTGCCGCTCCATCACGTGGCACCAATAGCATGTGCTGTAACCCACCGAGAGAAAGATCGGCTTGTCTTCGCGCCGCGCCCGCTCGATGGCCTCGGGGCCCCAGGCATACCAGTCGACCGGGTTGTGCTGGTGCTGCAGCAGGTAGGGTGACGATTCCTGCGCCAGGCGGTTGGTGTGTGAAGGGGCGGCGTTTGGGGTCATCGGGCTCTCCATCAGGGCGATTCGGCTTCTCACACTACGGTTGATCGCGGTCGTCTGCGGCGCCGGTGACGCCGAACTGGTCTTCGTATGCGTCGAGGGCGACGCCGAGTTGATCAATCACATCGCGTGCCAGAACGCTGCGGCGGCCCAGACGTGCGCCGGCCAACTCACCCGCCCGGCCGTGAATCCACGCCGCGGCACACGCCGCCTCGAATCGCCCCAGCCCGCTCGCCAGCAGTGCCCCGATCACACCGCACAGCACATCGCCCGAGCCCGCCTTGGAGAGGCTGCTGTCGCCCGTGCGGTTGACGCAGAATCGCCTGTCATCGGCGATCACCGTGCGATCGCCCTTGAGCAGCACGACCTGGCCCAGCGCCGCCGCCGATGCCCGCGCCAGTTCGATCCGCCCCGCGTCGTCGGCCGGCACCGGCCCGGTGCGGCCCAGCAGCGGCAGAAGCCGCTTCATCTCGCCGGGGTGAGGTGTGAGGATCGCAGACGCCTTCGCTTCGCCAGGCCAGGCGCCCCGCGCCGCAAGGATGTTCAGCGCGTCGGCGTCGATGACCATCGGCTTGCTCAGCGTGATCAGCCGCATCGTTCGGCGGACCGCGGCCTCGCCCTGCCCCAGCCCCGGACCAAGAACAATCACATCGGCGCGATCGGCCGCCTCGAGCAGGCGGGCGTCGTCTTGCTCATCCAGGCCCAGCCCGACGAGCTCGGGCGTGATCGACAGCGCCGCCGCGAGGATCGCGCGGTCAACCGCGATCTGCACCCATCCCGCGCCGCAGCGGTAGGCGGCCGTGCCCGCCAGCACCGGCGCGCCCAGCATGTCGGGGTTGCCGCCGACAACGAGGATCCGTCCGAAGAGCCCCTTGTGCCCCGACCGCGGACGCTCGATCAGCGGCGCAAGACGCGTCACCCGCCCGCCACCCGACAAACCCCTGTGTGACGAACCGGGGGAGGACGAAGCGGGTGAAAACGAAGCGGGCACAGACGGGTCCTGCGTAGACGAGTCCGGCAGCGACGGGTCCGACAACGACGAACGCGGGGACGGGGGTTGCGGGTGTTCAGCCATTGACCGGTCCTGCCTCGGCGTCGTCATCATCGCCCCGGCTCGGCGAATTGCGAATGGGTGACGGCGTCGAGATCGAGGCCGGCCGTCTGCCCCGCCGAGAGGTGAACCGCCGCCAGCCCCGCGGTCATCGCGCCGTTGTCGGTGCAGTATGCCAGCGGCGGCACGAACGCCGGCACGCTCAGTTCGCCCAGCCGCTCGCGCAGGCCGCGGTTGGCGCTCACGCCGCCCCCGATGATGACCGACCTCGCGCCGATCTGCCTGACAGCACGCGAGAGCTTTTCGATCAGCACGTCGATGCACGCCGCCTGAAACGACGCGGCCACATCCGCCACCTCGGCGTCGCTCAGGCTCGACGCCTCGCGCTGGCGACCCTTAAACCCGCGAACATGGTAGAGCACCGCCGTCTTGAGCCCGCTGAAAGAAAAGTCGAGCGAATCGCGGGTGAACAGGCTTCGCGGAAAACTGATCGCGGCGCCGTTGCCCTGGCTCGCGAGCCGGTCGATCACCGGCCCGCCCGGATAGCCCAGCCCCAGAATGGCCGAGACCTTGTCGTAGGCTTCGCCCACGGCGTCGTCGATGGTCGAGCCGATGAGGCGGATGTCGTGCCAGCCGTTGATGCGATAGAGCGCGGTATGCCCGCCCGAGCAGACCAGGCCCGCCGCGGGCATCGGCACATCGACATCGCTCTCGAGCCTCACGCTGTAGAGATGGGCGTGGACATGATCGACCCCGATCAGCGGCAGGCCCGTCGTCCACGCCAGCGTCTTGGCGGCCGTCACGCCGATCAGGAGCGACCCGATCAGGCCCGGCCGATGCGCCACCGCCACCGCATCCAGATCAGCCAGCCCGAGTCCCGCCTCGCGCAGCGCCGAATCGACAACCCCCAGTATCCGCTCGATGTGCGCCCGGCTCGCGATCTCCGGCACAACCCCGCCAAACCGCTGGTGAAGCTCGTACTGCGTCGCCACCACATTCGACAACACACCAGCCCCATCCCGCACCACGGCGGCGGCCGTCTCGTCACACGTGCTCTCGATGCCTAAGACGATGGGCATAGGGATCACAACCAAGACACGTAGAGGAGGAGAAGACGGTCACAGCCATACCGCGTCAGCTTTATTCACCGCACGCAGCGTGTGAAGCTCGGCCGAATTGGCCCCTTCAGGGCTTCCACAACTTTCTCTTCCCCGTGCCGCCGTGTCTCCGTGATTAATCATCCCCCAGACCCTGCGTCGTGGGCGACGCCGGCTCCACGGCCGGCCGGGTGGTGGGTGAGGTCACCTCGACCGCCTCGCCCGGCGCGGTGATCGATCGGCGGTCGCTGTCGAAGACAACCAGCGCGATCATCGTGTTGAGCGCCTGCTGAAGCTGAAGGTCGATCGGCTGCGTCGTGGGCTGTGTCGTCGGCGCGGGCATTGTCGTCGGGTCGGTCTTGACCACCGGCCGGCGGAACAGTTCCTGCTCGAAACGCTGCCGCATGACTTCACGCTGGGTCACCGCGTCCATCGGCACGACGATCTGCGGCTGAACGCCCCAGTCGACCGCGTCTTTCTTCCGGTGCACCAGCCGCCCGCTGGGCAGGTAGTAATAAGCCACCGTCAGCTTCAGCTCTCCCTCGCCCGGCGAAAGCGGAACAACCTCCTGCACGCTGCCTTTGCCGTAGGTCCGCGTGCCCAGCACCACGGCGCGACGGTTGTCCAGCAGCGCGCCCGACACCACCTCCGCGGCGCTGGCGCTGTGCTCGTTGACCAGCACGATCAGCGGAAACTCGGGCAGCGTCCCGGGCACCGTCGCCTGCTGCACCCGCTCCGGGCGGTTGCGGCCGCGGGTCGAGACGATCACGCCCTTTTCGATAAACATGTCGATCATCTGAACCGCTTCGTCCAGACGCCCGCCCGGGTTCCATCGCAGATCCAGAATCAGGCCCTTCATCCCCTCGGCCAGCGCCTGTTCGATCGCGGCGCGCAGGTTGCCCGTCGTGTCGGGCGTAAACTGCGTGATGCGCATGTAGGCGACTTTGGGGTTCTCACTGATGAAGTAGTCCCATGAGTTGTCTTCCTTGCGCCCGTAGCCCTTGATCGTCGGCACGACGATTTCCTGACGCGTCATGGTCAGGTCCGCCTCTTCACCCGTCACATGGCGGACCGTCAGCGTCACCTCCGACCCCAGCGGCCCGGCCACTTTCTCGATCACCTCGGGCAGGCGAAGGCCTTCGACCGACTCGCCGTTGACCTTGAGAATGATGTCGCCTGCCTGCACGCCCGCCTGAAACGCCGGCGAACCGTCGATCGGCGTGACGACCTCGATCCGCCCGTCGTCGCGCTGGTTGAGCTGAATGCCCACCCCCTTGAACGAGCCCTCGAGCATGCGGTCAAACTCTTCCTGCTCGGCAGGCGGCACATAAACGCTGAACGGGTCGAGCTGGCGCATCAGCCCGTCGACCGCGCCCTGGCGAAGCTGAACCTCATCGACCGGCTCGACATAGTTGCTCGCCACCTGGCGGTGAATGTCGACCAGCGTGCGCACAAACGCATAGTCGTCTTCGCGCTGCGCAAGGCTGCCCGGCAGGCGCAGCGCCAGCACCGCAATCAGAATGGTCGACACAATCCACGCCGTACGCTCACGATTCATGCGCTCTCCTCAAGACCGGTCGTTCCAGGGCCAAGGCCGAATCTTAGCGGCAGACGCCCCGGCCGACGAACCCGCGGTCGACGCCCCCCATTCAACGAACCGCCAGTCGATGAGTCACCGGTCGACCAATCACCAGTCGACGGACCACCGATCGACGAGTCACCGGTCGACCAACCACCGCGTGAGGAACCGCGACGCGACAAACTCGCGGTCGACCGCCCCGGGTCAACGAACCTCCAATCGACCAAGCCAGATCGACGACCTCCGGGCGAGAGCCCCGCTCGACGAGTCCCGGCCGACGCACAGGCTGCCCTGCCGCATCCGCGCAGCGCCCGCTTTACTTCAGCGGGCGTCGGAACCGATGGCCCCGAATGGCGCAACGTTGCCCGCCTGCCACGTCGCCCCCCGCGCGAGGCGGGCGAAGTCTCGCCAAGACATTTGGGCCCGCGTGCCGTACAATTCATCCGTCCGTCCGGATGATCGGATGGATTTGTTTTTCTGATGTCGCTCATGGCAAAGCAAGGCACCACCCCGGCAACTCCTCAAGCGGCTCCGGCGACCGGTCAGCCCGCGCACCTCGTCGCGCTGATGGAGAGCCTGGCCGACCCCACCCGGCTGCGCCTGCTGAGGCTGCTCGAGCAACAGGAGCTGGGCGTAGCCGAGCTGTGTGACGTGCTACAACTGCCCCAATCGACCGTCTCGCGCCACCTCAAGACGCTTTCCGACCAGGGGTGGCTGCATTCGCGGCGTCAGGGCACGACCCATCTATATCGGATGATCCTCGACGAGATCGACCAGCTCGGCCGACGGCTCTGGCTGCTCTCGCGCGACCACACCGACCACTGGGCAACCGCCGAGCAGGATCAGTTGCGGCTGGCCCGCCTGCTGCGCGAAAAACAGGAAGGCGCCGCCGCGTTTTTCGCGGGCGCCGCGGCCGAGTGGGATGCGATGCGGACCTCGCTCTACGGTCAGTATTTCACCCTCGCGGCGCTGGTCTCGCTGCTGCCGGGCGAGTTGGTGGTCGCCGACCTCGGCTGTGGAACGGGGCAGATCGCTTCGCTGCTGGCGCCCCGGGTGAAGCAGGTGATCGCGGTCGATAACTCCCCGGCCATGCTCAAGGCGGCCCGCGGTCGGACGGCCGACCTCAATAACGTCGACCTGCGCCGGGGCGAGATCGACGCCCTGCCGATCGACGACGGCTCGGTTGACGCGGCGCTGATGATCCTGGTGCTGACCTACCTCCCCGACCCGCCGGCGGCGCTGCGCGAGGCGGCGCGAATCCTGCGACCGGGGGGGAGGCTGGTGGTGATCGACCTGCTCCCGCACGACCGCGACGACTTCCGGCGACAGATGAACCAGCTTCACAAAGGCTTTGGGGCGGCCGCCGTCGAGTCGATGATGCACGAAGCCGGGCTGTCACGGGTCACCTTCGGGTCGCTTCCGCCCGACCCCGACACCCGCGGGCCGGCGCTGTTCCTGGCCGGCGCCCAGCGGGCTTCGCACTGACCGCCGCATTTCTGCTGTGCTTCGGAGCCACCGCAGGATCGGCCGCCACAACCTTCCGGAAAACAATGCCCCCCAACCCCATCGGTGCCTGTGGGCACCCGCGGGCCTCGAATCGCGCCCCCTGAAACGAGACAACCCCTGCCGGGAGCAGGGGTTGGCGTCATGGGCGCGGTTGGATTCGAACCAACGAAGGCAGAGCCATCAGATTTACAGTCTGACCCGTTTGGCCACTTCGGTACACGCCCGGGTTGTGTGAATCACCCGACGACCGGCGAAAATGCCGCCGGTCAAAGGGCCCAGCAGTATGTGCATCGGCCGCCCACTTGGCAAGTGGCCGATCGGGTTGTGGGCGCGATGGGGTGACCCGCGTGCCGTTTAGAGCAAGATCAAGCCATGCGGCGGTTCATTCGCCCTTGATCGTCCAGTATTCGCTGCGTTCCAGGCCGGTGAGGCGATAGGTCTGGCCATCGACACCTTCATAGCGGGTCATCACGTGGAGGCGGTCGGGGGCCATCCAGTAAGTGCCGATGGTCCTGCCGTCGACCGACACCTCGAGCCGGTGTCCGTCGTCCTCCAGCGCGACGTATTTGACGGTCGCGTCGAGCGGCTTGGGCGAGGTCTCGCGGTTGCTGGTCTGGTCGGGCAGCAGCGCGATCTGCAGCGTCGGCCGATTCTGGAAATCGTAGCTGCGCAGCCACAGCGACAGCCCGTCGTGAGCGACGGTCGGCTTGCGGGTGTCGGTGCGGATGGTGTCACTCACCCGCCCGGCTTCGGGCATGTAGCTGAACGACCAGTAGTCGATCTCCCTGGCGCCGGGCTTGCGCAGATACTGCTTGAAACTGGTGCCGCAATACTCCTGGCTGCCCACGTCCAGACGCACAAACTCCAGCGACTCGTCGGTGGTGAAGTGGCTGGTGGTGGTGAAGTGGTAGACGTAGTTGGGCGTCGGCACGTCTTCGCGCCAGTTGTGCTTGAAGACCTCGACGGTGTCGGTCGAGCCGCTGGTCTTGGTCATGGTCTGGCGGTCGTGCTGTTCCTTGTTGGTGAAGGCGACAGCGGTGTAGGCGCGGGGTCGGCCGTAGATGACACGCGACGCGTCGTAGGTGGCTTTTTCGACCAGGCCGTCATACCAGACGGGGTCGGTCCGCCAGTCGCCCGCTGCCGCAGCCCCGGAGGGGGCCGATGCGGTTTCGCTCGAGGTGGCCGCGTCGGCCCGGTCGACGGCGCGGGCGATGCCGTACAGGCCCAGTATGACACCTGACGCGGTCAGCAGCCCCAGTGACAGCACGATCAATCGACGGTTGTTCATAGCGGGGGATTGTAGGACAGCCGACGCGCCGAGCGACTGTCCGCCCGGCGTGGCGTGACGTAAAGAGGGTCAAGCCGTGGCGTCACCTGTGGCGCAACCCTTTGACGGAGCGAAATCTGCAGCGCAGCGATGGTGGCGCTATCGCTTGCGGATGATTCCGCCGCCGATGCGGGGGCCGGCATCGCCGCTGGGCTGGCTCTTCAGGTCGTCGGCCTTCGCGTGAATGATGACCGGCTTGCCGACGATCGGGTTGACGTCGCCGTCGATGGTGAGGTCATCGACAATCATTTCATAAGTGGCGACGCCGTCGGCGTTGGCTTTGAGGTTGCCCAGGTCGCCCGCGTGGACTTCGCCGCCGTGGGGGGCGCCGTGGGGATGGCCCTCGGGGTTGTAGTGACCGCCCGCGGAGGTGAAGTCGGCGGCGGAGAGGTCGCCGGTCTCATGGATGTGGAAGCCGTGGGTGCCGTTGGGATCGAGGCCGGTCACACGGGCGGTGACCTTCATGCGGTTGTTCTCGAGCTGGGTGAAGGTCACGCGTCCGGCGACGCTGTCGTGTCCCGGGGCGGGTGACGGCATGATTTCAGCGACCGCGGTCTCGCCCGTCGGCACGGCGGAGCCGCCATGGTTGTGGCCGTTGTGGTTGTCGGCGCAGCCGATCAGCAAGGCCGCGGGTGCGAGAATCAGCGAGCAAGCCGCGGCGGCGAGCGAGTTGAGGCGCAGATGCATGGGCGGTTCCTTTCCCGTGGGAGATGTCGGCACAGACGCCGCCCCGGCGCAGGGCGGCCGAACACGAATGCGTGTGTGTGACGATACGAACAGAAGGGACAGCCTGTATACGCGAAAAAACGCCGGGCCTGGCACCATGGCCAGGCCCGGCTGAAGAAGGCCCGTCGCTGCAACGCCGATCGGTCGCGTTTCTTGTCCGCGACGTCGGGCTGGCTACTTTTTATGCCGGGCGACCTGATCCTTGGCAGCCTTGAGCACGGCGTCGGCGGTGAAGCCGAACTTCTTCTGAAGCTCCTTGAGCGGGGCCGAGGCGCCGAAGCTGCTCATGCCGATGGTGTGACCGCCTTCGCCGACGTAGCGGGCCCAGCCGAAGGTGGAGGCCTGCTCGATGCTGACGCGGGCTTTGACGGCCGCGGGGAGCACGCTCTCGCGGTAGGCGGCATCCTGGCTGTCGAAGATCTCCCACGACGGCATCGACACCACGCGGGCCTTGACGCCCTCGGCCTTGAGCTTTTCATAGGCATCGACGCACAGCGACACCTCGGAGCCGGTGCCCATGAGGATGACGTCGGGCGTGCCGCCCGAGTCGGCCAGCACGTATGCGCCCTTGTGGACGCCCGAAGCGGGGGCGTACTTGGTGCGGTCGACCGTGGGCAGGGCCTGGCGCGTGAGCACGAGCACGACCGGGTGGTGGCGGAGGTTCATGATGTATCGCCACGACTCGACGCACTCGTTGGCGTCGGCCGGCCGGAGGGTGATCAGGCCCGGGATGGCGCGGAGGCTGGCGAGGTGTTCGATGGGCTGGTGGGTCGGGCCGTCTTCACCGACGCCGATGGAGTCGTGGGTGAAGATGTAGACCGCGGGGATTTCCATGATGGCCGCGAGGCGGATGGCGGGTCGGCAGAAATCGCTGAAGACGAAGAAGCCCGAGCCGTAGGGTCGGACCTTGGCCAGCGCCATGCCGTTGATGGCCGAGCCCATGGCGAACTCGCGGACGCCCCAGTGGAAGTTTCGGCCTGCCCAGGAGAACTCGGTCTTGTGTCCGTGCCCGTCGTCGAGGGTGGCAGGCGGGCCGAAATGACCTGCGCCGGGGAAGGTGAGGTTGGTCTTGGTGGAGGGCGAGAGGTCGGCGCTGCCGCCGATGAGCCAGGGGACGTTTTTGGCGATGGCGTTGAGGATCTTGCCCGAGGCCTCGCGGCCGGCGACGCCCTTGGGGTCGGCGGGGAAGGTGGGGATGTCTTTGTCCCAGCCCTCGGGGAGCTGGCGCTTCTGGATGCGGACGAGGTGGTCGGCCTCTTTGGGGTATTGCGACTTGTATTTTTCGAACAAGGCCATCCAGTCGCCGCGGAGCTTGGCGCCGCGAGCGCCCATGCCGCTCTGGAAGTGCTGATACACCTCGGGGGGCACGTGGAACTTGGCGTCCTCGGGCCAGCCGTAGGCGCGCTTGGTGAGCTTGATCTCTTCTTCGCCCAGGGGTTCGCCGTGGGCGGTGTGGGTGTCCTGCTTGTTGGGCGAGCCGTAGCCGATGTGGCTGTCGACGACGATGAGGGTCGGACGGTCGGTGGTCTTGAGGAAGACGCCGTAGGCGCGGGCGAGCATGCCCAGGTCGTTGGCGTCGCCGACGCGGAGGACGTTCCAGCCGTAGGCGAGGAAGCGGGTGGCGACGTCTTCGGTGAAGGCGATGTTGGTGTTGCCTTCGATGGTGATGCGGTTGTTGTCGTGGATCCAGCAGAGGTTATCGAGCTTGAGGTGGCCGGCGAGGCTGGCGGCCTCGGAGGCGGCGCCTTCCATCATGCAGCCGTCGCCGCCGAGGGCGTAGACGTTGAAGTCGAACATCTCGAAGCCGGGCTTGTTGTAGGTGGCGCCGAGCCACTTGCCGGCGATGGCCATGCCGACGGAGGTGGCAAAGCCCTGGCCGAGCGGGCCCGTGGTGGTTTCGACGCCGCTGGTCCAGCGGTATTCGGGGTGGCCGGGGGTCTTGGAATCGAGCTGGCGGAAGCGCTTGATGTCATCGAGCGAGACGGTGGGCGTGCCGACGGCTTCGTAGCTGGGGTTGACGGACTTGGTTCCGCTGAGGTGAAGCAGCGAATAGAGCAGCATGGATGCGTGTCCGGCCGAGAGGATGAAGCGGTCGCGGTTGGGCCAGATGGGGTCTGCGGGGTCGAAGCGGAGGTGCTTCTGCCACAGCTCAAAGGCGACGGGCGCCAGGGCCATGGGTGTCCCCGGGTGCCCGGAGTTGGCCGCCTGGACGGCGTCCATGGAGAGCGTGCGGATGGTGTTGATGGCCAGTTCGTCGAGATTCGCGGTCATATCCTACCCTTTCGTGAAGATGGTTTTTCACCACGGAGACACGGAGGACACGGAGAAATGCCCGCCGGTCAGAGTGCCAAACGTTTGATGGCGTCCTTGAGAATCGTCGAATGAAAGTTGATCAGTAAACCGACTCGCATCCTGCTCAATCGCAGGTAAGTGAGAAGCTGGGCCTCGTGGATCGGCATGACCTTTTCGACCGCCTTGACCTCGATGACCAGCTTCTGTTCGACGACAACGTCGATGCGGTAGCCGCAGTCGAGCAGAACGCCTTTGTACGTCACGGGAAGCTCGACTTGCCGCTGATATTGCAGGCCCCTGAGCTGCAACTCGCGGCAAAGGCAAGCTTCATAGGCCGACTCGAGCAGGCCCGGCCCGAGTTCACGATGAACATCGATGGCCGCGCCGATCACGCGCTCGCTAAGTTCCCCGTACACAAGCATTGGTCGACCTTCTGCTTCTCAATCTTCTCCGTGCCCTCCGTGCCTCCGTGGTGAATCTTCTCCCGCGGTTACCACGGCTGGACGTACTTCAAGGCCACGACGATGTGGACCAGGATCAGCACGAGCATGGCGAGGCTGAGGGGGATGTGGACCCACAGCCAGGCGTGGAGGAAGGTGTGCAGGCGCTTCTGCTGGGAGAGCTGGCGGCGCTCTTCGGCGATCGACTGGAGATCGTTGATGGTCTCGTGCACGTCGACCGGGGTGGCGGCGCGGAGCTTGTCGAAGGCGGCGGCGGCCACGTCGGGCGAGGCGAGGGTCGAGGAGCGGCCGGCGGGGGTCAGGTATTGCTCGAGGGTGGTCTTGTAGAACGCCTGCACGGTGGCGGCGCCGGGCTTGGCGACGCTGGGGCGGGCCATGACGGCCGTGGCGGCGCCGACGGGAATGGCGTCGTAGTCATACTCGGCCTCTTCGCGGTGGGCGGTCAGCGCCTCGACCCGTTTCGAGGCCTCGTCGCGGAGCTGGCCGATGACGTGGTCGATCTGGTCGAAGATGGTTTCGAAGCGCACGTCGCGCAGGAGCTTGGAGGGCAGCAGGTTTTGCATGATCAGCCCGACGATGCCGCTCACCTCGATGAGGATGAACAGGATCATCAGCGTCCAGGTGATCAGCCCGCCCCAGAGCCCCTCGCGGAAGCCGGCGTGATAGAGGATGACCGGGAAGCTTAGGAGCCCGAACCAGACGTGGCCCTGCATCCAGAGGTAAGCGCGCCCGACGCGGAGCGTGCGCAGCTTCTTGCGCGGGGTGAGCGCCATGGCGAAGAAGATCATCAGCGTGCCGACGATGCCGAAGATCAGCCCGGGCCAGGTGCCGCCCGACGGG
This sequence comes from uncultured Tepidisphaeraceae bacterium, assembly GCA_964493365.1. Taxonomy (GTDB): domain Bacteria; phylum Planctomycetota; class Phycisphaerae; order Tepidisphaerales; family Tepidisphaeraceae; genus CAZBOE01. Next base: position 2,626 of record CAZBOE010000010.1, on the reverse strand, counting down.
CCGTAGGGCTGGCTGGCCATGTGGTACGGGATGTAGGCCGCCGTCGCCGCCACGAACAGCACGACGCTGAGGACGATCCACGGTTTGGCGTCTCGGTTGATAAGCATGGTTCTAGTCCAGACACGGAAGGCAGAGGAAGGCAGAAGAAGGCAGAGGAGGCACGAAGGCACAAAGGCGGGAAAAGGCACAAGAGGCACAAAGGCACGAAGCCGAAATACGAAGAGACCGGACGGGCGCCAGCATTTGAGGGGAAGTGTCATTCATACCAGCGTGCCTCTCCTGCCTCCGTGGCTCTCCGGCCTTCTTCTGCCTTCGTGCCTCTTCTGCCTCTTCTGCCTTCTTCTTCTGCCTTCTTCTTCAAATCCGCGTTTTCTCGCCGGTGACGTTGGTGCCCAGCAGGTGTTTGTCGAAGAAGCTCTGGCCGTCGACGCGGTGGGCGGCGTCGTGGGGGCAGGCGTAGACGCAGGAGGGGTCGTCCATCTCGCCCAGGCACTGGTCGGTGCACAGGTCGCAGACCGCGGCTTTCTTGCGGGTCTCCTTGCGGGTCTTGCCGGTGTCGAGGTCTCGGACGGTGACCTCGAAGGGGTGAAGGTTGATGTTGCCGTAGGGGCACTGCTCGGCGCATCGGCCGCAGCCGATGCAGTGGTCTTCGATGATGATCTCGAGGTCGTTCTTGCGGCGGATCGAGCCGACGGGGCAGCCGACCATGCAAAGCGGATCGCGGCAGGAGCGGCAGCTGGTGGTGACCAGGTACTTTTCATACCGCAGCCCGTCGCGGATGAGCCGGGAGATGCCGTCGTGGGCCTGGGCACAGGCCTTGACGCATTCGTCGCAGCGGGTGCATTTCTCGAGATCGAGGATGAGCAGCGACTGGGCCTGGTAGAGGCCCTGGTCGATGTACTGCGGCAGCGAGAGCGTCTTCTGCTGGGTCTGGCGGAGGCGGTTGGCGGCGGTGCGGGCGTGGGCGACCTCTTCGAGCTTGCCCTTGATCTCAGGAAACCGGGCGATCATCTGCTCGAACTCGGCCTTGCCGATGCGGACGAGCTCGACGTGATCGAGCGCGTCGCACGAGGCGGTGCGTTCGCCGCCGCCGAGCAGGCCCATTTCACCGAAGTATTGCCCGCGGGAGAGATAGCTCAGGACAAGTTGCTGTCCGTCGGCGTAGCTTTCGAAGACCTTGACGTGGCCCATGCGGACCAGGAAGAACGCGTCGGCCGAATCGCCCTGGCGGCAGATGGGCTCCTTGGGCGCGTAGCTGACGAGCTGCACGCGTGGGCGGAGGTAGTCGAGGAAGTCATCGGGCAGGTCGCGGAAGATCGGCACCGATCGGAGGTGGTTGGACAGGGCCCGCTCGCGATACTTGGCCTCCATTTCCGCCTTGAACTTGCGGTTGCGGCGGAGGATGTCCAGTGCGTTGCGGAGCATCTCGAGCACGACGGTGTCTTCGGCGGCGCGGACGGTGGCCGACCGCGGCTGGAAGTTCATGCACGCGGCTTCGCCGATCAGTTCGCCGGAGCCGACGCGGGCGATGGGGTTGCCGTAATCGAGGTCGACGCCCGAATCGGTGGGGATGTAGCGCTTGTCGCCTTCTTCGGTGCGGCTGTCCTGGCCGCGGGGGACCAGGAGCGACTTGACGCGGTTGAAGAATCCGCCGCCTTCGTTTCGGGTGCGGACGTGGGAGAGGTCGGTCTCGAGGAAGATGTCGACGCTGCCCGATTCGATATAGAAGGCGGTCGAGCCGAACTCGCCCTGGCGGCAGAGCACCTCGCCCTTGCGGATGGTTCGCCTGACGACGCCGCCCTGGCTGCGGGCCAGGAAGTTGGCGCTGATGGCGGCGAACATCGGGATCTGCTTGAGCTGCTCGACGGTCAGCGGCACGCCCTCGGGCAGCTTGGTCGGCACGCCGCCCGAATAGGTGATGGCGCCGGTGGGGCAGTTGATCATGCATTCGCCGCAGTTGACGCACGACGAATCGCCCATGGGCTTGTTGTCGTCGAAGCTGATGGCGGCGAGGCTGCCCTTGCCCATGCGGCCGATCACGTCGTTTTCGACGGCGGCGCAGGCGCGGGCGCAGCGGTCGCAGAGGATGCAGGCGCCGTGATCGATCTGGATCTGGGGGTTGGAGGCGTCGGTGCCCTTGGAGTAGGCGCGGGGCGTGAAGACCGGCTCGGTGATGCCGAACTTTTCGCCCATCAGCTCGAGTTCGCAGTCGTGGTAATCGCGGTGACGCTCGCAGGGGTGGGGGTGTTCGGCCAGGAGCAATTCGACCAGCGTCTTGCGGGCCGACTCGATCCGCTTCTGCTCGGGCGTGGCCTTGGCGTCGGCCAGCGCGCCGACGCCGGTGGTGACGACCATGCCGTTTTCGGCGGCCTTCATGCAGGCGGCGGTGTAGACGCGGCCGGGCGGGCCGACCTTGCCTTCCTTGTCTTTCTGCTGCACCTGGCAGGCGCAGACGCGGCAGACGCCGACGGGCGGGAGCCCTGGCTTGTGGCACAGGACGGGGATGGCGATGCCTGCGGCGGCGGCGGCATCCCAGATGGTCTGCCCTTCGGGCACCGAGACGTCGACGCCGTCGATCGTCAGCGAGACCGTTTTGGCGGTGGCGACGGGGGTTGCGGGGGTTGTC
>CAZBOE010000009.1:46663-50202 GCA_964493365.1 uncultured Tepidisphaeraceae bacterium | reverse complement strand
ACAGTCCGGTACTCTAACCAATTGAGCTACGCCCCCGGAGTCCGGGGAAGAGGTGGCGGCGGGGGCCGCAGCCAGCCTCGTTCGCTTGGGGAAGAGATCATAGATGAGGGGCGCGGCTTGTCAAGGATCACCGCCGGGCCGGGCGGCCGGTTGAGCCGATGGGTCGGGGGGGTGTGGATGGGGTGTCGCGGGGTTCGGCATGGTCAGCCGTAATGGTCGGTCGGCGATAGACTTGGGGTGATGACGCTGCCCGGTGACACGCACATTCTCGCGGGAATCGACGAAGCGGGCTACGGGCCGCTGCTCGGTCCGCTGGTGGTCGGCAGTTGTGCGGCGGAAGTCAGCGGGCCGGCGTCGGAAGAAGGGTGTGCCGATCTGTGGGCGGTGTTGCGGCGGGTGGTGTGTCGCGGCCGGCCGCGGAATGACCGTCTGATTCAGGTGGCCGACTCGAAGGCGGTCTATACCCCGTCATCGGGTGTGGGTCAGCTTGAGCGGAGCGTGCTTTCGCTGCTGTCGTCGATGGGGCGGCCTGAGGTGTGCGATTCGCTCGATGCGTTGCTGGCCGCGGTCGATCCCGACGCACCGCGGCGGCTGGCCGAGCAACCGTGGTATGCCGCCCCTGCGGGCGAGCGCTGGCCGATGGTCGGCAGCGGGCTGTCCGTTCGCATCTGCGCGAACGGGCTGTCGGCCGAGATGACACGGACGGGCTGCCGCGTTTGTCGTCTGCGGGCGACGGTGATGCCCGAGCGCCCGCTCAATCGGCTGCTCACCCAGACGCGCAACAAGAGCAACGCGCTCTTTTCGATCGCTGGGGTGCATCTCGATCAGCTTGTGCGCGAGTTTGGCGGGCGCGGGCTGCATGTGGTGTGCGACAGGCAGGGCGGGCGCAGCCACTACGATCAGGCGCTGCGACTGCTGTTTCCCGATTTTGATCTCAGTGTCGATTCCGAGGGCGAAGGCCGCAGCGACTACTCGCTGCGCTGCGCCGGTTGGCCGCCGGTGCGCATCACGTTCATGGAAAAGAGCGAGTCGGTCAGTTTTCCGACGGCCGCCGCGTCGATGTTGTGCAAATACCTTCGCGAGGCGCTGATGGAGCGATTCAACCACTGGTGGGGCCGGCATGTTCCGGGGCTGACGCCCACCGCGGGCTACTACAGCGATGGGAAGCGGTTTCTGGGCGATATCGCTGCAAAACGAGACGAACTCGGGGTGAGCGATTCTGACCTGGTTCGCGTGCGATAGCGCTGGGGACGGGCGCCCGCGCGATCAGGTCGGGCCCTGTTATCTCGGGCCGAGTGACATCGGGATTGGTTATTGCGTGCTTGGCCATATCGGGCGCGCTTAGGTTGGGCGCGCGTGGATCGGGCGCACTTGGATTGGGCTTGCCCCTATCGGGCAGGGTCATGTCAGGCTGGGTCATATATGGGGCGGTAGATTCGGCCGACCCGGCAACCTGGCGGATCGATTTATGTAGCCTCTTGCGGTAGCGTGTGGTTCGGCGGTGACGCGGATCGCGGAACAGGCCGTGGTTGTGTCGATGGAGGTGTTCGTGGCGGTCGAGCAGTGGTCAGAGCGGGTGACGGTGGCGCGCTTGAGCGATGACCCTTCGTTTTCCGAAGACCTTGACGGACTTCTCGCGGGCGGCCTGACGCCCGGCAATGATCTGGTGCTGGATTTTGCCGGCATCCGGACCGTCAACAGCTCAAACATCTCGGCGTTGCTCGTGCTCCGAAAGCGCATGTCGCAAACGGGCGGCCGGCTGGTGTTGTGCGGCGTCAGCGATTCGATCTGGGGCACGTTTCTCGTCACCAGTATCGATCACCTGTTCTCCTTCGAGCGCGACGTGGCGACGGCGCTTGCCGGCCTGGCCATGGGCAAGTAGGGCGGCCGGGTGAAGGGGCATGTTTCAGTTGGCACCGGGCGGGAATCCGATTCGGTCAGGCGGGGATCCGATTCGGTCAGGCGGGGATCACGGTGCGATCAGGTGTAATGCTGGTCGATCCAGTCGCACAGGGTGTGGAACAGCAACTGGTGGATCTCCTGGATGCGGGCGGTGTCGTCCGACGGCACGATCAACTCGATATCGCAGACCCCTGCCAGTTGGCCGCCGCCTTTGCCAAGCAGGGCGGTGGTGATGAGCTGCTGCTGTTTTGCCTGTGCGACGGCGCGGACGAGGTTGGCGCTGTTGCCCGAGGTGGAGAGCACCATCAGCACATCGCCCGGCCTGCCCAGCGCCTCGACCTGGCGTGAGAAGATCGATTCGAAGCTGAAGTCGTTGCCGGCGCAGGTGAGCGCGGTGGGATCACACAGGGCGATGGCCGCCAGGGCCCGGCGGTTGGCGCGGTAGCGCACGGTGAGTTCTTCGGCCAGGTGCATCGCCTCGGCCGCCGACCCACCGTTGCCGGCGACCAGCAGCTTTCCGCCTTTGTGCCATGTGTCGATGAGCGTGTCGGCCAGCGCCTGCAGCGGCCCGGCGAGGGCGTCGACGTGCCGCAGCAGGGCGGTCAGATCACGGGCGCCGGTGAGAAGGGTGGTGCCGATCGCGTCGGCGCGGGCGGCCTTGGGCTGCGTGGTGGGGCTGGTGCTCACTCCCAGCAGTGTAGCTTGCGCCGCGCAGGCCCGGTAGGCCGATGCCGGACCGGCTGGTCGAGATATGCTGCCGGCCAGCGCGGGCTGTCGGCCGACGCAGGCTGCCGGTTGGGACAAGGCACCGGTCGATTCGAGCTGGCGCGCGATGTGGGTGGCCGTCGATGCAGGTGGCCAGAGCATGCAACTGGCCGATCGAGTCCGGGGCTGGGCAGGCTTTGCGCTGGCGGGCATGTCGAGGCGGCTGGGGTTAAGATCGGGGGATTCCGCGCCCGGCCCGTCGGCTGGAGCGCGGCGTGCTGGAGCAATATGAAGCGACCGATTCGTGTGGCCCTCGTGGGCGTAGGCAACTGCGCCTCGTCGCTCGTGCAGGGCGTCGAGTTTTACAGGCCGGTTCGATCAGGCGACGCGGCCGTCGGCTTGATGCATCCCGACCTGGGCGGCTATCTGCCGTGCGATATCGAGTTCGCCGCGGCATTTGACATCGCCGCGGGCAAGGTCGGACGCGACCTGGCCGAGGCCGTGTTCGCGGCGCCAAACAACACCCATCGTTTTGCGACGGTGCCGCCCACGGGCGTTGCGGTGCGTCGCGGCCCCACGCTCGACGGGCTGGGGCGTTATCTGCAAGGCGTGGTGATCGAGTCCGATGTGCCGGCGATCGAGTCGGTCTCGGGCGTGGCGCGGGTGTTGCGCGAGACGCAGACCGATGTGGTGGTCAACTATCTCCCGGTGGGCTCGCAGCGCGCCACGGCTTTTTACGCATCGGCCGCGCTGGAGGCGGGCTGTGCGCTGGTCAACTGCGTGCCGGTGTTCATCGCCTCTGATCCGTCGTGGGCGGCGCGATTCGAGAGCCGGCGGACGCCGCTGATCGGTGACGACATCAAGAGCCAGCTCGGGGCGACGATCGTCCACCGCGTGCTGGCGAGGTTGTTTGAAGATCGGGGTGTCCGCCT
>CAZBOE010000009.1:33585-46646 GCA_964493365.1 uncultured Tepidisphaeraceae bacterium | reverse complement strand
CAGCTCAACTTCGGCGGCAACACCGACTTCCTCAACATGCTCGAGCGCGAGCGGCTGGAATCGAAGAAAATCTCCAAGACGCGCGCGGTCACCAGCCAGTTGAGCCACGACCTTCCGCCGGGCGATGCCCATGTCGGGCCCAGCGATTATGTGTCGTGGCTCGAAGACCGGAAGTTCTGCCATATTCGCATGGAGGGGCGCGGCTTCGGCAATGTGCCGATGCTGGCCGAGATCAAGCTGGAAGTGTGGGATTCGCCCAACAGCGCGGGCGTGGTCATTGACGCAGTGCGGTGTGCCAGGCTGGCAGTCGACCGGGGCATCGGGGGAGCGCTCACCGGTCCCTGTGCATGGTTCATGAAGTCGCCTCCGATTCAAATGACCGACGACGACGCCCAGCAGTCTCTCGAATCGTTTATATCTGGTTAAGAAAGCGCAAGCGTCGCGCCAATCCTGCTTGTCCACATCCTTGGCCGCTCAGGCTGGCACCTCCGTTGCACCGATAAGGTCGGTGTTGCGGCGTTCCGCTGTTGATCGCCGGATTTCAATGTGAATCCGCGGCGACATCCGACGTCGTATCCACATCAAGCGGCTGCATGACCCGGGCGATCGGCTCGGGCGGCGGCCCGGGAATCCGGAGGACTGCCGTGGTTTACCATGGTGCGGGAAATCCGATGCTGACGTGGTTGCAGTCGTGTGGGACGTCCGCACCGCGTGTGCTGATGGTGGTGGCGCGCCCGGGCGACGAGGCCGCGATGGTCGAGGCGCTGTCGTGCCACGACGCGTTGGGTGTCGTTCGTGTGACGGGGGCGGGGCGTCGGCCGCTGTTTGATACTGGGACGGAGACGGCGCCGCTTGGGGTGCGTGATCTTGGGATTCAGCCGGCGAGCCTGGGCAAGTCGCTCGACGACGCGGCCGAGCGCATCGCGGCGATGGTGCAATTGCTTCACCCCGACATCGTCATCACCCACGACTCGGGCGGCGACGGCTCGATTCAATCACTGGTTGCGGGGGCTGTGGAAGGGGCGCTGGCGATGATGCCCCGCCGCGGAGTGGTGACGCCGGCGCTGATTCGCGAGGGAGAGATCCGGAGCGCGGCGGCGGCTTGAGCTTCGTTGGGGGCTGAGCTTTCTTGTTGAATGCAGCGTCATCGCGCCGGGTTTGCGGTCGCGAACCGGGCGCAGGCGCGCCCGGAGCTTGAAGAGGGCCGAAGTGTGCTCGTGGCCGAAGCGTGAAGGTGGCCGGAGTGTGCTTGTGGCCAGTGTGTGATAGCGACCAGAGTGTGATGGCAACCACAGAGTGTGATTGCGACCGGAGTGTGATGCCGGTTGGAGCGCCATCAGGGCGTGTGAGCCCTTGCGCCCGGCGGCTGCATTTCGCGGCCGCACTAGCGCGTGGTCATCGCCAGCATGGCCCGGGCCTTGGCCAGGTCGTGGTCACGGGTTTTCTTCTCGGCCGGGGTGGTGGCGGGGCGGGCTTCGGCCTCGGCGAAGGCGGCGCGGGCGGCCTCCGCGTCGATCTGGCTCGCGGGGGTGGCGTCGTCGGTCAGAACGACGAGCTTGTTGTCCTTCATCTGGGCGATGCCGCCGTCAATGAGATAGCTCTGCGACTGCCCGCCGGGCGTGTCGAGGCGGAGCGGCCCGACGCCGATGCGGACCAGGATCGGGGCTCGGCCCTCGAGAATACCCATCAAGCCGTCGTGCGCGGGCAGAACCACCTGCTCGACCTGCGCGTCAAAGGTCTGCTCTTCGGGGGTGACAATGGTGCACTGAAAAGGCATCGGCGTTGGCTCCGGGCAATGGTCGTCTCCCGGCGGCGCTGATCGCGTTCCGGGGCAGCAAAATGTATGGACTGGCGTCGGGGCGGTCAAACGCGGGAAGTGCCGAACGTCCCGAGCGTAACGCCGATTCGTCACAATGGCTCCGTCAGTCAGGGCATCGACGCGAAGCCGTGGCCGAGGCGGCACGCTCACGCGTGGAACGGTGGCGCACCCGTCGCCGCCTGGCAGGCGCGGCGAACAGGGGTGGCAAAGAGGGGCGGCGAAGCGGGGCGATTGTCCGGGCTGTCGGGAGCGGGTCGGCGGCTAGACCGGCAGGGCCAGTTCACCGGGGCCTGAGGGGGAGGATGATTTTTCACCCCCGCGCCGGGGGGGCGGGCAGGCTAAAGTCTGCCCATGCCAATCAAATCCGCTGACGCCGTGTGGAAGGGCACCCTGGCCGATGGCTCGGGACATCTCAAGAGCCAGTCTGGCAAGGTTGACCTGGATTACTCGTGGAAGTCGCGTGCCGAAGACGGCCCGCTGACCAACCCGGAGGAGCTCATCGCCGCCGCCCATGCGGGGTGTTTTTCGATGGCGCTGTCGCACATCCTGACCGGCGCCGGTCATCCGCCCACGCAGATCAACACGTCGGCCAAGGTGTCGTTCGAAAAGCAGGGCGACGGGTTTGCGATCACGCGCATCATGCTGAGCTCACGCGCCACCGTGCCGGGGATCTCGGCCGACGAGTTCGCGCGGCATGCCGCGGCGGCGAAGACCGGGTGTCCGGTGAGCAAGGCGCTCGCGTCGGTGCCGATCGACCTCGACGCGCAACTGGCGTAATGCGCTGCGTGCGGCGGCCGAGGCGTGTGGGTATCCTCACGCGACGATGACCCCCGACAACGCCCGTCGCATTCTCACCGACCTGTGCTCGATCCCCACGGCGCCGTTCGCGGAATCGCGGGTGATCGACTACGTCGAACGGTTTGCCGCGGCCCGCAAGGGGCTGCGGCTCTCGCGTGACAAGCACGGTAATCGGCTGATCGAGTTGCGGCCGCAGGCGCCAGGGCGGCGGTGGGTCTTCGCGGCCCACATGGATCACCCGGGCTTCGTCGCTTCCGCGATGACCGACGCACGAACGCTCGAGGCGCACTTTTATGGGTCGGTGCTGAGCCAGTTTGTCAGGGGCGCGAAGGTGCGGTTCTTCGACGGCGACGACGAGATCGCCGGGAAGGTCACCGATGTGACGCCGCACGCCGACCGGCCGACGCCCCAGAGCGTGACGGTGCGTGTGCAGCGCCCGGTGGCGTCGGGCGCTCCGGGGATGTTTGACCAGGGCGAGGGTCGGAGCAAAGGCAAGCTGTTTTACAGCCGCGTGTGCGATGACCTTGCCGGGGCGGCGGCGGCGCTGGCGATGCTCGACACGCTGCACAGCGCCGGGCGGAGGCCCGCGACGCCGGTGGCGGTACTGCTGACCCGCGCCGAGGAGGAGGGGTTCATCGGCGCGATCGGCGCAGCCCGCAAGCCCGATCTGCTCAAGAAGACCGACCGGATCATCGCGATCGAATGCTCTGCCGAGCAGCCCTACGCGCCGCAGGGCAAGGGCCCGATCATCCGCGTGGGTGACAAGACCAGCATCTTCAATTCGTCGCTGACATGGTTCCTTACCCAGACCGCCGAGGCGCTGGCGGCGGCGGATAAGGGCTTCCGGTTTCAGCGGGCGCTGATGCCGGGGGGCACCTGCGAAGCCACGGTCTACGACATGTACGGCTTCACCGCCGCAAGCATCTGCGTCGCGCTGGGCAACTATCACAACATGAACCGTGCCCGCAACACCATCGGCCCGGAGTACATCAACCTGAGCGACTGGGACGGCATGGTCCGGCTGTTTGTCGAGCTTGCCTCAAAGGGCCATGAGTTTGAGCCGGGAATGAAGCCCCTGCGCAAGCGACTGGAAGGCCGGTTTGATCAGTACAAGTCGTTGCTCTGACCAGCCATGGTCGGGTCATGCAGGCGTGTCAGGCGGGGTCATAACCGCGGCCGCCCCATGGGTGACACCGCGCGATGCGGCGTAGCGCCATCCAGAACCCCTTCCACGGGCCGTGCCGACCGACGGCATCGATCGCGTATTGCGAGCAGGTCGGCTCGAACCGGCAGTGGCCGCCCATGACACGTCCGAGCGTGAGGCGATAGAGCAGCACGAGGGCAATCAGCAGCCGTGCGAAGGCGGCATTGATCAGCCGGATCATCGTGCCTCCGAATCAGAAGCCGACGACGCGCCCGGCTGAATCTCGGCGGGCGGAAGACCGCCCGGCTCTGGAGCACCCGGCAGCGGCGTGTTGGGCTGGGGGCCGGCCGGCCGCGTCGACCAATCGCGATGGAGGCGGGTCAGCAGGCCCGACATCAGCTTCTGATAATCGGCCAGTCCGAGCGTGTCGTGCGGGCGGACAACCACGGCAAAGTCATACGCCCGCGGCAGGTCATGCTGCATCAGGCGAAACGCCTCGCGCAGGAGTCGCTTGATGCGGTTTCGCTTGACCGCGACGCCGACCTTGCGCGAGATCGAGATGCCCAGCCTGCTCCGCGCGCCCTCGAACGGAATGGCATAGACCGTCAGCGGCCCGCGCGACTGCCTGACCTTGGCATCGAACACGCGTGAAAACGTGACACGCCCTCCGAGGCGCCGGGCCCGGGAGAACTTGTAACGCTTCGCGGCCGCCATGGCGTCGCCGGGTTTGGGGTGAGGCGGAGTCGGCGGCGGGATCAGTGGAAGCCCTTGGCCGCCAGCCAGCGCTCGGCATCGAGCGCGGCGCGGCAGCCCGAGCCGGCGGCGGTGATCGCCTGGCGATAGGTCGAGTCGTGGACATCGCCCGCGGCGAAGACCCCCTCGACACTGGTCAGGCTGCGGTGGGGCTCGGTGAGCACGAGATAGCCCTTCGAATCGGTCTCGAGCTGGCCGCGGAGAAACCGCGTGTTGGGGGTGTGCCCGATGGCGACGAACATGCCCGCTGCATCGAGCGTCTGGGTTTCGCCGGTGATGACGTTCTTGAGGCGGACCGCGGTCACGCCCGCGTTGTCGTCGCCGAGCACTTCATCGACCGCGCTGTTCCACGCGGGACGGATCTTGGCGTTGGAGAGTGTCCGCTCGGCCATCACCTTGCTGGCACGCAGCTCGCTCCGGCGGTGGACCAGATGCACGACGCTGGCAAACTTGCTCAGGTAGGTCGCCTCTTCGCAGGCGGTGTCACCGCCGCCCACGACGACGATCGGGCGGTTGCGGAAGCGGGGCAGTGCGCCGTCGCACACGGCGCAGGCCGACACGCCCATGTTCTTGAACCGGCTTTCGGACGGCAGCCCGAGATAGTTGGCGCTGGCGCCGGTCGCGATGATCACCGAGTGGGCCAAGAGCGTCGCGCCTGTCGAATCCTTGAGAACGAAAGGCCGGCGCGACAGGTCAATGTCGGTGATGTCTTCGGTGACGATCCTGGCGCCGCAGTGTTCGGCCTGCTGGCGCATCGACATCATCAGGTCGGGCCCGAGCACGCCCTTGGGGAAGCCGGGAAAATTCTCGACCTCGGTCGTCCAGTTGAGCTGGCCGAGCGGGAGCGTGCCGCGCAGGCGGTTCTCCTCGGTGATGGCGCCTTCGTAGACCAGCGGATCGAGCTGGGCACGGGCGGCATAGATGGCGGCGGTCCAACCGGCCGGGCCGGAGCCGATGATGATGAGCTTTTGAGCGGTGTCGGTCATGTCGCCCTGATTGTAGGGAATGGATGGGGATCGACCAGCCCAGCGTAGCCGGCGCGACAGGCGCCCCCGCGCGGCGTGCAACCGACACGCAGGCAAACCCCCGGCGCGACGGCGGTCATCGACCGCCGGTCAGCAAAAACGGCGGGGTGGGCCTTGTTCGGGCCAACCCCGCCGCGCGAGTGTGATTCGGGTTGTCTACGCCGAGCGAGCTCTGCCGCCGCAACCGTATCGCTCGACCGCGGTTGGAACAGATCGGCTGGGCCTGAGCGGTTCCACCAAATCGGGCGGCCGCTGATCGGCTGCCCCGATCCGTCGGGCCGGAATCGACTGGGCCCGCAGAGGCAGACCCGACCGGCCGACGACTCGGGCTCGGCCTGATTACGACTCGCCCGGTTACGACTCAGCCCGGCTACGCCTCGGCCCGGTTACGACTAGGCCAGATTACGACTCGGCCTGCTCCTGAGCGCCGCGCTTGCGATACTCTTCCATCGCCGCCTTGCTCTCGGCGTCGGGCGCGACATAGACCTTGATTTCCGACTCGAGGTCTTCGGCGAAGCGCACCGTGACGGTGTACTTCTCGACATGGTCGAGCTTGCCCGGCAGGTAGATGTCGTCTGCGGGCACTTCGTAGCCCTGCGCGTGCAGCGCGCGGCTGATGTCGGTGGCGCTGACCGAACCGAAGAGGTGGCCCTGCTCGTTAGCGCGGCGCTCGAGCACAACCTCGACACCCGCGAGTTTGGCGATGACCGCCGCCTGCTTCTCGCGCAGTTCCTTCTCGAGCCGCTCGATCTCCTTGCGGCGCTCTTCGACCTTCTTGAGGTTGCCCGGGGTCGGCTCGACCGCCAGCCCGTTGGGGATCAGGAAGTTACGGGCATAGCCCGCGCTGACCTCGACCACGTCGCCGACCTTGCCGACGTGCTTGACCGATTCATTCAAAAGTAGTTTCACGCTCGCCATGGTGTCCTCACACGGTTGTTGGTGCTGTTGTGGATGTCTGAAAAACTGTCGGTGTCACTCGAATCGCGCCGGGCCGCTTCGCCGGGACGCATCAGAACGGGATGTCGTCTTCCTTGAACTGCTGCTCGTCGCCGAAGGGCTGCTCGGGGGCCTGGGGGCGCTGGGGCGGGCGCTGCGGCCCGCGGGCGCCGCCCTGGTTGCCGTATCCGCCACGGGGCGCCGACCGCTGCGGGGGCGGGCCGCCTTCGTCGCCATAGTCGCCGCCGCCTCCACCGCCACCGCCTCCGCCGCCTCCGCCGTCACGACCGCCGACGAACTGGAAGTTTTCGATGACGACGGTCAGCTTGCTGCGTTTGCCGCCGCCTTGCTTGTCTTCCCACTGGTCGTACTTGAGGCGGCCTTCGATGAAGATGGCCTTGCCCTTCTGGCAATACTGGTTGATGACCTCCGCCTGCTTGCCGAACGCGGTGCAGTCGACAAAGGTCACTTCCTCGCGGTCTTCGCCCTGGGGCGTGCGCCATTTGCGGTTGCACGCCAGCCCGAACTCCGCCACCGCGGTCTGCGAGGGCAGATACTTCAGTTGGGGGTCGCGCGTCAGGTTTCCCATCAGCATGACTTTGTTGAAGCTGGCCATAGGGGCTCCAGAAGAAAACAAAACCAGTCAGGCACAACGACGCCGAACCACGATGCGGCACACAAGCGATGCGGCAGGCAAACCGGCCATCGCAGTCGCCCGGCGGTGCGCTCTCCAGGCGATGCGTCAACCCGGCGCTACGTCCGCCAGCCGGTCCGTCGGCCCGCCGGTGCGTCTGCCAGCGGGCTGACCTCGCCCGACGCCAACAGCTCGCCCGCCTGTTGCACTCGCCCGATGGCGTATCCGCCGAAGGGTGCATTCGCCCGCCGGCCATTTCGCCCGGCGCTGCATCCGCCACGCGAAACACTCGCCAGTCGGTGCAATCGCCGCAGCGGGCACTGACCGGGGTCAGTTTGCAGTCCGCGTCGGCGGGCGGGGGCCGGGCGACGACACAGCTTAATCCTTCCCGGCGCCGGCTTCTTCGGTGCGGCGCGGGCGACGCGGCGGACGGTCGGACATGAAGTCCATTTCGTCGCGCGGCGGACGCTCTTCCTTCTGGATCGGCTGCGGCTCGACTTCCGACATCTCCTTCTCGTTGAGGTGGTCGGCCTCGGTGATCAGCACGCGCAGCACCTGCTCGTTGAGCTTGGCTTCGCGCTCGATCGGCGTGATCGCGCCGGTGGGGGCCCGGAAGTAGATGATCACATAGAGCCCGCGCTTCTGCTTGTTGATCTCGTAGACCAGCTTGCGCTCGTCCCACTTCTTGGCAAGGATGATCGATCCGCCGTGCTTCTCGATGAACGAGCGGCACAGGTTGATCGTCCCCTCGAGCTCGGCCGAGGCCGATGAGGGGAACAGGAACATCGCCTCATACTGACGAATCTTTTCAGCCATCTGTCTTTCTCTCCAGCACGGGTTATGACCGGCACCAGCCGGCCGCCGGGTTGTCTTTTTCTCAGGGGCGGCTTTCGGCCGCCGACCGCACTCTAGTTGAACGCATTCATCGCCGCATTCAAACCTTTATCGACCCAGGTGACTGCGGCGCCGGCCGCCCGGGTGATTGCTTCGTCCACCAGCTTGCGCTGCTCGGGCGTGAACCGTTGCAGCACGTAATCCTTCTGCGGCACAAACTGCGGCACCGGGTCGATGCCGATCCGCAGCCGCGGATAATCCTGCGTCGCGAGCATCTGTTCGATATCGCGAAGCCCGTTGTGTCCGCCGCTCGAGCCGCCGCCTCGCAGCCTGATCCGGCCGCACGGCAGGGCCAGGTCGTCGAGCACCACCAGCACATCGGCCGGCGAACACTGGTAAAACTGCATCGCCGCCAGCACGCTGCGCCCCGAGACGTTCATATACGTCATCGGCTTGAGCAGCAGCACCTTCTCGTCACCGCCGCTCGAGAGCCCGATGACGCCGTCGAGGGTCAGGCCGTCGAACTTCGTGCGTGCGAGGCGGTCGAACTGGTCTTTCGACCCTGTCCAGCCGAGCTTGGCCGCCAGCGTGTCGATCACCTCGAACCCGACATTGTGGCGGGTCATCGCATACTGCCGACCCGGGTTGCCCAGTCCCACAATGATCTTCATGACCGCACACGCCGTGTGTCGCAGGCACTCGAGCACGACATCGCCGCATCCGGCAGCCCGCAAGGCTGCCGGCGCGACCGGCCCGCGACGGGTTACTTCTTCTCGGCCGCCTCGGCTTCTTCCTTCTCCTTCTTGCCGATGACCTCGGGCTCGGCCGGGCCTTCGGGGGCGGCAGCGTCGGCCTGTTCGAGCGGTACGCGGACGCTGGCGACGATGACTTCCGCGTCGGTGATCGCCCGCACGCCCGGGGGCAGCTGAAGCTCGCGCACGTGCAGGAACGAGTCGAGGCCCAGGTCGCTGACGTTGTGACGGATGACATCGGGGATGTCGGTCACGAGGCACTCGACCTCGAGGTCGGTCAGTTGCTGGGTCAGCACGCCGCCTTCGTTTTCGCCCTTGGGCGTGCCCTTGAGCTCGATCGGCACCACGACCTCGACCTTTTCGTCGAGCGAGACGCGGGTGAAGTCGACGTGGAGCACCTCGATGCCCAGGTGATCATACTGCACGTCCTTGATCAGCACCTTTTCGCTCTTGCCGTCGAGCGAGAGGTCGAACAGGTGTGTGCCCTTGGACAGGTGGTTGACCACTTCCTTGCGGGGAAGCGTCACGGGGATGACCGCTTCCTTGTGACCATACACCACGCCCGGGAGCTTGCCCGCGTCGCGCAGGCGCTTGTTCGCCCGCGAACCCAGCTCGCTCCGAACCGAACCGCTGATTTGTGCTGTCTGTGCCATAAAGCCCTCTCGATGATCGCTGTGTCTGCGTTGACTGTTTTTATGTCTCGCCTGTGATGTCTCTAACCGGTGTTGTGTCCTGCCGTGGTTCTGTTGTCGGCGCTCGGCCTCGAAACGCTAACTGTTCCTCGCATCGTCATCCCGCTCACGCTGGAACAGCGCCGAGACCGATTCGTTGCGGTGTATTCGCTCGATCGCCTCGCCCAGCAGCTCGGCCACGCTGAGCACGACGATCCGGTCCTTGACGCTGTCGGCGCGGTTTCCGATCGGGATCGAATCGGTCACCGCCAGCTTGGTGAAGTTGCACGACGCGAGCCGCTCCATCGCCGGGGGCGCGAAGACCGCATGGGTGGCGCTCATGTAGATCTCGTTGACACCGTTGTCGCGGAGGATCTTGCACGCTTCGGTCACCGTGCCGGCGGTGGTGATCATGTCATCGACCATCAGCACGTTCTTGCCGGCCACGTCGCCGATGATGTGCTTGGCTTCGGTCGTCGAGCCGCTCTTGCGGCGCTTGTCGATGATGCAGATCTCGCCGCCCAGGATGTTGGCGTATTTCTGGGCGCGCTTGACGTTGCCGACGTCGGGCGAAACGAAGACGCGGTTGGCCAGCCGCAGCCCGCGGAACCACTTGCTGAAGACCGGCGTCGCCATCAGATGATCGACGGGGATGTCGAAAAATCCCTGCACCTGCGCCGCGTGAAGGTCGACGCTCACCACGCGGTCGGCGCCGGCTCGCTCGAGCAGGTTGGCCACCAGCTTGGCGGTGATGGGCGTGCGGCCTTCGTCCTTGCGGTCCTGGCGGGCGTAGCCGAAATAGGGGATGACCGCAGTCACCCGCTCGGCGCTGGCGCGCTTGAGGCAGTCGATCCAGATCATCAGCTCCATCAGGTGGGCGTTGACCGGATGACACGTCGGCTGCACCACAAAACAGTCGCGGCCGCGCACGTCCTCATCGACCTTGACGATCAGTTCGCCGTCGGGGAACAGCTCGGTCCGGCCGCGGCCCATCGGGATGCCCAGCTGATCACAAACCTTCTGCGCCAACTGCGGGTTGGCGCGCCCGGTGAATATCTTGAGCTTCTGAGGATCGACGACCAGTTTGCCAGCGGCCATAGGTATTCACGCGCGAGAGGCCCGACAGCGGTACAAGTCCGCGGTCAGGTTCGCGACATGCCTCCGATCACTCCGAGGCCCGTCATGCCGGCGCCGCCCGAGCCGCCGATGTCAGCGGTCACCGGCGAGATGTTCCCGGCGACCACCTGGTTTTCCATCACCACGCCTTCGCGGGCCACGACGGCAAAAGGACCGATCACACAGCCGTTGCCGATGCTCGCGCCCCGGCCGATGTAGCTGAAGGGGTAGACCAGCGTCTCGGTCCCGATCGACGCGTCGGCCTCGATATAGGTCGACGCCGGCGCCACGATCGACACGCCCGCGGCGCGGTGCTGGCGCTGAATGCGCTCCTGCATCACCGCATCGACCTGCGCCTGCTGCTCGCGCGTGTTGACCGAGAGCACGTCTTCCGCGGTCACCGCCTGCACCGCCACGACACGCCGGCCTTCATTGCGCAGGATGCCGTAGATGTCGGTCAGGTAATACTCGCGCTTGGCGTTTTCGTTCTTGAGCTTCGACAGCGCCAGCAGCAGGGCGTCGGCCTTGATGCAGTAATAGCTGGGGAAGACCTCGCGGATTTCGCGCTGCTGGGGCGTCGCGTCGGCCTGTTCGACGATCTCGACAAACTCGCCGCGGGCGTCGCGGACGACCCGGCCATAGCCCGTCGGGTCGTCGAGCACCGCGGTCGCCATCGAGGCGGCGGCGTTGTCTTCGGTGTGGGCGTTGTGGAGCGTGCGAAGCACTTCGCCGCGGATGAGCGGGCCGTCGCCCGCGAGGATGAACACGTCGCTGGCGCCGGTCTGCTTGAGCTGATCGCGGCACATCATCGCGGCATGACCGGTGCCGAGCTGCTCGGTCTGCTCGACCCAGGTGATGCGCCGGTCTTGCCCGAATTGCGCAATCACCTGGTCTTTGCCGTGACCGACGACGACCACCACTTTTTCGCAGCCCGCGTCGTAGCACGCCTGGAGCACATAGTGCAGCATCGGCCGGCCGCAGATCTCATGGAGCGGCTTGGGAAGCCGGCTCTTCATGCGGGTGCTCTTGCCGGCCGCGAGGATGATCGCCGTGAGGGGCATGGGAGGGGTTGGGTCTTTCCTACGCGTTTGCGTGTGCCGGAGGCCGACGGTCTGTAGAGAGCCGGCTCAATCGCCGACACTTTTCCTTAGCTCGCACGCCGGCAGGTCGAAGCCCGCTGCGTGACACCTGTGCGTGACAGTTGTGCAGATTGACAAGACTACCCGGCTAGGATTCGAACCTAGACAAAGAGGACCAAAACCTCTTGTGCTACCGTTACACTACCGGGTAATGGGGCGAGGCTCGGGGCGGTCTTGCCGCCGCGGGCTGCCGGATAGAGAGGACCCCCAGATAGCCTCGGGGGCAGTTTGCTGATCAACTTTCTGATCGACGCCCGGCGGTCTGCACCACACGGGTTGACTCGGAATCGCTTACCCTCCCGGACGAGCCGGGCCTCTCAACGACACCTCAGTCGAGCCGCAAATCCTACCGCCCCGGCCGCGGCAGTCAACCGCAAAGGCCGCTTTAGCGTTCGAGCGGCAGCCGGTTGCTCGCCCGCTCGATCCGTTTGCGGAGCCGCAGGCCCATCCAGACCCCCGCCGCCGAGGCGATCTGGAGCAGCACGAACAGCATCAGCAGCAGCGGAAGCGGCTGGCCCATCCACCAGGCGATCGCCAGCACCACCAGGATCATGATCTGCGACCGCGCCAGAGACCGCTTGTAGGCGCCGACGAAGGTTTCGTCGGCGGGTTTGGGCTGGGTGACGGGTTTGCGGCGCTTCTTTTTGCCCATGTCAGTTGCCTCACGCTTGCACGTTGACCGTGTTGCCGCCTCATCCTAGGCTTCGGCCTGGCGGACGGAACTGCCGTCACAAGCCATACAAACCTACCAGAGAAGGAGACATCATGCCCTGGACCCTCCCGCCGCTGCCGTTTGCTGCCGACGCCATCGAGCCCAACATCGATAAGGCGACGATGGAAATCCATCACGGCAAGCACCACAACGCCTACGTCACCAACCTGAACAAAGCCGTGTCGGAAAAGGCCCCTCAGCTCGACGGCAAGCCCGTGGAAGAGCTGCTGGCCAACAACCTCGCCATCGTGCCCGAGTCCATCCGCACGGCCGTCCGCAACAACGGCGGCGGGCACCACAACCACACGCTGTTCTGGGAGATCATCAACCCTGCCGGGCGCGAGGCCAAGCCGGTCGGCAACCTGGCCAAGGCGATCGACTCGGCCTTCGGGTCGTTCGACGCGTTTAAGGAAAAGTTCACGACCGCCGCCACCACCCGCTTCGGTTCGGGCTGGGCCTGGCTGATCAAGAAGGGCGACAAGGTCGAGGTCACCTCGACACCCAACCAGGATTCGCCGCTGATGGAGGGGGCTTTCCCCGTGATCGGCCTGGACGTGTGGGAACACGCCTATTACCTCAAGTATCAGAACCGCCGGCCGGACTACATCGCGGCCTTCTGGAATGTGGTGAACTGGAAGGTCGCCGAAGAGCGGTTCAACCGCGGGAAGTAACCCCGCCGCGCAGCGCTGCGCGGACTGGATTTCTCGCGACGGCGCCGCGCCGATCGG
>CAZBOE010000009.1:0-33575 GCA_964493365.1 uncultured Tepidisphaeraceae bacterium | reverse complement strand
CTTTCCCTACACGAACGCTCTTCCGAAGCGCCGACTGCTGGGCGTGCTGCGCCGACTGACGAACCCCCAAGGCCGACCGCTCAGCGGTCGGCTTTTTCCATTGTCGGAGGTGTGTGCGGAGCAGACGTGCACTGTCGCGACACGGCGCGATCATCGCGCAGGCGTAGTACTACCCCCGGAGCGTCAGGAGCGTCAGGAACGTCAGGAGCGCCTGGGGCGCCCGCAGCGCGGTGATGGCGCGACAGTTAACGATGCGAGCGACCCAACGTCTTTTTATGGCTTGGCATCAAGCTTCGGGAACAGGATCGCCGCCTGACCCAGTTGGTGACCGGCAGGCAGATCGGACGTGAGCAGGTCGCTCAGCGCCTTTCCTTCGAAAGCGACATTGAGCTGCTTCAATCCCGCGGCCGCCTTGTCGGGCAGGACGGGAAGCAGGGCGATCAGCGCGTCTCGTGCGGCGCGGGCGGCGAGGCCCAGCACCGTGTCGAGACGCTGGGCTTGCGCGGGGTCTTTGGCCAGCTTGAACGGCGCGGTGGCGTCGACATAGCCGTTGGCCTGGCGGGCCAGTTCGATGGGGAGGACGGCTGCCTGTTGGAGCTCGATGTTGGCATAGGCCGAGTCGAGCGCCGCGGGCAGGGCGGTGATGGCGTTGAGCAGCGCGCGGTCGATGTCTTCGGTCGGGTTGACCGCGGGCACGACGCCGCCGCGATATTTGCCGAGCATGTTGAGCACGCGGTTGAGCAGGTTGCCCACGACGTTGGCCAGCTCGTTGTAGCACTTGGCGAAGTCGGTGTCGTTCCAGTCGAGGTCGGAGCCGAAGGGCGCGGCCCGCAGGATGTAGAAGCGGATCGCGTCCTGGCCGAACTTCTCTTCCAGCGTGGCGAGCTGTTCGAGGCCGATGAAGTTGCCCATCGACTTGCTCATCTTCTGTCCGTTGGCGGTCCACCACCCGTGTGCGAAGACGGTCCTGGGCAGCGGCAGGCCCAGGCTCATGAGCATGGCCGGCCAGTAGACGGTGTGAAACCACAAGATCTCGCGCCCGATCAGGTGGACGTCGACCGGCCAAAACCGCTTGAACAGCGTTTGGTCGTCGGAGGCATAGCCCAGGGCGGTGATGTAGTTGGACAGGGCGTCGATCCAGACATAGACGACATGCGACGGGTCGTTGGGGAAGGGAATGCCCCATTTGAGCGTCGTGCGCGAGATCGACAGATCGTTGACGCCGGCCGACAGCTTCGACACCACCTCGTTGCGGCGGGATTCGGGCTGGATGAACTGCGGGTTGGCGTTGATGTGCTCGAGCACCTTTGGCGCGTACTTCGTGAGCCGGAAGAAGAATGTCTTTTCGGTGTAGCGCACGAGCGGCCGGCCGGAGATGGCCGACTTGTAATCACGGGCCTTGGCGTCGGTCTCGGTGACGAACTCTTCCTGGCCTTCGTCATACCAGCCTTCGTATTCGCCGAGGTAAATGTCGTCGCTGGCGAGCATGCGTCGGATGATCTCCTGCACCGCCCGGGCGTGACGCGGCTCGGTCGTGCGGATGAAGTCATCGTTGGTGACGTGATACCGCTCGAATGTGCTGCGGAAGACGGCGCTCATCTGGTCGGCCAGCACGCGCGGCTCGGTGCCCTTTTCGGCGGCCGACTTGACCATCTTGATGCCGTGCTCGTCGGTGCCGGTGAGAAGCCGGGTGTCGTCGCCGCGCAGGCGGTGATAGCGGGCGAGCGTGTCGGCGGCGAGAGTCGTGTAGACGTGGCCGAGGTGGGGCTCGCCGTTGGGGTAGTAGATCGGCGTGGTGATGTAGAATCGGTCGGTCATGGTCGTTGATCTCTTCTGAGCCCGGCAATGTTACACCGGCGGCGTCGCATGCTCCATCGCACGAAGGCCGCCGGCGAAAGATGCTGTGTCAACAGGCGAGAGGCTGGAGCCCGCGAGCCGCTGCGATCCGCGTCAGGCGCTGGATCGCCGCGGGCTGGTCGCATCGAGAGGCGGCACGCCGCGACCGTCTGTGCATTGCGACTGCCTCTGCGCGGCCGGTGGCTCTACACTGGTCTCGTTGCCGCTCATGTTTAATCCGACGAGGTGTGTCATGATTCGATCTGCCCGGGCCGCGTGGATGTCGGTATCTGCGCTACAGCTGGCGCGTTTCGCTGTGGCGGTTGCGCTGGTGTTGACGCTGCAGTCGGTGGCTTGGGCCCAGGGGCCGCTGCGCGACGCGCCACGGCCGGCGCTCGATGTGCCGCGGGCGGCCGACGCTCCCGCGCTCGATGCCCGCGAGAATGACCCGGCCTGGCAGGCCGCCGCTTCGCTCACCTCACTCGCGCCCTCGTTCGGGGGCGACTTCACCGAGGCTGATCTCCAGCCCACGACGGTGCGGGTGATGTGGGATGAGCAATACCTTTACGTCCGCTTCGAGTGCGTCGACGCGGCGGTCGTCGCCCCCTTCGGCGACCAGCGCGATGCCGATCATTACACGGGCGATGTGAGTGAAGTGTTTCTCGATCCGGTCGGTGACGGCAGGGCGGTCTATGAGCTGCAGGTCACGCCGGCGGGCGGCGTGCTCGACCTGCTGCTGCTGCTGACGGCCGAGCCCGAGCTGCAGGAAAACGGAGCGCTGGCGTGGTCACAGGTCGATACGCAGTTCTGGTCGATGCGCGAGTGGAACATGCCGGGCCTTCGCAGCGCCGCGCGGCGGCATGAGCCCCAGGGCGATCGGCCGGCGCGATGGGTGAGCGAGTTTGCCATTCCCGCCGAGGTCATTCTGCGCCGCACCGGGCGCAAGGCGCTGTCGGCCGGGGCGACGATGCGGGCCAACTTCCTGCGCTACGACTACGCCCCGACGCCGCCGGGTCAGGAGGCACGGCTGATCGCGTCGAACTGGTCGCCCGTACAGCTTGGCTGTCCACACATCTCCGCGGCACGCATGGGCGAACTGCGGCTTGTCGAAGCGAGTCGCCCGCAAACCCGCCCCGAATGACCGCCGCCCCACTTGTCTCACGCGGCGTGACCCTGCGCAAGGCTACGACACGCGGCCGGTCGGTCCGCGCATGCAACTCGGCCGTCGGTGGCGACGCCAATGGCGCGCGATGAACTCACCAGTTTGCCAGGCGGTTGAGCAGGCCGGCGGGTGTCGGACCGTCAAACGCGACGACGCGATATCGCAGGGTCATCGCCCGGTCCGGCGTCAGACGCTGTGGACCAGGGGCGACGATGCACGGGTTGAGCATGCGCACGCCGCGTGGGCAATGCCACAGCGCCGGCGGGTTACCCGCGTGATCGATCACGGCCAACCCCACACGAGCCGCGCCAGGCAAGGTCATTTCCAATGCATACCAGGGGCGGGCGGGCCAGTCGGATTCGGGCTGCATGTGGTGTGGGTCGGGCAGGGTGACGATGCCGTCAGGGTTGTAGACGGTCATCTCGCCTTCACGAGTGGCCCTTGCGCAAAACCCGCTGAACGCCCACCGCGGCAGATCGATCGGCTGGGTGGCGAGCAGTTCATAGGTCAGATCGAGGATGTTCGCCTGCGACTCGGTCAGACACCGGGCCGTGCAGGTCTCATGAACCAGGGTCTGCCCGTCGGCCTCCCAGCGATTGCGCGCAATCAGGCCGTCGCCGCGCGGCTCGAGCCCGGCATTGACGATCTGCCTGCCCTCTGTCGGGGCGAACTCGCCCCAGCCCCAGAAATCGGCGGCCACGTTGCCACGCATCTCGACCCAGGTGAAGAAAACACCCCGATGGTGGCGATGGTCAGGCGGCGCGATATCGGTCGCCACCACGCCGGACGGCGTGCGCAGCGGGTGGAAGTAACACATGCTGCGGACGTGCGCCGGCAGCGGGCTGTCGGCGGGCCGACGGGTGACGTAGTGCGCGACAGGCCCGGCGGCACTGTCAAACCGTGCACCGTCGGCGGTCATCGAGACGCGGATCGACTCGGTCATCATTCCCTCGTGTCGGATCGGTTTGGGGCGGACGGGTTCCAGCGATAGACCACGAACTTGCCGCGGTGATCTTCCTCGGTCACCAGCACATACTCGCCGTTTGCGCGGCGGATGCCCTTGAGCGCACGCCGGGTGTCGAGCCAGCCGAGCTGAGCGGGGTTGATCGGGTCTTTGCCGATCATCCGGCCGACCAGCTTCCCGTCGGCGACATCAAACACCCTGATCTCGTTGCGCGAATCTTTCCCCAGCGTGGCCGGTCCGTTGACGCCATAGATGACAAACAGAAATGCCTTGCCCGGCTCGGTCGCGCCGGCGTCGGCGGGCACGGTGAAGTCGGCCAGCAGCAGCGAGTTTTCGAAGTCGACCGTGCGCTGGTCGGCCGCCACCGGGCCGGCCATGCCCGAGCCGGCGCCCAGCGCCGTGCGGCCGTAGTAGGGCAGCGTGATGGGATATCCCTCACGCAGCTTTCGCGTCGGCTTGGTCCAGTCGTCGAAGCGGAAGATCGCGCGGCCGGCGGTGCCCCAGGCGGTCGGGTCGGCTTCGCCGATGTCGTTGCGCCGCGGGTGCTCGTCGGTAAAGCCCATGAGATACATCGTGTCGCTCTCGGGGTGATACTCGAGCCGACCGATCTCGCTCATCTCGGCGGGATTGCCGAAGGTGGTGGTGTTGTCATACGAGTAGACCGGCGCGCCGCCTTCGGTGAAACCGCCGAGGTTGAATCGTCGGATGTTCCACTTGTGCTGGTCGCCCATCGAGCTGTCGTAAAACGCGTCCCAGATGTTGCCGCGTGAATCGACCCACGTGCAGAACGATTCGCCGTCGCCGCCTTCCTTTTCCTCGTATTCGCCCGCTTCGGGCTGGCCGTCGCCGTCGCGGTCGGTCCAGATGAACTTGCCGTCGGTGGGGTGGCCCGGGGCCCAGTGGCGCGCTTCCATCGCGTGCTTGAAGATCGCGCCTGCGGGGATCGCGATCTCGCTGCCCTCCTCAAATCGGTGGAAGGCGATCGGCGTGCTGAACTGGCCGATGGTGTACATCAGCCGTCGCCCGTCGATCTCGACGATGAACGGGCTGTGCTCGCGCGGGTCGTGGGGGTAGGTCCACGGGTCGTAGGTGACGCCCTGGTGTGACCAGTGTGTGCCCTGGTTGGTGTCGTCGGCCTGGTAGTCAAAGGCGAAGCGGTCGGATCCGCTGTACATCACCACGCCGTCGGTCGATGCCACGGGCTGCAGCGTGTCGACCCAGGCGAGGCCGTGGGTGTTCCAGACCAACTGCCCCTGCGGCGTGTATTTTTCGACCACGAGCCGTGCGGTCCAGGTGTGGGGCTTGGCGTGCATGACAAAGACATGGCCTTCGCGGTCGGTGCCCACGCCCCATGGCCGCATGAACCGGAGCGGCCCGGTCACGCCCGGCACGGGCCCCGCGAGGTATCCGCCGGGAATGCCGAATGAGCCCTTCACGGTCAGATCGCCCGTCGCCAGGCGGTAGATCAGCTGCTGACGGCTCGCGTCACCGACGTAGAGCTGTGAAGGGTCGGCTCGGTCGACCGCGATGGAAGACGGAATCCAGCCCGGGTCGGGCGCCTTTGACTCGGCAAGCCGCCGGCCGTCGGGAGAAAACCGCACGATCGTGGGCGTGCCGCCAGCGGCAATCCAATTCTTGTCGTGCACGTCGTCCCGCTCGCCGGTCCGGGAGACATGGGTGACCACGAGCAGGTCGCCCGTCGGAGTGAAGGCGACCGCGCCAGGGTTGGGCGCGTCGAAGCGGCTGAGCACCTTGCCCGACATGTCATAGATCGTGACCCCCGCGCCGTGGTGTGTGACGGCGATGCGGTCGGCCGTCGCGGCCAGCCCCATGATCTCAGCGCCCGTATCGAAGAGCCGCGTGGGCTCGGTGCCGTCGAGCGTATAGCGCACGATCTGTGAGCGGCTGGCCGAGTAGAAGGCATGGGTATCGTTGACCGCCACTTCTTCGCCGTCGGGTTCGATGCCGTCGCGATAGAAGGCGTGTCCGATCCCGCGCCCGTCCTTGTAGATGCCGCCACGCCGGCCTGACTCCTCCCAGTGGGCGGTGAGGTATACGCGGCCATCCGATGACACGGCCATGCCGTAGGCCCAGTGCTGAGTCCACTGATCGATCGGGTCGGCCGAGTCGCGCCGGCCGCGCCCGGGGCCGGTGTTGCCGACCCACGAGGAGGTGTATCCCTCGATCAGCGGCACGCGATCCGCATCGGGCGTCGGTGGAGATGCCTGAGTCTGTGCCATCAGGTGCGGCAGGTTGGTGAACAGACCTGCTGCCAATGCGCCCGCCATCAGAACGGCTCGGTGATGATTCATGAGTTATCCCAACAAAAAAACCCGCCCCTGAAATGCCCCCTCGCCCGGCGCTCAGACCGCGACGGCCGCGGGCGATCGCGTGGCCGGTGCGGGAGCCTCTTCCATGACATAGACACGACGCGCCGACGCTTCGAGCCGGCGCGAGGTGACCGCCTCGCCCGAGAGCACATCACGGACGCACACGTCTTCATCGAAATCAAGCGCCAGGTCGGTAAACGCCCAGAGCACGCGCCGCCCGTCGTGACCGCGATAGACCACGCCCTGTTCGCCCGGGAGAATCTGCCGCTCGATCATGATCTCGCGCACCTGGTTGAACACCTTGAGCAGGTTGAGCTGCCAGCGCGACGGGATATCGAGCGCGGGGTCTTTGATCTTCAGATAGCGCCAGCTGAGCTTGTCGGCCTCGGGGAGCCAGTAGAGCTTCCACATCAGCCGATAGGCCATCCCGCGGAAGAACACGTCGGCCGGGTCGTGACCGTGGCTGAGCAGTTCCGCGGCGTCGAAGCCGGCGAGCACGTTGCCCCAGAGAAACAGGCTTCCCAGCGCCATGCTCATCGCCGGCGCGGTGCGGTTGACGCCGAAGACGCCCATGTCTTCGCCGCAGTATGTGAAGCCGATCTTCTGCATCTCCGCCATGAGGCTCAGGTGGGCCTTGTATTGCGAGAGGATGGCCGAGGGCGGTTCGACCGCGGGCCGCGGCGTGCCGAAGAGGTGGCTCGCGTCGGTCGTCGCGCCGCCCATCGAAGAGGCGGTGTTGGCGATCCAGTGAAACTTGTCGCCCGAGAGATTGACGCTCGAGTCGAGGAAGATGCCGGTGATGCCCAGCTCCTGATGGGCCCAGCGCCAGCGGTCGAGCCAGTGGGCCCGCACGACCGGATCTCGCAGGTTGAGGCAGGCGAAGACCGGCGAATAGTGATCGGCCTCGAGGTGGTATGCGGCGTTACGTACGAACGGATCGGCCGCGCGGTCGAGCACCTCGCGGATCGTGCCTTCCCTGGGCAGCCAGTCGACCCGCGCCTTGCGGCCGTTGCGGTCCCACTGCTTGAGGGCGAAGGTCGACAGCGCGGTGTTGCCCCACATCTCGACGGCCACGCCCGCCTCGCCCGCCGACCGTCCGAAGGCCGCGAGGTTTTCCTCGCCCACATCCTCCGCGACTTTCCAGTCGACCGTGCAGCACATGTTCGACACGCCGAACGTGTTCATGTCGTTCTGGAAATGGTTGGCCAGCATCACCGTCTTCACGCCCGCGTCGGCCAGTTTTTCCAGGCCCTTCTCGCGGTAGCGGACGAGGTCGGCGTTGCCCCATTCCTCGATCACGCCGTAGGTGGTGACGCGGTCTTCGCGCATGCCGATGCGCGCGTGGAGGCGGGCGCTGACGTGCGCCCGCACGGCTTCATACAGGTTCGCGCGGTCGACGCGCGAGGTCGCGCCCGGGAACCAGAGCACCTCCATCGGCGTCGTGTCGAAGGCGTGAGCCAGATCGGCGCAGTGTTCGTGGAGGTGGACGATCTCGCCGCTGTGGCGCGGGCGCTCGATCAGCGTGCGGATATGGGCGGCATCGGTCGCCCAGACGACCAGCGCGCCGTGCGCTCCGACGGTCATCACGAAACCCTGAAACTGCGTCTGAAGCGGGTTAAACTGGAAGACATTCGGGTTGGCCGCCGACGGGAGATACCACTCGGTCGAGTAGTGCCGGCTGTCGTCGTCGAGCGCGAAGACCGACGGTGCGAAAGCCTGGCGGAGCCAGATCTCGTTGCCCAGGGCAGCGCCGCCGGGCTCCCATGTCGCGCGGTCGAGCAGGCGATAGATCGGTATGCCCGTCGCTGGATCGGAAGGCGTGCGGTAGTGATATTGATAGCTGAACCCCCGGCCGTGCCACGACCCCAGTTCAAGCTCGGCGGGGCGCAGCTCGAGGCTGAGGGTGGTGCCCGTCGCCGGGGCGGGCGGCGCCGACCAGTCGGCCGTGCTGACCCGGTTGCGGACGGTGTGCAGCATCCACTCCATCAGCTCGGTCTGCCGGCGGTGCGCGGAGGTTTGGAGGGTGATGCTGCCGTCGCCGGCGGTGCTGACCGAATCGAGGCGGTGATCGATCAACTCGACGCCCATCGGGTTTCGGACGTGAGCGAACATCGGGCGGCGTCCCGACCGGATAACCTGCCCGCCGACGGCGATCTCGCCCAGGCCCAGGAAGTGATCTCCCGATCGCGTTAAGTCGATCCGGATGTCATGAGCAAGGGTGAGAGCGCCTGCCACAGGCAGGGCGGATTGTGGGAGGTGGCGGTGGTCCACTGCGGGCACTCCTGACCAGGATGGCTGGCATGTCGGTACTGTTTGGTCACGGTCATGATCGGGGTGATTCGGAGCCCGAAACCGTATGAGACGTTTCCGGACCCGAAAGCCCCGATCCTCACAGAATACCCGTGAGTTTCGCGGTCGGCAACCAAAATGTGACGGCTCGTTCATGGTGCGACCAAAATTGTTTTTTCGGGAAGATTGTGGGCGGATTGTGGTTGACACGGCTGCGGGAATTGTCATACTTGGGGGTGTCACGTCGGGCGAAAAGCCCATTTTGGTAGAACGGTGTTGACTTATGGTTGATTCAGCCTCCATGGTTCCGTCCGGAAGCCTCGAAGCGGTCGTTCGAAACGACGCGCCCCGGGTTCGTGCGGTCCGGGAGCTTCGGGGCCTGATCCGCAACGGCCAGCTCCCGCCGGGCGAGGCGCTGCCGGCCGAGCGGGCGCTGTGTCGGATGCTCGATGTGACGCGCCCGGCGCTGCGCTGGGCGCTGGGTGTGCTGGGTGAAGAGGGTCTGATTCGCGCCGAAGGCCCGCGGACACGCGTGGTCTGCGAGCAGCGGCAGACGCCGGTGGTGAATCGAGCGCTCGGGCGTCAGGCGCCGCTCAACTCCTGTGTCGCGATCCTGGCGCCGCAGTCGCAGGTGAGCAAGCCGGGCGTCAACCACGTGCAGATGGGGTGGGCGGAATATATCGCTTACGGCGCGTTTCGCGCCATCACCCGCCTGGGGCGAAACAGCCTCGCTGTCGGCGAAGGTGATTTTTCGGACAAAGACCTGGATTTCATCCGTGAGGTCCGGCCGGTGGGGGTCGTCGTTCCTGAGCTCGCCGGCGGCACGCAGCCCAAGGTGCAGTTCCTGCGGGCGCTGGTGGAAGCGGGCGTGCGTGTGGCGGTCTACAGCGGTCAGCCATCGCTGGCGGAGTTCGACCGTGTCAGCTCCGATCACCGCAAGGGCGCTTACCAGTTGGCGCAGCACCTCGTCGAGCGCGGCTGCCGCAGGATCGTGTGCCTCTGGCCGGTCGGTGAGCCGTCATACTGGCTGGAAGGCCGCGAGCGGGGCTATCGCGACGCGATGCGCGACGCGGGGCTGCCGGCTTCCGACGTGATCAGCTATCGCAACCTCGGCCTCGATTCCTCGGTCAAGTCGGAGTTCGACACCGAGACGCAATACATGGCGGGCGTGCTGCTGGCCAACAAGGATCGACTCGCGGGCGTCGACGCGATCATGACCGTCAGCGACGGCTACGTCGCCCCGCTGGCCGCGGCGCTGCGGCTCTCGGGCCGCGAGCCCGGGCGCGATGTGCTGATCACGGGATATGACAATTACTGGACCGACTGCCGCAACGAGCGGTCGTTCGAGCCGGCCGGTCCGGTGGCAACGGTTGATAAACAGAATTTGCTCATGGGTGAAGAGCTGGCGCGGCTCCTGATGGACCGCATCGAAGGCCGGCTTCCCCCTGAGCCGCAGTGTCGTGTGGTCGAGCCCAAGCTGGTCTTTTTTGACCCGTCGGGCAACACGCGAACCGGTTGAGAACACCACCCGTCGCACGCCACGTGGCGTCGCGGGAATCACGTCTTGCGGTCGTCCAATTCGTCTGGCTGCCCAACCGCGGATTCCCTCCGCGCGCAGCCCACGTCGGAGGTGCGTTGTGAAGGAATACGGTTTCAAGCGGCGAAACGCTCAGGCCTTTACTCTTGTCGAGTTGCTGGTGGTGATCGGCATCATCGCCGTGCTGATCTCCATTCTCATGCCATCGCTCAGCAAGGCACGCTACAACGCCAACCGTACGGCGTGCATGTCCAACCTCAGGCAGATCGGCATCGCGATGTCGCTCTATGCCAGCGAGAACGACGGCTGGTGGCCTTGCCCGATGGGCCGCGGCGGTGATTGGGGCGGCGGCGCGCAGGGCTCATGGGACATCCGCCTGCTCCCTTACCTGGGCACGAAGGTCACCTGGAATCACGCGGCGGCGGAGCTCCCCTGGGAGAACGTCCGACCCAACGTCTTCCGCTGCCCGCTCGACACGACCGAGAACGATCCGAACCAGTGGTGGGCCCCCGTGCCGCGGCGGTCGTACAACATCAACTGGGGGATCTACGAGTTCACTGATTACTCGTTCGCCCATCCGTCGGCCTTCTATCCGCCCTGGGAGAACGGCGGCGCCCGTATTCCCAACGGCGGCGCGTTCCGCCCGGGCAGCCTTGTGCCCGACCATATGAGCAACGGCGGAAAGATCTTCGCCATCGTGGCCGACTTCTACTTCCGCAGGCCCAACGACATGGCGGCGCTGATCGGCACCGATTTCTGGCCGGGCGAGTGGTACAACTTCGTCCGCAACGAGAACGACGGCGACGGCACCTGGCTGCCCACCGCCCACCCCTCGCCCCGCGAGAGCCAGAAGTTTTCGTGGGACGAGCGCAACGCGCTGTTCAGCGACTACCACGTCGAGACCGTTCGTGATCTCTACGACGAGGTGAACGACCGGATCACGCCCGCGGGCTATGCCTTCCTGTTCCGACACAAGAAGTAATCCGGTGTGACGCCCGGCCCTGATGTGGGGCCGGGCCAGGACGAGGCGGTATGAGGCGGGCAGTCGGACGAGGTGTGTCATGGGTGTGCGTGAAGCAGTCAACTCGAAAAGCGGCCTGGTCGGCGTCGTCAGCGGCGCGGCAGCCGTGCTGGCGGTGTTCTTCGTCGTCTACCAGGTGGTCAGCGGCGGCCCGACGATCGCAGCGCCCGATGAGGGCTACTTCACGGTCGATGACGGTGTCACGACCTTCACCGGCCCGATCAACAAGCCCGTGCCCTTCAGCCACGAGGGCAAAGATGCCGTGCGGGCGGTCATGTTCCGCTGCGACGACGGCGACCCGTTCCTAGGCTACCTCAGTCGCTATAGCCAGTCCGCTCTGACGGCGATCAAGGCGGGCGAGGCGATCGGTCCGCTGAGCGGCCCGCCGACGGCAGACCAGCAGCGCGTACTGGCCAAGGCGAGTGCGGCGCGGCAGACCGGTCTCGAGGTCAAGCGGCCGGGCGACAAGAACTGGGTGTCAGCCCAGTCTGCCGAGGGCGACAAGATCCGCGACGTGAAATGTCCGCCGGGATCGAAAGGCCGGGCCAGGGCCATCAATCCCTGACGATCCACCCGGCGGAAGCTGAATCCTGAACCTGTTTTGGACTGTAGCTGTCGCGATCAATCGCGACGCCCATGGAAGGTCTGTACATGAACAAGTCGAAGATCAATCTGGCCGGAATGATGCTCGCGGCGGCAGTCGCGTCGATCTCCCCGACGTGGGTGCAGCCGTCGTCGGTTGCCTACGGGCAGATGGTCACCGGTTCGGACATGAAGGATTTCGGCTCGGTGCTCGATGTCGGGCACGGCGGGCGCGAGCCCGTGTTCAGCGTCGAGAACGCGGGAAGCACCATCCCGGCCAACATCCTCTGGCCGGGCGAACAGGGCGAGTTCCGCATCCGCATTCACAATCATCGGGATCAGCCGATCCGCGCCGCCGGCAGGGCGGAGCTGATTCCGTGGGGGACCCGCGGCATTCCCGGCGACATCTGGACGCCGCAGGTGTTTCGCCGCGAGGGAGAAGTGCTGGCCTATCCGGTGCAGATCGATGTGCCGGCCGGCCAGTCGCAGGAGATCACCGTCAAGCCCGAGGTGCCCGAGACCAAGGGCGGCTATGCCCTGGTGATCGACCTGGGCCCGGAGCACGGCCGGCGCTTTGTCACCAGCGTCGTGCGCACGTTCAAGCCCAACCCGCAGCGCCTGCAACACCCGAAAATGTCGCTCGACTACGGCGGTGCCGACATGCTCAGCCGGCTTGGCGTGCAGGCGGTGCGGCACGGGGTCGATTTCGTCCCGCTCAGCCACCCCGACTATCCGCGATTCCGCCAGAACCTGCGCGACGAGCTGAAGCGGATGAGCGAGCACAACATTTCGGCCCTGATCATGATCGGCGCCGGCCCGGCCGACATGCCGCTGGGCCGCGGCCGACCCCATCTCAGCGACGACGACGTCATGCTGGGCGGCAAGGAAGACTTGGCGTGGTCGCCCTCGCTCGACGAGGAGTATCGCCAGTTCGTCAAAGACATCTGCATGGAACACGGCTGGCCGAAGGGCCCGGTGACGGCATTCAGCCTGTGGAACGAGCCGTGGGAAGGCCTGAGCATCAGCGGCTGGCAGGCCGACATGATCCGCTACCGCGATCTCTACCGCATCATGGCCGAGGCAGTGCATGCGGCGCGGGCGGAGGGGGATGTCGAGGTGCTGGTCGCCGGCGCCGACAGCAGCAGCAACACGTTCGACAAGTTTTTCTCCGACGGCTCCGACGAGTTCCTCAAGTATCTCGACGCGGTGACGATTCACTACCAGGGCATGGCGTCGCCCAGCACGCACAAGGCGTGGATCAACCGCCCGCAGGGCCGCGTGCTGGTGTGGGATACCGAGAGCTGGGTCGCCAACGTCGATGACCGGGTGGCTTCGGTCATCGCGGTCAATCGCGCCGCGGGCTACGACCGCTCGATGGGGGTCTATGGCGGCAACATCCACCGCCACGGCACGGCCTGGCCGGTGGCTGCCGCGGTCGGCGCGGCCCAGGAATTCATCGGCCAGCGCGAGTTCGACCGGCTGCTCTTCGGGCACGGCCTGCCCTGGGTCATGCTCTTTAACGGCCAGCACAATCCCGACGACGGCACGATCGTCGTCGTGGGCGACATCGGCGAAGCCTTCGGCAATGACAACGTGCTGATGCGCACCGTCCGGGGGCTCGAAGAGATCGAGCACGACGAACAGCTCTATGCCCAGCTTCAAGCCCTGCCCGCCGACTCGCCCCGTCGCGCCGAGCTTCGCCGGCAGATCGACGAGCTCCTCCCGCTGAGCGGCGGCACGCTCACGCTCGCCAACCCGGGCGGCCGATTCGCGCTCTACGACTTCTACGGCAATCGCGTTACGCCTGCCGGCGAATCGATCACCGTGCCGCTCGATCACCGGGGTTTCTTCCTCCGGGCAGACGGCTCGCCCGGCAGCTTTGCGGCGCTGGTCGAAGCGGTCAATCGGGCCGAGATCCGCGGCATCGAGCCGCTGGAGATCATCCCCCATGACATGACCGCGCCGATCGAGTCGAGGCCGACGATGCGGATCGACGTGACCAACGTGCTGAACAGGCCGGTCGAAGGCCAACTCGCGCTCACGCTCGGCGATCTCAAGCTCGAGTATCCGCGCGAGCTGAGCCTGGCCCCCCACGAACGGAGAACCATCGAGGCGCGGGTGATCGACGGTGCGGCGGCGGCCGACAACCACTATCCGCTGCGCGCGGTTTTCAACTCGCCCGAGAGCGGCATGGCGGTCCACGAAGAGACCATGCGGGTGAACCACATTGCCCGCAGGGCGATCAAGGTGGATGGCACGCTCGATGACTGGGCAGGCGTGATTCCCCAGCCTGTTTCGGGCGAGCGCGCCGGCAGGACGATGACCGAGGCGGCATGGTGGCCGATGGCGAGCTTCGACGAATCCGCGCCCGCCGGTCAGGCCACGGGCTATCTCGCTTACGACGACCAGTACTTCTACTTTGCAGCCAAGATCGCCGACACCACGCCCGAAGCGGGAACGCTTCGCTTCGAGACCCGCGACGACGATCAGTTCTTCTATCCGCCGCTGGCGCTGGAGTACGACAAGGAGCGGACGCTGCTCAAGAAAGACGGTGTCGAGAAGGGCGATGAGGCCCGCGACGCGCGGCTGCCCGCGCTTCCCGACGGCGGCGAGCGACAGGTTCATTACTGGACCAACACGGATAAAAACCTGCGGATCGGTGTCGACCTGACTCTGCCGGCCGACCGGCTGACCCGGGTGTCGGTCTACGTCGGGCGTCACGGTCTTCATCCCAACGGCCAGTTCGCCCGTGTGCTCAACGCCGAAACCGGCGAACAGCTTGTCGAATCACGATGGGACAACCTCTGGGATGGGGGCTACGTCCGCTTCACCGCCTCGGGCAAGGTCAGGCTGGTCCTGCAGACCGGCGGCGACTGGTATCCGATCCGCTGCTATGGCGTCTTCCTCGACGACGCGGGCGAACGCGCCCAGGGCGGCGGCCCTGTCGCCAGCGACATCGGAATGGACTACGACACCGGCGGCGACTGGGCCGGCAAGATCGGCTCGCTCGGCCACTACTTCGTCAACGGCCCCGCGCGGCTCCCTGACGGCGTGACCGTGACGCCCGTCGAGCAGATCGAGAAAAAGGAACACGCCTGGCCCGAGGGCGTGCGAAACTTCAGCTATCGCAAGTGGCCGATCCTGCCCGCGCCGTATTGGGGCGGTGCAGGCTGCCGCTATGACAGCGTGCAGATCGCATTCAACGCGATCCCGGTCGAGCAGGAAGACATGCTCGCCAGCCCCCCGGGCACGCCGGCCGGGTTCATCGACTACAAGACCAGCGATTACGAGTACGCGCTCAACAAGGTCGCGCCGCAGTTCGGCGGCGGTACCGAAGTGTGGCGGCTCCTCGTGCCGGGCATGCCGCGCAAGCACTTCTACCCGCGCCAGCCCGCCAGCCCGCTCGACGGGCCCGCGAAAGGGGCGCGGCTCGAGATCGTCCATGAGCCCGGGTCGAACACGCGGATCGTCGAGGCGGCCATCCCCTGGACCGAGATGCCCCATGTCAAAGCGCTGGCCGACAGCGGACAGCCGGTGAAGTTCAGCTTCCGTGTCAACGACGCCGGCGCCGAGTCGACCCCCGAGCTTGGCGCCAACCGCAGCGTCGCCAAGCGGTCGGGCATGACATTCCATGTCGACTGGAGCGGCGGCTGGGCCAACGAGCTGGAGTTCGGCTGGGGCGACTGACCCTCGGGAGTGTGGAGCGAACGATGCATCGTGTGAAACTGGCGATCGACGGCTGCGGCGCACTGACGAATCAGACGATTCTCAACCATCTCGCCTACCCCGATGCCCGCGAGATGGCCGAGGTGGTCGCGGTGTGCGACATCGATGAGCAACGCGCCCGCGAGACGGCCGACCGCTTCGGCATCAAGACGATCTACACCGATCTCGACACGATGCTCAGCCGTTGCGACTGCGATGCCGTGCTGGTCATCGTGCCCCATGCGCTGCACACCCCCCACGCCCGCAAAATCATCGCAGCGGGGCGGCACGTTTATGTGCAAAAGCCGCTGGGCGTCGACCTGGCCGAGGTGAGGCTGCTCGAGAAGGAGGTGCGGGCGTCGGGGTTGAAGCTGGTCAGCGCCCCGTGCCAGCACCGCTGGCCGCTCTTCGGGCGGCTCAAGGCGATGATTGCCGAGGGCGCCATCGGCAGGCCTTACTTCGCCAACACCTTCAGCCTGGGATGGGGCGGCCACGAGGTCGACTTCCCCGGCAACCCGTCGTGGTTCTTCAGCGACCGCGGCGGGCCGCTACGCGATCACGGCGGATACAGCCTTCAGATCCTCACCGCCATCTTCGGCCGCGTGAAACGCGTCAGCGCGATGGGCGCGATCACCTCACCCACCCGCGCGTGGCGCGGGCAGCCGTTCGACGTCACCGGGCACGACAACCTGGCGATCCTCCTCGATTTCGGCGACGGCCTGCTCGCCACGATGCATGAGGCGTGGTGCGCCCCATCGCCCGACTCGGCCGTCACCAAGATGCTCGGGCTCGAAGGCTCGATCGAGACGCTCGCCCGCTCGGCCAGCCACCCGGGCATCCTGCCCTTCGAGGCGCGGCTTCACCCCTGGAGCGGAAAGCCCCTCGAGGTCAGCGTGTCGCCCGATGAAGTCGATTTTCTGCGGCATGGTCATGTCGATGGGCCGCATGTTCACGTCTGGGGCGATATCCGCCACCTGATCCAATCCATCCGCGAGAACACCAGCACACAAGACAGCCTGCTCCATGCCGTTCACACCGTCGAGGTGATCGACGCCGTATTCAGGTCGATCCGTTCCGGTGCGGTTCAGGAGCTGCAGGCATAGTTCGCCGGCTGAGCGACTCGCGCTCGCCGGGCGGAAGGAACAGGAGCCTGCAACACGGTTGCAGGAGGAGTTTGCACCATGTCTTCCGGCGGCGGTTTCGCCCAGCCGGACCATTCGGGAAAGGGAACGATCATGTCCAAGCACTTGTATCGTGCCGCCGCCATTGTGTTGGCCGC
This sequence comes from uncultured Tepidisphaeraceae bacterium, assembly GCA_964493365.1. Classification (GTDB taxonomy): domain Bacteria; phylum Planctomycetota; class Phycisphaerae; order Tepidisphaerales; family Tepidisphaeraceae; genus CAZBOE01. The sequence continues at coordinate 16,870 of CAZBOE010000009.1, read as the reverse complement.
GGCATCGGTCGCGTCGGCCGGCGATATCGCCGATTTCGGTCTTCTCGCCATCAATCCGGAAACCACCGTCGGGCCCGACGTGCCGGGCTTCGGCTACGGCACCGGTGACCCGATGACCGAACCGCCCAACGTCATCTACGGCGGCGTCTTCTTCACCAATGACGCCGCCCAGGGCTTTTCGCCCGGGCTGTTCATGGGCTTTAACCTGCCCAACATCGCGGTCGATCCGAACGAGAACGTGGTCATCCGCGTCCGGGCGCTCGACACCGCCCCGGCCGGCGGGACGGCGCGGCTCGAGCTCTTCGACACCGATTACGGCACCCAGCTCAACTTCGATTTCGACACGACCAACCTCACGACCAACTACCAGGAGATCAACCTCGGCACGATCGCCAGCAAGTCGCCCTCGCCCGATTTCGACAACATCCTCCGCGGGTTGCAGGTCGCCGACGACACCAACCAGCGGTCACTCGAGATCGACTACATCCGCACTCGCCCGGTCGCCGCTTCCACCGCGACGATCGCCGACTTCGGCACCTTTGCCACCAACCCCGAATCCACCGTCGGCCCCGATGTGCCGGGTTTCGGCTTCGGCACCGGTGACCCGATGACCGATCCGCCCAACGTCATCTACGGCGGCCCCGTCTTCACCGATGACACCGTGCAGTCGTTCGGAGGCGGGTTCTCCGGCTTCAACCTGCCCAACATCGAGATCGACCCGACCTCGGACGTGATCGTCTCGATCCGCGCCCTCGACGAAGGCACCCCCGGCAACGCCCGGCTCGAACTCTTCGATACCGAATACAGCGACGCGGTGTTTCTCACGTTCGACACGTCGACGCTCACCAGCGAATTCACCGAGATCAATCTCGGCTCGGTCGACGCGCAGGTGCCGTCAGATAACTGGGACAACATCCTCCGGGGCCTGCAGATCGTGAGCGACGGCAACGGCCGGTCGTTCGAGATCGACTACATCGTGCTCCGCCCCGCGGGCGGCGGGACGCCCGACCCCGTCGACGGCGATGCCGACGGCGACGGCGACGTTGACTTCGACGATCTGGGCATCCTCTTGGGCAACTATGACCTGCTGGTCACCCCCGGCTCGGGCGGCGACAGCGACAACGACGGCGACGTCGACTTCGACGACCTGGGCCTGCTGCTGGGCAACTACGGCTTCAACACCACCCCCGCCCAGCTCGACCACGCCAGCCTGAATACCGCCATCGCCACCGCCGAAGCCTCGCTCAACATCACCATCCCCGAACCCTCCGCTGCCGCGCTCCTCGCGCCCGCTGTGCTCGTGCTCTTCCGCCGACAGCGCCGATGATGCTGGACGAGTTATCTTGACGCCTGTGCGCAATCACGTCAGGCTCAGCCGTGCCGAGCACCCGCAGCGGGCTCTCAACGCTTCTGGCACTTCCACACCAAGCGGGGTGGTCGCATGCGCAAAGCAGGCACCCAGATTCACAAACACGCGCGATCGGAGCTCACGGCGCGGGTAGAAAAAGAGCTACGTCCCCTTAAGTCCGGCCCGTCCCCTTAAGTCCCGCCCGATCCACCCTGCCCGCCCGGCACCAGCCTCATGGATAGCCCCAACTGCCCGGAATTTCCGTCAATTCGTCATCCCATCAATTCGTCACGCCCCCATTCGTCATTCCACGACGCCGGCACTATCCTCGCCCCCATGCCATCGGGCCTGCCCATCGTTTATGAAGACCGCGACGTGCTCGTCATCGACAAGCCCCCCGGGCTGATCACCGCGTCGGGGCCGCGGGATAAGCGGGTCACGCTGGTGCAGATGGTCGAGGGGTATCTCGCCGCCACCGCCCCGGGCGCGCGGTTCGGGCTCATTCACCGTCTCGACAAAGACGCCCGCGGCCTGCTGGTCTTTTCTAAAAACGCGCCGGCGTATCACCACCTCAAGGAGCAGTTCTATCACCACACCGTCGAGCGGGTGTACACCGCGATCGTCGTCGGCCGGCCTGACACGCCCTTGCCCGATCAGACCCGCTTCACCATCCGCAGCAACCTCGTCGAGCGAAAAGACGGCTCCGTTCATTCGGTCGACCCGGCCCGCACGCGCGGCGACCGCGGGCAGCCCGCCGTCACCCACGTCGAGATCATCGCCCACGCGCCGCCGACCCCGTCTTTGCCGCGAGGCCTCTCCCTGCTGCGCATCACGCTGGAGACGGGTCGAAAGCATCAGATCCGCGTTCACCTCAGTGAGCGTCACACGCCGATCCTGGGCGACCCGACCTATGCCCAGCCGCCTTACGATCGCCCGCCGCTGTATCTCATGGCTTCGCGACTCGCCTTCGAGACCGAGTCGGCGGGGCGGCTCGAGTTTGAGCTGCCGCTTCCGCCCGCCTTTCGCAAGCTGGTCCGCCCACCCGAAGGCGGGCCGCCCGCGCCGGATTCCCAGCCGGCGACATCGAGCGAGCCTTCAGCCACCTTGGCCGACCAGCAGCCGCCCGTCGCGCCGAAGGTGACCACGCCGCCAAAGGTGAAGAAGTCGCCCTCTGGAAAGAAAACAGCCGCCGGCAAAGACACAGCCGCGGGCAGGAAATCCCCGGCAGGAGGGAAATCGCCTGCTGGGAAGAGATCGCCGGCTAATCGGGAATCCCCGTCTCGCCGACCGCCGGGCGGACAACTACCTGGCGGGCGACCACCGGGCGGACAACCAACGGGCAGACAACCACCTGGCGGGCGACCACCAGGCGGACAACCACGGGGCGGGCGACCGCCCGGCGACCAGCCCGGGTCGAAGCGGGGTCGACGGCCGTGACCTGCCTCGGGGGCGTATTGACAGGCTGAGGTCAGCCTGATTCGCCACTGGCAGCGCCCGCCCGCGGGCGGTTATGCTCCACCGCTTGTCGCCTGTCGAATTGGCGGCGGGGCGGCAGGCAGTGGGGATAACACGTTGCCTGCGTCCACATCCGAAGCAGAGACCGCGGCCGAATCGCCGCATAGGGAGGTGTCTCGTGAGCACATCGATGGCCGGTGATGCCGGTGCAGTCTTCTCGTGTGGCGCGTGTGGGCGGTCGTATAAGTGGAAGCCGCAGATCGCCGGCAAGACCTCGACCTGCAAATGCGGTCAGAAGGTGCAGGTTCCCGTGACCGACCCGGCCGCCGCTCAGCCCGCCGCGGCCGACGATCTCGGGCTCGACATGCCGTTCAAAGACGAATTGATCGCATCGCCACCCGTATCGTCTCCTGCACCGCCCCAGTCCGCCCGACCCGCCAAGCCCGCACCGGCGGACGACGACATGTACGATTTTGCGGACGACCCCGCACCCAAGCGACCGGGGCCCGTCCCGGCGGCGGCCGTCTCCGCGGCAAGACCGGCGGCCGCCGCGCCGGCCGGTGCAGCCGTGCCCGCGGGCATGCTCGGCTACGCCAAGGGCCCCACGCGCATCGAAGTCGAACGCGAGAAAGACCTCTCCGGTTACAGCATGACCTGGGACTTCATCGTCCCCGGCGTGCTCGTCGGGATCGGCACGATCGGGCTGGTCATCAACTACGTCTTAAACGGCGCTTTTGAAGATTTCGGCGTCCTCCCACTGGTCATCTTCGTGGGCATTTACATCGCCTACAACGTCGTCGTCAGCTTCGTCACCTTCGTCGCCATCGCCAACATCGTGGGCATGTCTTTCGGCGCTCTCGGGCCGGCCATCATCAAGGTGGTCGGCATCGTCATGTTCACCCTGATGATCGACAGCGTCCTCTCCAACATCCCCACGTTCGGATGGCTCCTCGCCTGGGCCGCCCAGCTCTCGGCATTGTGGATCCTGCTCAGCAAGCTATTCGACCTCGACATCAGCGAAGTCATGTTCACCACCGCGGCGCTGTGGGTGGTGCAGACGATCGGCACCATGTTCCTTGTGGCGGCGCTGATGCGCTGGCTCGGCGGCGGATTCTGACCGCGCACAGTTGCCATCCGACCCGCCTCTTGCCATACTGCCACGCCCATTTTCAAAGGAAAGGGTTACACCAATGGCCGACGAAACCGGAACCGAAACTCAGCAGGGTCAGCAGGGCGTGCAGGTCCTCCTCGACGACCGCGAAGCCAAGATCACCTACACCAACGCCTACCGCATTCACACCGCGGCGGAAGAGGTCGTGCTCGACCTGGGCTTCAACATGCCCAACCCCAACGTCCAGCCCGGCCAGCAGCAGCAACAGCAGCTGCTGTTCAAGGTCACTGACCGCGTGGTCCTCAGCTACGTCAACGCCAAGCGCCTCGCGATGTCGCTCGGCCAGCTGATCAAGCGCTACGAGCAGCAGTTCGGCGAACTGCCCCTGCAGCCCGGCCCGCGCAAGTAAATCCGCCTCGCCCGGCGACCACGATCACGCAGCACGCCTGCGCATCGTCTGCTCTCGCCGGTTGATCGCACGACCCCAGCGCCCCGACGTCTCGATGACGCCGGGGCGCTGGGTGCTTCGCCCGCCCGATGCTCGGCGGTCAAGATTCTATCTGGCGTCTCCGACCATAGTTGGAGACTTCCGCGATGGATGCCGATAGTCAGTCGGCCGGCCAGAGAGGGGCCGGCCTGCGTTCGCACTGTTCGGCTGCCCGAGGCCCCGGTGCGCTTGGACTGCTCGGGCGCTATGGCGGCCTCACAAAGTGCCGCTAAAATGGCATTCCTTATGGACCTCCCCCTGACCGTGCAAAAGGTTGAGAAGTACACGGTTGTCGAATTCCAGGCACCCTCTCTGATGGACCCGGTCGTCCTTCAGAACATCGCCGACGCAGTCTATCGGCTTGTCGATGCAGAAGACCGTCGGCTGATGGTGCTCGACTTCGAACGAGTCGATTACATCTCCTCGCAGGCGATCGGGATCGTGCTCACCCTGAACAAGAAACTCGCCACGCTGCAACACAGCCGGCTGGTTCTCTGCGGCGTCGGCCCGCGATTGGCCGAAGTGCTCAAGATCACCCGCCTCGACAAGATTCTGACGATCAAGCGGAATCAGGAAGAGGCGATCAAGGTTCCGCCGTCATAGGGCGATCGTCTCGCCGCGGGCGGTGCCTGGCGTGGCAGTCCTGCCCCAGCGCGGTCCTACCCCGGTGCGGCGGTCGTGCCCCAGCGCGGTCCTTCCCTGGCGCGGCCGGCCTCGTCCGCCACTTGCCTCCTCCCCAAGCCACCCGCGCTGCACGCTGCAGCGATCGAATCGCATCACGTTGCGCCCTTCGCGCTAACGATCAATGCGCCGGCCTCGTCATGTCGCGGAGCAGGTCGAAGAAGGCTCGCTTTCGACTCGATCCGATTCCCCAGTCGGCAGGCATTGACTGGAAGCCATCGGCGAAAGTCTCGCCCTTCATGCGGTAGTCGAAATAGCCCCACCCAGCCCCGGCACGCACCGCGGCGATAAAGTTGTTCTCGGGTTTGTCGAAGTCGAAGTGGTCGTCTTCGTTGAACACGATCGGCTTGAGCGTGTAGGCCTTGCTCGTGCGGACCTTGTCGACCAGCGCCGTGATCTGCGCTGGGTCGTGCTGGCCGTTGCCGTGGAGCAGCACGAAATCGCTCGCGCCGATGACCGGGTCGGGGGGAAGGTATCCACCGGTGAAACTGGTTGAGACAAGCAGTCGCCCGGGGCCGGGTGCAAACCGCCCCTGGCTGATCCGCTTGACCCGTTCGATCAGCTCCGGCGCACGCTCGGGCCGAATAATCTCGCGGACGTAGTGGATGTTGCACTCGTTGGCGATCTCGATGACCACGTTGCTCCAGCCGCCCTGCGCGAGATAGTCGACCGATTGATCCACCGCGCGAATGACAGCCGCCTCGCTCTCCATCTTGGGCTCCTGCCCGAAGTAAAACAGGCCGAGGATGACCACCATGCCCAGCCGGTCGGCGGTGTCGAGGATCGTCGTCAGTCTCGCCAGGTAATCGGCGCGGAGGTCGCCTGCGGGCGTGAAGGCTGAGTTGATCCACGGCTGCTCCTTGCTGTAGCCCTGCGGGCTGCCGCCCTGCATGTTGATCGTGAAGCAGTTGAGCCCATGACTCGCCCACAGCGGCATGGCCCGGACAAACTCGCGGCAGTTGCGCTCGGCATCCCACGGGCCGTCGGGGTAGTCCCACATCGGACGCGTCTGCGGGTTAAGGTCATCAAAGATGCCCTGCACCATCCGGCTGTTGAGCAGCAGCCCATCGAGCGGCATGCCGCGAAACACCTTCCCCGCGTTGAGCGGCCTCCCGTTGATGCAGAAGTGTGCGCCCTGAATTGAGACGGCAGTGCTTCGGTGGCTCATCCGCACAAGCCTACCGCTCGGCCAGCCTTCGATAAACCGCCGCAAGCCGATCGTCAGCCGGCGGCGGCCTCGAGAATCGCCCCGGTCGTATAGGCTTCGATCAGCTTCTCCAGTGCAGCGACGCGGGCACTGATCTGCTCGGCCGCCTGCGTGTCGGCCAGCATCAGCGGCGCGGGATCGGCGCGGATCGGCGTGATCCGCGGGATCATGTCGGCGCTGTGATGAATCACATCCTGCACCGAATCAAAATGGCTGTGTTCGGCCAGCGAGATACCCGCAGGGCCCATGATCAGCGTGTAGCCCCGGTCGCCGTAGGCTTCGGAAAAGGCGCCGTCGATGGTGACCGCGTTGCCGCCGCGTTTCACCGGCGTCTCACCCTTCTCGACCTTGACGGGAACGTGCCCGTTGACGATCAGCACATCGTCGCCCATGCCGAACAGCCGACCGATCCGCCGGGCGAAATCGGCCTCGTGCAGCAGTGTGAAATACGGGTTCTTCGTCTCCTCCTTCACATGCTTGTCGGCGATAAAGTGCGACTCAAACGTCGCAAGCTTGTCCTTGCCAAACAGCGGCGAACGCGGCCCGGCCCAGAGGTAATACAGCCAGTCGGCATCCGACGCTTCATCAGGGCGGAGGTGTTCGCCCCCGGCGCGGAACGCCCGGCGCACGATGACCGCCAGCGCGTCCATGAGCTCGCGCCCGGCCAGCAACCGCCCGTTGACCTCGAGCTCGAGCGGGCTGCCCGCATCGTCGACCGGCACGCAGGCGTGAAAGATCAGCAGCGCGTCGCGCCGCGTCCACATGCCGCCGTGCTTGGCCACCCACGACATCTGCTCCCAAAGCGTTTGCGAAGCCAGGAACGACATGCGCAGTGCGTCGAGGCAACGCTGCTCGTCGGCAGACAGTCGATAGGGGTCGGCCGGGTCGAGTGTCGGCAGGCGACTGTCGAGCAGCGCGTGGGTGTGACCGCCCAGCGCGATGGTCGCGCCGCCGGTCGCATCGGTCTTGATCAGGTGAAGCAGGCGTCGGTCGCCCAGGTTCCACTCGGGGCGACGCTCGAGCAGCGATCCCTCGAGCTTGAAGAGCATGATGCTGATCGCTTTTTGCATCTGCGCCAGCAGCCGCGACTCGTGCGGCGCCGCGCCTTTGACCTCAAAGTGCTCGGCAGGGTCGTCGTGGTAGACCGCGCGCGCCAGGTCCGCCAGCGGTGAAAGCGGGATGCCATAGCCTTCCTCGAGCTGCGCCACGCGGCCATACCGCAGGCTGAAGCGGATCACCGTGGCGATACACGCCGGCTGCCCCAGGCAGGCGCCCATCCAGCTCGCGTCGTGATTGCCCCACAGCAGCGTCACCCGCGGCTGCCGCATGAGATAGTCAATGACCTTGTCGATGCGCGGGCCGCGGTCGCCCAGGTCGCCGGCCACGATGATCTCATCGGCGGTGAGATTCCGCACGAGTCGCGAGGCGGCGCGCACCGCGTCAAAGTCACGCCCGTGGTCGATCAGCACGTCGATCATCGCGTCAACATATCGGCGGTCGCGCCCGCCGGTCGGGTTCTCGAGCAGTTCTTCAAACAGCTCGGCCATGTCGTGCGGAAACAGCTTTCTCACCGGGCCTCGTCGGCTCCGGGCCGCCAGACGCATGACCAGCTCAAACTGAAGCCGAAGAGTCGAGAAGACCCAGTCGCGTCGGGCGTGTCGTGTCGTGAGCCGCGGGCTGATCAGTGCCATCGCCTCAGACGGGTAATACAGCACCGCCAGCAGCTCATCGCGCCGCCGCGGGTCGAACCGCGCCAGGTGGGTAAACAGCGATTCCACCATCGGCCGCAGCGCGCCCGACGCGTTGTTGATCACGTGACGCAGCTTGTCGTATTGCCCGTGAATGTCGGAGATGACATGGATCGTCGGCGCCGGCAGCGTCAGCGTGGCACGCAGCGCCGCAATCTCGGCCACGGCGCTGTCGATGGTCGGGTAGCTGGCCGAGAGGGCCTGGAGAAGCGGCAGGTCGAGCGGGTCGATGGTGGGCATGTTGGTCGGCGGATGGTAATCACCACCCGTCGGGCGCGACAGCAAAAACTGGCTGCCGCGCCAGGCCCGTCGCCCGAGGGCTTACGCGCCGCGGCGTAAAACCGCCTTCGGCGCATGCCATGCCGCGTCGACCGGGCCTGCGCCGATCTCTGTTCGACCAGCCAGACGCGCCATCCCCGGCAGCGTCGCCCGGCGTACAGCCTCGCAGGCGATCGGGAAGCCGCTGCGGATTCGGCGACGCCCGCTGGCCTTAGCCCGGATCACCCGGCGTCGGAGGCGGCGGTGTTGCCGAATCGGCCGGGCGGGTCGCACTGTCGCCCGCGAGCCGCGCGTCGATTCGCTCAAGCAGCGCTCGCGATTCCGCGTTCTGCGGATCAAGCTCCAGCGCCCGGACAACCAGCGGCCGCGCCCGGGCAAACTCGCCCCGGTTGTCGGCCAGGTATTGCGCCAGCAGGCGCAGCGCCTCGGGGTTGGGCTTGGGCACGGGAATATCCGGCGGAAGCAGCGGCGGCGTGAGGATCGACTTCTCGATCGCCGCAATGGCCTCTTCACGCCGGCCGACTGCGATCAAAGCTTCGGCCAGCATGTCATACGTCCCGGGCTGGGCAAACGGGTCTCGCGCGATCGCGCTGTTGAACAGGTCGATCGCCTCCTCAAACCGCTGCTCGCGCAGGCGATATGACCCCAGATTGTTGTAGGCCACCGGGCTCGCCGGGTTGCCGGCCATTTGGTGGAGCATCAGCGACGGCGTGTCCTGCCAGTGCCGCGCCTGCGCAATCGACAACACCGACAGCCCCACGACCAGCAGCGCCGACACCGCCACCAGCGCTCCGCGCCGCGGAGACGCCCACCCGCGGTTCAGCGTCCACGCGACGGTCAATCCAACGCCCAGCATCGACAGGTAGATGTAGTGGTCGGCAACGGTCGAAAACCACATGTAAGAGAAGGTGACCAGGCCCAGCGTTGGTGCTGTGCCCAGTACGAAAATGGCGGCCGCGCCCAGCAGCGGACGGGTGCGCCGCCGCGTCAGCAGCAGCACAACCAGCAGCGCCGCCGGGATCGTCCAGGTCCACCAGATGTAGCCCTGCTCCATGATGAACGGCGGCGTCCGGCCATAGATCAGGTGCAGGTCGAACGGCCAGATGATGCTCTTGATGTAAAACGCCAGCGAGTCTCCCACCACCAGCGGGCGGAGCGGCCATGCCACATGGGGTATGCCCTGTCCGCGCTGGACCAGCCGCGCCACGATCGCCAGCGGCACAGCGGCGATAAACCAGGGCCACAGATATCGGAGCGTCGCCACCAGCGGCTGTCCGCGGATCAGCCACAGCACCGCGACCGACACCGCCGGGATCACCATGCCCGATGGCTTGCAGAGCATCGCCACCACGATCAATGCCGCGCCCGACCAGTAGCGCCAGGTCCAGCGGTCGCCGTCGAGGTCGCGGGTGACCAGCAGCAGGTTCAGTGTCGCCAGCGCAAAGCCCCAGCAGAGCAGGTCTTTGAGGCCCGATGCCCAGCCGACAACCTCCACCTGCACAGGGTGCACCGCCCACACCGCCGCGCCGAGCCATGCCGCCCAGTCGTGGTTGACCAGACGCCGGAGCAGGGCAAAGACCAGGACCGCGTTGACCGCATGCACCAGGACCGAGGCGCCGTGAAACACCAGGGGGTTGATCGGATACCAGAATCCGTCGCTGGTCTGAAGCTGAGCCAGCGCAGCCAACAGACCCCATACCGTGTAGGTCAGCGGCACCCACAGCGCCGCCTGCGGGTTAAATGGGTTCCAATAAGCCAGCACGGATTCGACCGTCGGCGGGTAGAAGCTCTTGTTTTGCGCAATCGTGTGGGCGTCGTCCCACAGGACAAAATCGTGCATCACGATCCGCCCGAAGACGCACAGGCACAGCGCGAACAGCGCCACCGCCATGTAAAACTGCGACCGCTCCCAGGCAGGCCTGAGCAGAGGCAATTCGCCGGCCTCGGCGTCAGTTGAACGGCCAGGGCTCGCGGCCGAAACAGCCGAGGCGGCACGCGGCGACACGGGTTGGGCAGGGCGGGTGGACATCACGGATTGGCGATGAATGCCGCCATTCGGCCGGTGCAGGCGCCGTCGCGGCGGTGAGAGTAAAACTCGTTCGACATCGAGACGGTGCACAGGTCGTCCCGATCGATCCGATCAACGCCCGCCGCGCGCAGTTGGCTCTCGACCGCGGCCCCGAGATCGACCCTGTGTTTGCCGTCGTCGTGGCGACGCCAGCGAAGCGACCGGCCGATGACCGCAGGGCGTCGGTCACCTCGGGTCCGACCTCGAAGGCTTCAAAACCGATGTGCGGCCCGACGGCCGCGACCAGCGGAAGGGTCGGCGCCTGCCCGCGGAGCCTGATCACCGCGGCTCCCACTACGTTAGCCGCCACCCCGCGCCACCCCGCATGGATCGCGCAGACCACCGAGCCGTCTTCGGTCGCCACCAGAATCGGCACACAATCCGCCACGCGTACGCTGATCACCCGCGAACGGTCCGCGGAGACAAGCGCGTCCGCCTGCGGGGCCTGACCGCCCGGCCACGCATGGCCTTCCCCGCCATCCACCCCCGCTGCGCCCGGCAGGCCGGCGGGCGTTTCGGGCGTCGCGCCGGTCGGCTTGCCGCCCACCAGTTCGACCACCTCACACCCATGAACCTGCCTCACCGCGACGGGCAGCCGGTCCGAACAACCGATTGCCTCAAGCACCCGTCTGCGGTTCTCCGCGAGATTGGTCGCCAGGTCGGGTGCCGCGCAGCCGCCGGCCAGTCCGAGGTTGAGGCTGCCAAACGGCGCAGGACTGACCCCGCCCAACCGCGTGGTAAACCCATGCGGAATGCCATGACCAGACAGCAGATCGCTCTGGTAAACCACTGGGCCTGTCGGATGGGCGAGCCGGCGCATCGCGGGGGAAGATAGCAGACCCGCAGGCGGTGTCGACCGGCGACCCAGGCAGGTCGATCCGCGTCGGCGATTTGCCCGCCACCGGAAAGTCTCTAGTCTGTTTCATGCCATGGCCGACACCTCTTTAGCGCACGTCGCTTCGACCGGTTCGTCTTCTTCGCAGCGGATTGCGGTGTTTCCCGGGCAGTTCGACCCGGTGACCAACGGACACCTCGATGTCATCCGCCGGGCGGTCGGGCTGTTCGATCGACTGGTGGTGGCGGTCGGCATCAACCCCGACAAGCGCGAGCTCTTCCCGGTCGAACAGCGTGTCGAAATGCTGCGGTCATTATTGAGCGACGACCCACGGATCATGGTCGAGAGCTACAGCGGGCTCACGGTCGATTTTGTCCGGAGCGTGGGTGCGGCCACGCTCCTGCGCGGGATTCGCGACGTTTCCGACCTGAGATACGAGTTTCAACTGGCGCTGGCCAACCGCGCCGTGGGCGGAATCGAGACCGTCTTCATGATGACCGGCGACCGGTATGCCATGACCAGCAGCACACTGATCCGCCAGGTGGTTTCGCTCGGGGGCGACGTATCGAGCCTATCGGGCCTGTTGCCGACCGTGGTGATCGAGCGGCTCAAGGGCGTGCAGGAGCGGCTGCGGAAGATGGGCCCGCCGCTGTCGGACGAGGCTCGGTGAAACCCCGATCCGCCCGGGCCTGCTGACGGCTTTGCCCGCCGCCAGCGCCGAACCCGAAAGGGCGCGCGGGGACGGCGGCGCGATTTCATCTGAGGGTCGAGGCAAGACTTGCGTCACCGGCATGGTTCTAGGTGGTTTGCCGAGATGCTTCTTGCTCGTGCCGATTTTCACGAGCCAAACGGGCTCAAAACGGCTTGACCATCGGTTGGCGATGTCGGTAACCTTAAAGGAAGTAGGGCGATAGTAGCGGAACTATCGGACCTTTTGCGGGCTCTGGTAACGAGGGCCTTCCCGTCATCTCGTGAGTGGTTTGTCGATTGACAGTCTGCTTGAGCTATGTCTGTTCGGGCGCTGGTCAGAGCAATCGTCTCCATGGCGATGCTCGATTGATCGACTTTGCGCCGCTTTGCGAGTGGGTCGGGCGAGGCTTGCCATCTGCTTCCCGCCAGTTTTCGTTCCGTTGATGTCTACGTGACGCCGGCGGCGTTCGTCGGCGCTTATCTTGTTTCGTCGCGGTCGAACGGATGTTAGACGGACGGTCTGCCTGCCGACACGATCGGCCGGCTCACCCAGAAACGCTCTCATCCATTACATCGTTCTGGTCGGTTTAGCGTCCAGGCGACCGCGGCACAGTTTGAAAGGAGCTTCTTTATGAAGCTTACCTCGAAGAAGACGGGCTTCACGCTCGTCGAACTGCTCGTCGTGATCGGCATCATCGCGCTGCTGATCTCGATCCTGCTGCCCTCGCTGAACCGTGCTCGCGAGACGGCCAACCGTGTCAAGTGCGCCAGCAACCTGCGCCAGATCGGCCAGGCGATGCAGCTGTACTTGAACGAGAACCGCAACGCGTTCCCGCGCACGCTGTACAACACCGCCAGCCCCCTGGTGGCGACGAACACCGGCGCGACCGACTCGCAGCCCTTCACCCCGGTGAACGCTGGTTCGCACACGAACAACGTCCCGGCGTCGCTGTTCCTGCTGATCCGCACGCAGGACATCGGCTCGGAAGTGTTCACCTGCCCCAGCTCGAACGCCACGAAGGACGAGTACGGCGGCGGCAGCAACACCGCCCAGACCCGCGGCAACTTCAGTGACGTGTCGTCGTCGGGCAACCTGTCGTACGGCTACGCCAACCCGTTCCCGACCACGACGGCTGTCTCGCGCGGCTATCGTCTGAACAACTCGCTGGCGCCTGACTTCGCCATGATGGCCGACCGCGGTCCGGGCACCGCCAGCAGCGCTCCCTGGGACACCCTGCGGACCAACAGCAACACCACCGAACAGCGCAAGGCCAACAGCCCGAACCATGACGGCGATGGCCAGAACGTGCTCTTCGGCGACGGTCACGTCGATTTCGTTGCCAACTCGTTTGCGGGTGTCGGCCGTGACAACATCTATACCGATTCGGACGAAGGCACCGGCCCGACCGCCGGCCAGCAGGGCCCGAATCTGACCAGCGACCTCCCGGACCAGACCACCTTCGCGAACAGCTCGCCGAAGGGTCCGTGGGACTCGGTCATCCTGCCTTACTAATGACGCTTCGGGTCGGTCCGCGGGCAACCGCGTCATCGACCGCGACGCTCCTGTAAGCCAGGCCTTGAGATACGCTTCGCCCCGTCGGGATTCGTCCCGGCGGGGCGAAGCTCTTTTTTGTCAGGAGGCAACGGGCGGGGCCAGCGAGCCGACCAGGCTTGCCGCTGCCGGGGCTTGCGGGCCGCGTCGGGTTGGTCGGCGGCGTCCTTGTGTTCCGCATGCGGCGTCGGACGGGCTGGGCGGGCAACGCTCGCGGAACGGCGGCGGTCGATTTATTTCGTGAAGCGGCGGGGTTGCTGATACACTCGCGCGGTTATGGAAGACGTCCTGCTGCCAGACACCGAGGAAGGGTCGGGCTATGAAACGCCGCGTGTGAGGCAGTACACGGTGTTTCTCGAGAACAAGGTCGGCCGGCTGCAAATGCTGGTGCGCGCCCTGGAGGCCAGCTCGTCGCGCATGGCGGGGCTGTCGATCCACGAATCATCGGACGCGGCCCTGGTTCGGCTGATCTGCTGCAACGCCGATGTCGGGCGCGAGGTGCTCACCGAAGCAGGCTTTCCGTTCACCGAGACGAATCTGCTGGCGGTCGAACTGCCGCGCAAGGTGCGGCAGCCGTTGATCGCGATCTGCCAGGCGCTCCTGTCGGCCGAGATCAACATCCATTACGCCTACCCGCTGCTGCTGAGCAATCGATCGCCTTCGCTGGCGATCTACACCGATGACCTGACCCTCGCGGCGCGGATCTTCATCCGCAAAGGCTTCAACCTTTTGGGCGAGAGCGATCTGGCGCGGTGGGCCGAGGCGAACGGAAACCAGAACGGTCTGTCGCCCGGAGATAACTGATCGCCAGCGTCGCGGCTTGACGCAATCCACGCCAGTGACGCAGGCGGGGGCGGGCAGTTGGGGTTTGGCAGACTGGGGGCCGGCAGTTGGGGTCAGGCAGGCCCCGATAGCGGGCGCTCGGCGCGGGTGGCTGCCCGAGCCGGGCGATGCGCCGATCCGGCTCCAATTCCACGTTTGTGCTGGAGCGGTGGCAATAACCTGCCTCGCGCAAACCACTCCCGGATCATCGCTCAAACCGTGAAGCCAGAGCGGCCAGTGCGCGGTGATCGGTCAGGTCGAACATGAGGGGGGTGATGGTGACGAAGCGATCTTTCAGAAACGCGACGTCGGTGTCGGCGTCAGTGGGGCCCAGCGAATACACCGACGAGTTCCAGAAATAGTCGCGGCCGCGGGGGTCGGTGCGGCGCTCGTAGGTGTCGGCCCAGGGCCGGGTGCATTGCCTGCAGACCCGATAGCCGGCGGGCTGCTCTCCGCTACCGAGCGCCGGAACGTTGATCGAGACGACCTCTCCCGGCTTGATGCCGGCGGCAAGAACGCGATCGATGGCGATGCGGGCGAAGCCGGCGGCGCGGTCGTAGTCGGTGGTGACTTGGTCGCGTAGCAGAAGCGACACCGCGATGGCCGGAAGGCCTAGGAAGGCGGCCTCGATGGCGGCGGCGACCGTGCCGGAATAGAGCACGTTGATGCCGACATTGGCGCCGCTGTTCATGCCGCTGACGACCAGGTCAACCGGGGGACGCAGCAGTTGCGAGACCGCGAGCTTGACGCAGTCGGCCGGTCGACCGTCGACGGCGGTGCCGACAAACTCGCCGGCCACATCGACTCGCTGGGTGAGAAGCGGGGTGGTGATGGTGATGCCGTGTCCGGTGGCGGACTGAACGGTTTCGGGCGCCACGACCTCGACCTGGCCGAGGGAGGTCAACTGGCGGTGCATGGCGAGCAGGCCGGGGGCACGGATACCGTCGTCGTTGGTGAGGAGGATGCGCATGGGCAAAAACTCGGCAGCGGAAAGATCACGTTGGCAGCAGCCAGCGTGCAGTGAAGGACGCGTAGGGGGCACTATACTGGGGGAAGTCGGCAGGACCAGTTATCCGATGCCGGTTGAAGATCGTCGGTTGTCGGTGCAGTTCGTCTCGTGGGCGGCGCTGGACAATCGGGGCGTGTAAACTCCGCGTGATGCGTGATTCCCACCGCCATGGCGGGCGCTGAGCAGTCGTTGGTCACCTCTTTCTTTTTAAATGTCACTTACCCGTCAACAGGTTCGGCTGATCGATCAGTTAGCGATCGAGCGGCATGGGATTCCCGGGATTGTGCTGATGGAGAACGCCGCGCGGGCGGTGGCGAGCGAGGCGGCCTGGATGCTCGGCGACGTGGGGGGCGGGACGGTGCTGATCCTCTGCGGGGGCGGCAACAACGGCGGCGACGGGCTGGCTGCGGCGCGCCATCTGCATAACCAGCAGATCGATGTCGTCGTGATGATGGCGTGCGACCCTGCCCGGCTGAAGGGCGATGCGAAGCTCAACTGGGATATCCTGCGGACCATGCCGGTGAAGGTGACAACGGGCTCCGTCGATCTCGAGCGGATTGCCGGGGGAGGGTGGGCGCTGGTCATCGACGCCCTCTTTGGCACGGGGCTCACCGATCGGCCGCGCGAGCCTTTCGGGCAGATTGTCGATGCGGTCGAGCGTGCCGGCGCGCCGGTGTTGTCGGTCGATGTGCCCAGCGGGCTCGACTGCGACACGGGCGAGCCGCTGGGGCCAGTCGTTCGAGCGGCGTGCACGGTGACGTTCGTCGATGCCAAGGTCGGGTTCGCGAACCCGGCCGCCCGAGATTACGTCGGGCGGGTTGTGGTGGGCGACATCGGGTGCCCGCGGGAGCTGATCGACGAAGTGACACGATAGCCGCCGGGGCAGTTTTCGGCTCGACCGCCCGGGCTTGCGGCGGTCGCGCGGGTCGATCATCGAACAGCCCCGGACCCGCCGCGGCCATCGCGGCTTTGGCGTCACGCCGGGCGGCGATGGGCCCCGCGACACGCGAGCGGCAACCTTCGCTACAATCCCCCGGTCTATGGCCAAGCTGAGTGTCAACGTAAACAAGGTCGCGACCCTGCGGAACACGCGGGAGCTGGGCATCCCCAGCGTGACGCGGGCGGCGGTGATCTCTCTCGAGGCGGGGGCGGCCGGGATCACCATCCACCCGCGGCCCGACGCCCGCCATATCCGCCCGGCCGACGTGGATGAACTGGCGGCGCTGCTGAAGCGATATCCGCGGGCGGAGTTCAACATCGAGGGCAATCCGTTTTACAGCGACTATATGGAACACGTCAGGCGCGTGAGGCCCACGCAGTGCACGCTGGTGCCCGATGACATCGGGCAGCGCACGAGCGATCACGGGTGGGATCTTGTTCGCGACGGCGCGAAGGTGATGCCGCTGATCGAGGAGATGAAGGGGCTGGGCTGCCGCGTGAGCCTGTTCATGGACCCAACGCCCGGCGCGATGGCGCTGGCGCGGCGCGCGGGGGCGGACCGGATCGAGCTGTATACCGAGCCGTATGCGGCGGCCTTCGCGCGCGGCGAGCGCGACGCGGCCGGGGCCTATCGCGCAG
>CAZBOE010000008.1:280-50990 GCA_964493365.1 uncultured Tepidisphaeraceae bacterium | reverse complement strand
CGGGCGTGGGGCTGATCTCGCCGCCGCCCCACCACGCCATCTACTCGATCGAAGACCTGGCGCAGCTGATTCATGACCTCAAGAACGCCAACCCCAGGGCGCGGATCAGCGTCAAGCTGGTCAGCGAGGTGGGTGTCGGCACGGTGGCGGCGGGCGTCGCCAAGGCGAAGGCCGACCACATCCTGATCTCGGGCGACGGCGGCGGCACCGGCAACGCGCCGCTGACGAGCCTGAAGTATGCGGGCCTGCCGTGGGAGCTGGGCCTTGCCGAGACGCAGCAGACGCTGCTGCTCAATGACCTGCGCGGGCGCGTGACGCTGCAGGCAGACGGATCGATGAAGACGGGTCGTGACGCGGCCATCGCGTTTCTGCTGGGCGCGGAAGAGGTCGGCTTTTCGACCGCGCCGATGATCGCCGCGGGCTGCATCATGATGCGCGTGTGTCACCTCAACACCTGCCCGGTGGGCATCGCCACACAGGACCCGGAGCTGCGCAAGCTCTATGCGGGCAAGCCGGAGCACGTGATCAACTACATGTTCTTCGTGGCCGAGGAGCTGCGCGAGATCATGTCGCAACTGGGCGTGAGGACGGTCGACGAGATGATCGGCCAGACGCAGTTGCTCAAGGTGGCCGACCTGTCGGGCCACTGGAAGGCGAAGTATCTCAACCTCGACGTGATCCTGCACAAGCCCGAGGTGGGCCCGAAGGTGGCGATCAAGAAGCGGGAAGAACAGGACCACGGCATCGAGCGCATGCTCGACAACAAGCTGATCGAGCTGGCCAGGCCCGCGATCGAGCGGGGCGAGAAGGTGTCGGCCGAGCTCGATGTGAGAAACGTGCACCGCTGCGTGGGCACGATGCTGTCGGGCATGATCGCCAAGAAGTATGGCTATGCCGGGCTGCCCGAGGGCACAGTGCATTTCAAGTTCAACGGCAACGCGGGCCAGAGCTTCGGGTGTTTCCTCTCGCGCGGCGTGACGCTCGAACTCGAGGGCGACGCCAACGACTACCTGGGCAAGGGCCTCTCGGGCGGGCGGATCATCGCCTATCCGCCCCACGAGGCGACGTTCAAGGCCGAGGAGAACATCATCGCGGGCAACGTGATTGCCTACGGCGCGACGCAGGGCGAGATCTACCTGCGCGGCGTTGTCGGTGAGCGGTTCTGCGTGCGCAACAGCGGCGTCGACGCGGTGGTCGAAGGCGTGGGCGACCACGGCTGTGAATACATGACCGGCGGCCGGGTCGTGATCATCGGGCCGACGGGTCGCAACTTCGCCGCGGGCATGAGCGGCGGCATCGCCTACGTCTATGACGACCTGGGCATGTTCTCGAAGCTGTGCAACCTCGAGATGGTCGACCTGGAAAAGCCCGAGACCGACGACGACATCGCGACCATCCGCCGACTGCTGGAGAACCACGTGAAGTTCACGCGCAGCACGGTGGCCGCGGGAATCCTGGCTGACTTCACGCGCGAGTTGCGGTGGTTTGTGAAGGTGATGCCGCGCGATTACCGCAAGGTGCTGGAGAAGAAAGCGGAGATCGCGGCCCGCGCCGCGGCGCTGGGCCAGCGACAGGTGGCGCAGGTGTAGCCGGCGGTGACCGGCGCCAGGGATTCGGCGGCGCGGGATTCGGAGGCGCCGAAGCAAGGCTCGCCGGGTTCGACGGCGTCGGTATGGATGGCGCCGGTTGCGAGAGCCGTCCTAGCGAGCGCCAGTGCAGGCAGCCTTGATTGCGATGCTGCCGTTTGAGTTGCACAACAAGCAAGAGCGGAGAGAGACAAGAGCCATGGGCAAGCCGACAGGTTTCAAAGAGTTCAAGCGAGAGAATCCGATCCGCCGGCCGGTGGAGCTGCGCGTGCTCGACTGGGACGAGGTCTACATGCCGCTGTCCGAGCCCAAGCTCAAGGAGCAGGCGGCGCGGTGCATGGACTGCGGCGTGCCGTTCTGCAACAACGGCTGCCCGCTGGGCAACAAGATTCCGGACTGGAACGACCTGGTCTACCGCGGCCGCTGGCAGGAGGCGCTCGACAGCCTGCTGAGCACAAACAACTTCCCCGAATGGACGGGGCGCATCTGCCCGGCGCCGTGTGAAGAGGCGTGCGTGCTGCAGATCACCGACAAGGCGGTGACGATCAAGTCGATCGAGCAGGCGATCGCCGACCGGGGCTTTCAGGAGGGCTGGATCAAGCCCAACCCGCCGACGAAGCGGACGGGCAAGAAGGTGGCGGTGATCGGCTCGGGCCCGGCAGGGCTGGCCGCGGCGCAGCAGCTCAATACCGCCGGCCACAGCGTCACCGTGTTTGAGCGGAGCGACCGGCCGGGCGGGCTGATGCTCTACGGCATCCCCGACTTCAAGATTGACAAGAATGTGGTGACCAAGCGGATCGAGATCCTCAAGCAGGAGGGCATCGAGATTCGCTGTCATGCCAATATCGGCGTCAATGTGGCGGTCGATGACCTTCGCCGCGACTTTGACGCGGTCGTGCTGGCGGTAGGGGCGTGCAAGGCGCGCGAGCTGGACATTCCCGGCCGCGAGCTGAGCGGCATTCACCTGGCGATGAACTACCTGCCCCAGCCGACCAAGCTCAACCTGGGCGATCAGATTTTCGAAGAGCAGCACATCAGCGCCACGGGCAAGCATGTGATCATCATCGGTTCGGGCGACACCGCGGCCGACTGCCTCGGCACCGCCCACCGGCAGAAGGCGGCTTCGGTCACGCAGATCAACCTTTATCCGCAGCCGCCCGAGGCGCGCAAGACCGACAACCCTTGGCCCTATTGGCCGGCGACGTACAAGCCGTCGGCCGCCCATGAAGAAGGCGGCGGGCGCGAGTGGTCTGTGGTGACCAAGGCGTTTGTGGGCAACGACAAGGGCGAGCTGACGGCGGTGCGGTTCGTGCGCGTCGAGTGGGAGTTTCTGCCGGGCGGCAAGAAGAAAAGCCGCGAAGTGCCGGGCAGCGAGTTTGACCTGCCGTGCGACCTGTGCCTGCTGGCCATCGGCTTTGCGGGACCCGAGGCCGACGGGCCGATTCAGCAACTGGGGCTCGAGGTCGATTCGCGGGGCAACATCAAGGTTGACGACTGCTACCGCACGAGCGCCAAGGGCGTCTATGCCGCGGGCGATGCGCGGCGCGGGGCGTCGCTGGTGGTGTGGGCGATCAGCGAAGGGCGTCAGGCCGCGCGGTGCGTCGACGAAGACCTCATGGGCCACAGCGACCTGCCGCGACTCGAGCTGCTCGCCGAGACGGTCTGAGAAAGGGTCGGCGGCGTGGCACAGATCAGCGGCCGTGCCGAGGCCCGCGGCCGACGCCGGTCGGGGTCTGTGCGCGGGTCGGTGCCATCCGATCGGTGGCCATGCGGCGATCGGTGGCTGACGCATCCGCCGAGGGGTGTGAAGGCGAGCTGCAGCAGGCCTGTCGACGCCGGTTCGATTCACTCCGCCTTTACTCCGCCATTACTCGACCGGCTTGACGGGGTGTTCCTTCAGGTCAGCCAGCGTCTGCTGCAGTGCATCAACGATGTAGGCGGTGACGAGGATGGGGTTGGCTTCCATCCAGCGCGACTCACCTTTGAATGAACCGTCTTCATTCTGCAGGGTTGCCAGCTTGTCGATGAGTTCGACACGCCAGTCGTGGGATGAGCCGGTGTCGGTCACGATCACCGGCTGGTCGTATGCGTGGAGCGCCCGGGCGAGGGTCATGTAGTAGTAATAGAGGCCCGACTTGGCCTGTTCGGGGCCCATGGCCGACATGCCGGGGTTTTCGTCCAGCGTCCAGTGGCGGGTGATCCAGGCCCACGCGGCCTTCACGCGCGGGTCTTCCCTGGTCAGCCCGGCGTAGATCATCGACTTAAGCCCGGCATAGGTCATCGAGCCGTAAGACCGCAGCCGACGGTCGCCCTCGGGCGTGGTGTAGTCGCCGGCCATCGATTCGCCGTTGCGCGCGGGGGTGTAGGCGAAGCCGCCGTCGTTGCTTGCCCACGGCTGGTCGTTGGTCTCGGAGTTGTTCTGCATGCGGGTGATGAAGACCAGCGCGCGTTGATAGGCCGGGTCGTCGGGCGAGAGGCCGGCGTCGTGAAGGGCGTCCATCGCGAGGTTGAGGTTGGAGCCGTCGGGGCGCGAGTTGTTGCCGTAGCCCCAGCCGCCATACCACGGATGGTCTTTGCCCGTGACGGTTTCACCCTTGGGGCCCGGGCCGGTCTGATCAGACCACTGGATCGACCGGAGATAAGCCACGGCCTTGTCGATCTGGGGCTTGAACTTCGGCTCGTCGGCCGCCGCCAGGGCGCTGATGGCGATGGCGGTGTTGTAGTTGGCGAGCAGGTCGCGATAGATGCCGCCGTCGGCGAGTTGGAAGGTCAGCAGGCGGTCATAGCCCCTGGAGACGAAATCGGTCTTGATGCCGAAGTTGGGGTCGCGTGCAAAGCCGCGGACGACCAGCGCGGTGATGGCCGGCGGCTCGCGGTCGGATGCCCAGCCGCCGTCTTCCTTTTGCTGGCTCCTGAGGAACGCCTGGGCCCGCCCGAGCACGGCCTGCGCCTTGGCGACGGTGCTCTCGGTCATGATCTTCGAGACTTCCTCGGCGCGGCGAGCCGGCTCGGCGGCGCGCTGCTGCTCGGGGGTCTGCCCCGCGGCGACACCGGTCGCCTGCTCCATCGCTCGGCCGAGCTGGGCGTAGGCGGGCGACGCGGCAAACACCGCAGCCGCGATGACGGCAAGGGCGAGGGGACAAGCGCGGGTCGTGTGCATCAGGGGCTCCGTTCGAATCTGGGGAATGACCAGCGCGGGAGTATACCGGCCGGTGGCGGGCGTGTGCAGGAAAGAAGCGCCGCGATGACGCCGCCCGGGGCGGGCCGATTGCCGGATGATCGCCTGCTTTGCGGCCGGCGGGCGCGACCTTAGGTTGTCAGGCATGCACGCGCGGATACTGCTGACGTTGATGACGGTTGCAGGCATGTTGCTGCTGTCGGCCTGCGGAGCCGGGCGTTCGCCGGTCGAGGCGAGCGGCGCGGGCCGACCGTCCGGACGGACGCCGGTCACCCTCGCCGAGATGGGCATACTGGGCGATACCGTCGCCGCGGGCTTTCCGCGGACGGCGGTCAGGCAGGTGCTGCTGGGGTTTGAAGGGCCCGACGATCTGCTGTTTGTCCGCACCGGGGGTCGACAGCCGGCCCGGGCGGACAACCGCAATGCGTTCGGCGGATCGTCTTCGCTGGCCGTCGACGACACGGCGCGCACGGTCAGCATCAATCTCGACTCGCTCGTGCGCGGGCGATCGTTTCCCGGAAGGTGGACGCTGGCCGAGATGCGCGTGTGGACCGACACGCCCACGACGGCACGGCTTGTGTTTTCTGTCGACGGGGCCGTGATCAGCGATCGGTCGGTGCCGCTGACGCCGGGAAGCTGGACGGCGCTCGCCACCGAGCTGTTTTCGCCGACCGCGGGGGCGCAACCGCCGCAGGGCGCGCCGGGGCTGCAACTGGTGATCGATCCGCCGGCGCGGGGGCTCCGCGTGGACGACGTCGCGCTGGTCGAAGATGGTGAACTGTGGACGGCCGGGCACTCGGATGACGTGTCGCACGGCGTGTCGCAAAGAGAGTCGCGCGGGGCACCGCAGGGTGTGTCGCCTGATGTCCATACGGCCTTCGGGTCGGCGGGATCTGGGGCTGCCGGTGTTGGCGGCGACCTGATTGCGTTTGTGCGGGGGCAGCGGGTTTTTGCCGGTGTGCCGGGGCGGTTTCTGCTGGTCTTGCCCGGCCCTGACCTGCCCGGCGGGTGGACGCGCCGCGAAGCCGGACCGATGCGGGTGATCCTCGAGCGATCGGGCAGTGTCATGGTGATCTACCGCGACGGGCGGGTGTATGAGAACGGCGGCGTGCGTTCGGCCGTCGCGAGAGATGGCAACGCGCTGGCGACGGGTCACGCCCAGCCGGCGACGGTCGATATTCAAGAAGACCAGGGCCGCGTCGAGCGCCTCACGCCGGGCGACGCGAATCACGACGGTTACAACGAACTGACAGGCTCGTATCGGCTGACAGTCACCGCGGGCCGGGCGACGGTGGTGCTTCGTCCTGCCGGCAGCGCAATGGCGCGACCTGTGCTCGAGATCGCGGGGCTGCCCGAGGGTGAAGCGGTCGTGACCGTCGAAGGCCAGCTGGTCACCGACACGGCGCGCCTGCCCAGCGGCGCGCTGCTGGCGACGCTGCCCGTGCGGGTCGATCGTGCGACGGTGGTGAGCGTGGCGGTGAGGTGACAGGCCCGGACCCGTATCGACGGGGGCGTCTCTGGTTCGCGGATTTCGCCCGGGCCAGGGCGGCGATCGGGTGGCGATCAGGCGGGGTTTTTCCCGATGCTGGGCGGGGTATCGGTCGGGATCGGCCGGCCCCCGGCCAACCCCCATAAATTGACACAATTTTCGGGGGTTCCTATATTCTGACCCTCTTTCGCCGGCGAAGGTGGAGAGTGTGCCTGACAGCGTGTGTGTTCGACGGGCCTGCGGGAACAATGCAGGCTTGAGAGACGGGTCGGGTTCTTCCAACAGTCGAGCGGGTGTTGACGTTTGGCCAGCGCGGCCGGAGCCGCGGCGCTACCCCTGCTTTTCCTCCTTCGCTCGAATCCTGCAGACGAGTCGGCGTGCCCTGCCGTCGCGATAAAAACTGGGCGTGAGGATCGCCACATATGCTCAAGCAAAGCAGCAAGGTCGCCCGCAAGTCGCCGGGCTCGACGTCGGTTAAGCGGGTCTACTTCTTCGGCGCCGGCAAGGCCGAAGGCCGGGCCGAAATGAAAGCCCTGCTGGGCGGCAAGGGCGCCAACCTCGCCGACATGACGCTCGTCCCCCTGCCCGTTCCCGCGGGCTTCACCATCACCACCGAGACCTGCGCCGAATACAACAACGGCGGCCAAAAGCTCCCCCGCGGGCTGATGGACGAGGTCAAGCTCAACCTCGCCAAGGTCGAAAAGGCCTCGGGCAAGAAGTTCGGCGACCCGAAGAACCCGCTGCTGGTGGCCGTCCGCTCGGGCGCACAGGTCTCGATGCCGGGCATGATGGATACCGTGCTCAACATCGGGCTCAATGATGCGGTCGTCGAAGGCTTGGCCGCCCTGACCAGCAACGAGCGCTTCGCCTACGACAGCTACCGCCGGCTGATCAACATGTTCGGCGACACCGTGATGGGCGTGGACCACCACCACTTCGAGCATGAGCTCGATGCGGTCAAGCATGCCCGCGGCGTCAAGCTCGACACCGACCTGCGCACCGAAGACCTCAAGGAAGTCGTCAAGCGCTACAAGGCGGTCTACGAGAAGCACGTCGGCAGCCCGTTCCCGCAGAACCCGCTCGTACAGCTCGAGCACTCGATCGAGGCGGTCTTCAAGAGCTGGATGGGCGACCGCGCGATCAAGTATCGCCAGCTCAACGACATCCGCGGGCTGGCCGGCACCGCGGTCAACGTGCAGGCGATGGTCTTCGGCAACATGGGTGACGACTCGGCCACCGGTGTGGCCTTCACCCGCAACCCCTCGACCGGCGAGAACCAGTTCTACGGCGAGTTCCTGGTCAACGCCCAGGGCGAAGACGTGGTCGCGGGCATCCGCACCCCGCTGCCCTGCGCCACCGAAATGCCCAAGTGGAGCAAGAAGGCCTGGCAGGAACTGCTGGCGGTCAAGAAGACCCTCGAGCAGCGCTACAAGGACGTGCAGGATTTCGAGTTCACGATCGAACGCGGCACGCTCTACATGCTCCAGACCCGAAACGGCAAGCGCACCGCGGCCGCCGCGGTCAAGATCGCGGTCGACATGGTCAAGGAAAAGCTGATCGACGAAGAGACCGCCATCCTCCGGGTCGACCCGGCCTCGCTCGACCAGCTCCTCCACCCGACGTTCGATCCCAAGGCGGCCAAGAGCGTGCTGGCCAAGGGCCTGCCGGCTTCGCCCGGCGCGGCGGTCGGCAAGATCGCCTTCACCGCTGAGGAAGCCGAGCAGCGCGTCGCCAACGGCGAGCGGATCATCCTCGTCCGCCGCGAGACCGAGCCGGCCGACATCGGCGGCATGCACGTCTCCGAAGGCATCCTGACCAGCACGGGCGGCATGACCAGCCACGCGGCGGTCGTCGCCCGCGGCATGGGCACGCCGTGCGTCGCCGGCGCCGGCGCCCTGCACATCGACCCCCGCAGCAAGACCCTCCGCATCGGCGACAAGACCTTCGGCGTCAACGACTACATCAGCCTCGACGGCTCGACCGGCGAAGTGATGGAAGGGCAGGTTCCCACGGTCGAGGCCAGCCTGACCGGGCCCTTCGCCCAGATCATGAAGTGGGCCGACAAGTACCGCACGCTCAAGGTCCGCACCAACGGCGACACCCCCACCGACGCCCAGGTCGCCCGCGGCTTCGGCGCAGAAGGCATCGGCCTGTGCCGCACCGAGCACATGTTCTTCGCCCCTGACCGCATCCAGGCGGTCCGCGAGATGATCCTGGCTGTCGATGTCGAGAGCCGCCGGAAGGCGCTGGCCAAGCTGCTGCCCTTCCAGCGCGAAGACTTCATCGGCATCTTCAAGGAAATGAAGGGCCTGCCGGTGACGATCCGCCTGCTCGACCCGCCGCTCCACGAGTTCCTGCCCCACGCCGAGAAGGAAATGCTCGACCTCGCCCAGGTCATGGGCCTGAGCGCCCAGCAGGTTCACCAGCGCGTGCAGCAGCTGCACGAGATGAACCCGATGCTCGGTCACCGCGGCTGCCGCCTGGCGGTCACGTTCCCCGAGATCCTCGAGATGCAGGTGCAGGCGATCATCGAGGCGGCGGTCGAGTGCAAGAAGCAGAAGGTCCAGGTGCTGCCGGAGATCATGATCCCGCTGGTCGGCACGGTGAAGGAACTGACGTATCTCAAGAAGTTCCTGATCGAGACCGCCGACCGCGTGCAGAAGAGCGCTAAGACCAAGGTCGATTACATGATCGGCACTATGATCGAAGTGCCCCGCGCCGCGGTGACCGCGGCCGAGATCGCGAAGGAAGCCCAGTTCTTCTCCTTCGGCACCAACGACCTGACGCAGATGACGCTCGGCTTCAGCCGCGACGACGTCAACAGCTTCCTGCCCGAGTACATCAACAAGGAAATCCTGGAGCGGGATCCGTTCCAGAGCCTCGATACCGACGGCGTCGGCCAGCTGGTGAGGATGGCGGTCGAGAAGGGCAAAGCCGTCCGCCCCGATATCAAGCTGGGCATCTGCGGCGAGCACGGCGGTGACCCCAAGTCGGTGCACTTCTGCCACGACGTGGGTCTGAATTATGTGAGCTGCTCGCCCTACCGCGTTCCGATCGCCCGCCTCGCGGCCGCCCATGCGGCGCTGCGCAGCACGATCAGGGCGCGCGGCGCGGCCAAGGCCGCGAAGGCCGCCAAGGTCAGCAAGAAGACGACCAAGAAGTAACCCGTCCCACAGGCCGAGATCGTCGGCCGGACAGGCAGAGATCAACCCAGGCAGAGATCAACCCAGGCCGCCCGGACAAACTCCGGGCGGTCTTTTCTTTTCGTGTCGGTCGTGCGGGCGAGCAGGTCGGCCGGAGTTAGCGATCGGTCAGCGAAAACACACCGGCAGTTTAGGGTTTAGAGATGTGTTGGATAATCTTCCGTCCCTCACTTGGACTGGCTCGAACAAGGCGTAAGTTGAGCCGTGAGCCCGTTGTTCCGGGCGGATACCAAACCCACCTTGCGATGATCCTCATGCACACCAGACCCTCTCGCGCGGCGCTTGTCGCGCTGGCGGCCGCCGTCGGCGCGGCTTCGACCTCGACCGTCCTTGCCGACCAGTATGACGCCCCTTCGAGCTACTACAGCTCGATCAACGGGCAGACCGGTCTGACCCTGAAGTCTGCGCTGCACGACATCATCGACTCGCACAGTACGGTGAGCTACGACAACGCGCGGATCGCGCTGCAGGTGCTCGATGCGGACCTGACGCAGCCGGATCACATGATCCTGATCTACACCAACCAGTCGCTCAACCTCGCCACCATCACCGGCGGTACGATTCCCGGCTGGGATAACGGTGTCACTTGGAACCGTGAACACACCTGGCCGCGGTCGCGGCAGATCAATGGCTCCGGCTCGACCGACACCGGACCCGACAACTCCGACCTGCATCTGCTCCGCCCTGCCGGCTCGGCCGACAACGGCGATCGCGGCACACTCAACTTCGGCGGCGCCGGCACGGTCGCCGGGCCCACCGGCGGCTACTACTTCCCGGGCAACGCCCACAAGGGCGATGTCGCCCGCGGCGCGTTCTACGGTGCCGTCCGCTATGACGACTCCGACGCCAACACCGACGACATGGAGCTGGTCAACGGCAACCCCGCCATCCGCCTGGCCCAGATGGGCGATCTGCAGTCGTTGCTGCGATATCACTACGAAGACACGCCCGACACGTGGGAGCGCCGCCGAAACGACCTGATCCACCGGCCCGACAACTGGGGAACCACCCGCGCCGTGGCGCGCGGATCGGGCGGCACCGCCACCTACACGCAGGGCAACCGCAATCCCTTCATCGACCACCCCGAGTGGGTGTGGTCGGTCTTCGGCGACAACGCCAACGACAGCCGCCTCTCGGTCGCCACGCCGGACGCGAGCGGCGCCTCATCGGCGTCGATCAACTTCACGCCGGTGATCGTCGGCGCCGCGGTAGGCAACCTTTCTCAGGCAATCACGCTCAGCAAGGGCGGAGACGACCCGACCTACTTCGAAGTCACGACCGCCGGCCTGGCGACATCGAGCGTGACCGGCCGCAACAACGCCTTCAGCTACGGCGCCGCCTCGAGGCAGCTCATGGTCGGGCTTTCGGGCGTCGACACCCTGACGCCTGGCCTCCGCACCGGCTCGGTCGTGGTCAACAACCTCGACATCACCAACTCGGGCGGCGGCACGGGTTCGCTCGACGGCAACGACACCGTGAGCCTCGCGCTGAGCGTGCTCGCCCACAGCAATGCGTCGTTCGCCAGCGGCATCGACGACAACACGCTCAATCTCGATCTGGGCAATGTGACCGTCGGTCTGGAGTCGAGCCTGAGCTTCGAGATCTTCAACCTGGTGTCGGCGGCCGGCTTCACCGCAGGGCTGGATATCGACGCCATCAGCGCCGTGGGCGACGTGGGCGTGCTTTCGACCGATCTGGCCATGCTCAGCGGGCTCGATGCGGGAACGTCGGCCGGCTTTAACGCCACCTTTGCCCCGGTCGCCCCCGGAAACTTCACCGCCGTCTACAGCATCGTGGTCTCGGATGAAGACCTTGCCGGCGCGATCGGCGGGACCGAACTGACCCTAACGCTGACCGGCACGGGCGTGTTCATTCCCGAGCCCGCCACCGCGATGGTCATGGCGTGGGGCCTGATCCCGCTGATGCGTCGTCGCCGCCGCGCGATGTGAAAGACCGGTCACAGCGGGCCGTAGAGGACAAGCCGGACGTGGACCGCCGCGGGTAGCGCCGGAAACGCCGCGACGGGACCTCCGCGCCGATAACGGCCCACACCGGGAGGCACGCCGGAAGAGGGCGCGTCGGCGATGTCGTGCACAGGGCAGCGTGCCGCGCGTCAGGCAGGATCAGGCCGGTCGGAAAAGAAGAAACCCCCGAGTTGATCGGGGGTTTGAACGACTGCGGCCGACTGGAGTCGAACCAGCACGAGTTGCCTCACTAGAACCTGAATCTAGCGCGTCTGCCAATTCCGCCACGGCCGCGGCGTCGAGCCCGCGGATCGCTCCGCGTGTCGAGTCCGACAGTCTAGATTGACTTGGATTAGAGTCAAGCCGAGCCGGCGTGGTGCGGCGGGAGCGGGTCGCCGCCCGATCGGGCGACCGTCACGGCAGGCCGGTCGGTCGGGGGCAGGATGCCCGGGCGGCGGCGGGGCTTGCTCGTGCTTGACAATCCGGCAACGCTGTTTTATCGTCCGCTCCCTTGTCCCAAGGGTGGCGGGCAGCCGCCTTGCCCGCGGGATCAACATTAAGTCATGCCTTTTCAGAGCTTTAAGGCGATTTGCGCTCGGGTGAAATTCTCCGCGGCGCAGGAGTGACCAGTCATGCAGCCCGTCCAGAAGACCAGCAAGTCGCGCAAGCGGAAGCGCCGTTCGCACCACGCCCTGACGCCCATTCATTACGTCCGTTGCGCTCAGTGCGGCAACGCCAAGCTGCCCCACGCGGCGTGTGGCAACTGTGGCTTTGTCAATCCTCAGCTCGCGGTGCCCACCCAGTCCGAGCAGGCCTGACCGCGCCTCATCGTGCGGCGTGCGACAACAGCATGCGGCTGGGTCGCTGATCCGACCTTCCTCCAATCCCTATCGGGCAGGAGTCTGACTGGTGCGCGTTGCGGTCGATGTAATGGGCGGTGATTACGCCCCCAAAGTGATCCTTCAGGGATGCTGGGATGCCGCGCCGCTGCTTGAACCGGGCGACGTCGTTCATCTCCTGGGCGACGAGCAGGTCTGCCGCGAAGGCCTGGCCGCCTCGGGCCTCACCGACCAGCAGAAACAGCACTACAACGTCGTCCCGACCACGCAGGTGATCGCGATGGACGAACCGCCCGTCGAGGCGGTCAGGGGCAAACCCGATTCGTCGATCTGCGTCATGTGCAAGATGGCCTCCAAGGGCGAGGCCGATGTGGTGATCTCGGCGGGCAACACCGGCGCCTGCGTGGCGGCCGCCCAACTGCGGATGAGACTGCTGCCGGGGGTGGCCAGGCCGGGCATCGCGGTGCTCATGCCGACGCTGTTCGGGCCGGTGGTGATCTGCGACGTGGGTGCCAACGTCGCCCCCAAACCCAAGCATTATCAGCAATATGCCCTGATGTCGATCGCCTATGCCCGGGCGGTGCTGGGTATCGCCAACCCGCGCGTCGGCCTGCTGTCGATCGGCGAGGAAGAGTCGAAGGGCAGCACGTCGGTCAAGACGTCGCGCTCGCTGCTGCGTGACGAGCCGAGCATCAACTTCATCGGCAACGTCGAGGGCAAAGACCTCTTCCGCGGCGTGGTCGATGTCGTGGTCACCGACGGCTTCACCGGCAACGTCGTGCTCAAGGCGGCCGAGGGCATGGCCGAGGGGCTGTTCAAGGCGATCGCGAAGGGCGCGGCCGAGAGAGACCCGGCGCTGCTGGCTCAGATCAAGCCTGTGCTGGGCGAGATTTACGCCAAGCACGACTGGCAGGAGCACGGCGGCGCCCCGCTGCTGGGTGTCGACGGCTATTGCCTGATCGCCCACGGCCGTTCGGAAGCCCGTGCGATCATGAACGCCATTCGCATCGGCAAGCAGCTGGTCAGGTTGAATGTCAACGCATCCATCACCCAGGCGATTTCTCAGGCCATTCCCACCGAAGACTGATCGCACCGCGGTTTGACGAGCGCCGTCGGTCATGATGGGCGCGTCGCCGGGGCGGCTGAGTCGGGTGTCGCGGTGTCTCCGGGCATGGCCCCGCGCCTCGGGCCCGGGTTGTGTGTAGAATCCCGCCCCAATGTCTATGTCGAATTATTCGGCCATCCTCAGCGGCACCGGCAGCTATCTGCCGGAGAAGCGTCTGACCAACGACGACTTGTCGAAGATGGTCGACACCAACGACGAATGGATCGTCCAGCGGACAGGCATCCGTGAGCGGCGCATCGCGGCGGAAAACGAAACCACCGCCTCGATGGCGATCATCGCCGCCCGTCGCGCGATCGACGCGGCCGGGCTGACGCCGGGCGATATCGACCTGGTTGTCACCGCCACCGCGACCCCGGAGATGGTCTTCCCCTCGACCGCGTGTTACATCGCGGCCGGGCTGGGCCTGTCGAGCTGCCCGGCGTTTGACCTGTCGGCGGCCTGCTCGGGCTTCATCTATGCCAGCGTCTGCGGCACCAACTTCATCCGCTGCGGGCAATATAAGAACGTGCTGGTCATCGGCGCCGAGACGCTCAGCCGCGTGACCGATTACACCGACCGCACGAGCTGCATCATCTTCGGCGACGGCGCCGGCGCCGCGGTCTTCTCCCGCGGGACCGACCCGCGGCAGGGGCTGATCTATTCGTCGATGTATTCCGACGGCAACGGCGCCGAGGCGATGAAGCTCGGGCCCGGCAGCCGCTGCCCGGTCAGCCCGCAGATGATGGAAGAGCGCAGCCAGTTCATGAAGATCCGCGGGCGCGAGGTCTACAAGTTCGCCGTCCAGCGGTTTGAAGAGCTGATCGTCGACGCCATGCGGAAGTGCGAGCTGACCGCCGACCAGGTGAAGCTGATCATTCCCCACCAGGTCAACCAGCGCATCATCGACAGCGCGATGGAAAAGCTCGGGCTGCCGATCGAGAAGGCCTATGTGAACATCGACCGCTACGGGAACACGTCGGCCGCCTCGATCCCGATCGCCCTCGACGAGGCCGTGAGGGCGGGCAAGCTGTCGGCGGGCGATGTGGCGGTGTTCGTCGCGTTCGGCGCCGGGCTCACCTGGGCCAACGCGGTCGTGAGGATGTAGGCCCGCAACCATTCAATCCCCCGCGGCGTGGGTGATCACAGCCGCCGCCAATCATCAACGAACATGTCCGGTCCGCTATACATCTTGTGTCCAGGTCAGGGAGCCCAGGCCGTCGGCATGGGCAAAGAGGTTTTTGATGCGTCCGCCGACGCCCGCGCGCTGTTCGCCCGCGCGTCGGAGGTGTTGGGGTATGACCTGGCGGCCACCTGCTTCGCAGGCCCGCAGGAAAAGCTCAACCAGACCGACGTATCCCAGCCCGCGCTGTATGCCTGCGGTGTCGCGAGCTTCGCGGCGGCGGGCATCGCGCGTGACAGCGTCAGCGCCTTTGCCGGGCTGAGCCTGGGCGAATACACCGCGCTTCACCTGGCGGGCGTCTTTGGATTCGAAGACGGCCTTCGGCTGGTCGCCGCCCGGGGCAGGTACATGCAGGAAGCCGCCGTCGCGACGCCCAGCGGCATGGTCGCGATCATGGGCGCAGACGAGGCGGCGATTGTCGGGTTGTGCCGGGAACACGCTCAGGGCGAGGTGCTCTCGCCGGCGAATTTCAACGCGCCGGGGCAGATTGTTGTCTCGGGCGCGAAGGCGGCGTGCGAGCGCGTGCTCAAGGGCGCCGAGGCGGCGGGATTCAAGGCGGTCGCCCTGCAGGTGGCCGGGGCGTTTCACAGCGCGTTGATGCAGAGCGGCGCAGACCGCATGGGCGCGGAGCTGGCGAGGGTGGACTTCAGGCCGCCGGTGACGACGGTTTATTCCAACGTGACCGGCCTCGCCCACGGCAGCGACACCGGTGAGATCAAGCGGCTGCTGGTGCAGCAGATCGTCAGCCCTGTCCGCTGGGAGCAGACGATGACGGCGCTGGTGGGCTCGTCGCCCGAGGCGCGGTTTGTGGAGTTGTCTCCGGGGCGCACGCTGGCCGGCCTGGCCAAGCGGATCAACCGACGGCTTGCAGTCCAGAGCGTGGCGGAGAGACTAGAGGGTTCCGCCGGCGCGTAATGGCGGGGATGTTTGAGATCAGGGAAGACATGAGGACGGGGCGCATCGCCGCCCATGACGACTATGAATGAGAAGCGAGTGGCATTCGTGACCGGCGGCTCCCGCGGCATCGGCGCGGCGATTGTTCGCCGGCTGGCGAAAGACAACGTGCATGTCGTCGCGGTGGCGCGCCAGCTCGACAAGCTCGAAGCGGTGGTGGGCGCGGTGACCTCGGCGGGCGGGTCGGCCGAGGCGGTGGTGTGCGACATCGCCGATCCGGCGTCGCTGGCCAAGGCGATCGAAGCCGCTGCCGACAAGCACGACCGCCTGGACATCCTGGTCAACAACGCCGGCATCACGCGCGACGGGCTGATCCTGCGGATGGAAGACGCCGACTTTGACACCGTCATAGACACCAACCTCAAGAGCGCGTTTGTCGCGATCCGCACGGCGGCGCGTCCGCTGATGCGCGCCAAGGGCGGCCGGATCATCAACATCAGCAGCGTCTCGGGCGTGGCGGGCAACGCGGGGCAGGCCAACTATGCCGCCTCGAAGGCGGGCCTGATCGGTCTGACCAAGTCGGTCGCCAAGGAACTGGCGAGCAAGCAGATCACCGCCAACGTGATCGCGCCGGGGTTTATCACCACCGACATGACTGACGTGCTCAATGACAACATCAAGCAAGGCGTGCTGGGCTTTATCCCGCTCAAGCGCTTTGGCACGGGTGAAGAGGTCGCCGCCGCGGTGGCGTTTCTGGCCTCCCCGGAAGCAAGCTACATCACCGGTCAGGTGCTGTGCGTGGATGGCGGCATGGTGATGTGACCGCCCCGCCCGGGTCGACGGCGCCGGCAACGGGGGCCGTAACCGGGCGTGAAAGGCGGACAGGAAACAGCTCCAAGCGGTTGTTGGGCACGGAGTTGCAGTGCAGTGAAAGGGTACCCCGAGCGGCGCTAGGGCGTCGTTTGCAAACGGTGGTACCACCGTTATAGTCTGCTTCCCCGGTCTTGGGCCCGATAAACGGGCGAGGCGGGGGCGGCGGGTCAGGACAGTCGGCCGGGAAGTATCGGGGGCAGCCCCGCCCGTCCGGTCACGACCTGACAGGTCAAGGCCTCTCGGGGCCAGGTGGAACA
The DNA here is from genome assembly GCA_964493365.1 of uncultured Tepidisphaeraceae bacterium. Lineage (GTDB taxonomy): Bacteria > Planctomycetota > Phycisphaerae > Tepidisphaerales > Tepidisphaeraceae > CAZBOE01. The sequence goes on along the minus strand of CAZBOE010000008.1, from coordinate 34,422 downwards.
GATATGGAAGAAATCGAGTCCAAGGTGATCGAGATCGTCAGCGAGCAGATGGGCGTGGACAAGAGCGAGATCACTCGCGAAACCCACTTCATCAACGACCTCAACGCCGACTCGTTGGACACCGTCGAGTTGGTCATGGAGTTTGAAGACGAATTCGAACTGTCCATTCCCGACGAAGAAGCCGAGAAGATTCAGACCGTCGGTCAGGCGATCGACTACATCAAGGGTCACACCAACAAGTGACGTCGGCTCGCGACCTCGCGGTCGGCGGTCGAGCCCGGTCCGTGGCGGCCCGCGATCGGGACGTCATTGATTGGAACGCTGGTGAGCCGTTTGCCGTACCGGCTTGGTCGGGCGGTTGAGGGTTGTCGTCGGGCGAGGGTTGTCCGGGTGTCGCCGCGCGGGACGCTAACCGCCAGTGCCGCGGGCTTTGACAGTCCGATCATGGGCGACTCGACACCGCAGAAAGGGATATAATGCCCTCCGGTGTCGCGGGAGCCGCCCGGTTTGCGGTGGGCCCGGTCGATTCGGGCAACCTTGATCTTCTTCCGGATCGCATGCCTCATGAGTAAACGTCGCGTTGTCATCACAGGGCTGGGTGTTATCACGTCCCTGGGCGAATCCACCGACCAGATGTGGGAGGCCCTGTGCGCCGGCAAGTCGGGCATCGGCCCTGTCACCCGGTGGGACTCTTCCAGCTTTCCGACGCGGTTCGGCGGCGAGTGCACGGCATTCGACGTCACCCGCTATGGTGTCGACCCCCGCGAAGCCAAGCGGCTCGACCGGTTCGGGCAGTTCGGCATTGCCGCCTCGGTCAACGCGGTCAAGGACTCGGGCATCGACTTTAGCCAGTTCGACCGCACCCGCTGCGGCGTGGTGATCGGCTCGGGCATCGGCGGCATCGAGACCCTCCAGGAACAGAACAAGATTCTCATGGAGCGCGGCGTTTCGCGCGTCTCGCCGTTCACCGTGCCGAGGCTGATGGCCAACGCGGCGAGCGGAAACGTCTCGATTCTCTTCGGGCTCCAGGGCCCCAACACCACCGTGGCCACCGCGTGTGCGACCGGCTCGAACGCCATCGGCGACGCGGCCCGGTTTATCCAGCACGGCGTGGCGGACGTCATGATCGCCGGCGGGTCGGAAGCCACGCTGTGCGAACTGGGCATGGCCAGCTTCTGCGCCGCCCGGGCGCTGTCGACGCGAAACGACCAGCCCACGCTGGCGAGCCGCCCGTGGGACCGCGACCGCGACGGCTTTGTCATGGGCGAGGGCGCGGGCATCGTCATCCTCGAAGAGTATGAGGCCGCGAAGAAGCGCAACGCGCGGATCTATGCCGAGCTCGCCGGCTATGGCATGTCTGCCGACGCGTATCACATCACCGCTCCCCACGAGAGCGGGCTGGGCGCGGCGATGTCGATGAAGCTGGCGCTGGCCGACGCGGGTGTGTCGCCCGATCAGGTCGACTACGTCAACGCGCACGGCACGAGCACCAAGCTGGGCGATCTGGCCGAGGTGCAGGCGGTCAAGGCGGTCTTCGGGCCGGCGGCCTACCGGGCGTCGATCAGCTCGACCAAGAGCCAGCTCGGGCACCTGCTGGGCGCCAGCGGCGCGGTCGAGGCGGTGATCTCGGCGATGGCGGTGTCACGCAACCTGATCCCGCCCACCATCAACCTCGACAACCCCGACGACGGCTGCGACCTCGACTTCACCCCCCCCCGGGCGAAGGACCGCAAGGTGACCGTCGCGATGTCCAACAGCTTCGGCTTCGGCGGGCACAACGCCACGCTGGTGCTCCGGAAGATCTAAGCCTTTCTCAAGACGCAACCGTGCCCGCCCTGGGCAACCCCAACACGGTCAGGTCGATCGTGGGCCGGTCGATCGTGGCAGACCTATCGTGGTCGGCGATCCCTGGGGGTCGGGGTTGTGGGCCGCGCTATCGGGCCAGTGGCACCGGGGTCAGTTGCACCGCGGGCAGCGCGATCCGGGGGCCACGCGATCGCGCGTTACGTCATCGGGCGTCACGTCATCGGTTGTTGTGTCATCGGTTGTTATTTCATCGGGGGCAATGCCGATCGGTGAGTTGCCGTTGTGCGCAGCGCCCGTGTTGCGGGTGGTGCGACGGTCACGAGGCGGTGGCCAGCGGGGCCGGGGCCGGGGTTTCCAGGCCGAATTGCTGCCGGCACAGGCGGGAATACAGGCCCTGTCCTTCGAGCAGCTGCGTGTGCGTTCCGGTCTCGACGATTCGCCCGGCCTGCAGGACGAGGATCCGGTCGGCGTCGCGAACGGTCGAGAGGCGGTGGGCGATGATGAAGCAGGTCCGACCCACCATCAGTCTGGCCAGCGCCTGTTGAACGAGGAACTCGCTCTCGGAATCGAGGGCGCTGGTTGCTTCATCGAGGATGAGAATGCGCGGGTCTTTGAGCAGGGCCCGGGCGATGGAGATGCGCTGGCGCTGACCGCCCGAGAGCGTGACGCCGCGCTCGCCGATGCGGGCGTCATAGCCGCCCTCGAGGTCGAGGATGAAATCGTGGGCATTGGCGGCGCGGGCGGCCTCTTCGATCTGGGCCTGCGTGGCCTTGGGCCGGCCGTAGCAGAGGTTTTCGCGGATGGTGCCGCTGAAGAGCAGGCTATCCTGCTGGACAATGCCGATCGCCTTGCGGAGGTGACGCAGGCTGTAATCGCGAAGGTCGACGCCGTCGACGGCGATGCGGCCGCGGTTGGGGTCATAGAGCCGGGGCAGCAACGACACGAGCGTGGTCTTGCCCGACCCGCTCGGGCCCACCAGGGCGATCTTCTCGCCCGGCTCGACGGTGAATGACAGATCATCGAGCACCCATTTCCGCGGTCGCAGGTCGCCTTCGCCGGTGGGCGCGGCGCGGTCGGGTGAGGGCGTGTCGTCGCCGGGGTGATGGGGGCCAATATTCGTGGGGCCTCTGTGCGTGGGGCCGCTGTGCGTGGGGCTGCTGTGCGTGGCGCCGCTGTGCTTGGCGCTGTTGTGGGCGGCGGGAGTGAGACTGCCCGGGTCGCGCCGCGCGCCGTTCTGTTTCGACGCCGCCGGCCCGTCGTGGTCTTCGAGGCGAATGCGGGTCTCGTCGCTGTCGTCGGTGTAATCGAAGCAGACGCCTTCGAAGGCCACGCGCCCGCCGGTCGGCTTCTGCCGCACGGCGTCGGGCTTCTCGAACATCTTGGGCGTGATGTCAAAGACCTGAAACACCCGCTCGATGGCCGCCAACGATGTGGCATAGACCACGTTGATCTCGGCAAACCGGCGGACCGGCAGATACATCACCGCGAGATAGCCGATCGATTTGATCACATCGCCGGCGGTCATGTCGCCGCGGATGGCCAGCCAGCCGCCCAGCCCGATGACGATGGTCTGCCCGAGGTGAACCAGCGTCTCGGAGATCGATGACACGCTCTGTGCCAGTGTCGATTGCTGGATGACGCGGTCGTAGTGCTCTTCGGTGTCTTCCTTGAACCGGTCGCTCTCGCGCCGCTCTGCGGCATAGGTCTTGACCAGCGCGATGCCGGCGAGTTTTTCCTGGGCGGTGCCCGAGATCTTGCTGATCTGGCTCTGGACCGCGGCGCTCGCCTTTTTCACCCGCGGGTTGAGCAGCTTGAATGTCACCGCATAGAGCGGCATCACCGCCAGCGCGGCCACGGCGATGCGCCAGTCGATGCTCACCAGCAGCACGACGCCGACGACCAGGCTGAAGATATCCATCACCAGGCTGATCAGGCCGCCGTTGACGATCTGGCTTGCCGTCTGGATGTCGGTGATGAGCCGGCTGACGATGCTGCCCGTCCGCTCCTTGGCATAGAAGTGGAGCGAGAGGCGATGAAGGTGATCGAAGAGGTCCTGCCTGAGGTCGCGGATGATCCGTGAGCCGAGCTTGGCGGAGAGAAACCCGCGGAAGTAGGTCGAGGTGCCGTGCGCCAGAGACAGCACAACCCCAAGCAGCAGGAGCCATTCGAGATGACCCACCCGCTGCGAGTCGGTCCATGCGGCGGCATCGCCGACGGGGCGAATGACCGTGTCGGTCGCGGTGCCGATCAGCCAGGGAAAGGTGTAGTTGAGCCCGAACTTGCTGAGCCCGGAGAAGATCGCGGCCGCGAGAAGCCAGCGGTAATCCAGAGCGTATGCGAAGAACCGCCTGACATAACGGCCATCGACTGGTTGAGCTTGCGACATCGGTGTTCGAACTAATATAGCCGAAATCCTCGGTTGCGGGGTTAGCGTCGTGCAAAGGGCGTTGTCACATCGGCAATGGCGAGCCCGATCAGGCCGCGTCGCTGTTTTCTTTCGCGGTAAACTGCTGCCTGACCATCCTGGCGTAGAACCCGGCGCGGGCGATCAGGTCGTCGTGGTGGCCGTCTTCGACGATGCGGCCGTCTTTGAGCACCAGGACGCGGTCGACGCTCCGCACGGTCGACAGCCGGTGGGCGATGATGAAGCATGTCCGCCCGAGCATGAGGCGATTGAGCGCTTCGGTCACAAGCGTTTCACTTTCGGTATCGAGGGCGCTGGTGGCTTCGTCGAGGATGACGATGCGGCTTTTGCGGATGGCCGCCCGGGCGATGGCCAATCGCTGACGCTGACCGCCGGAGAGGTTTCGCCCCGCCTCCTGAATGGCGGTGTCATAGCCCTGGGGCATCGACATGATGAAGTCGTGGGCGTTGGCGACGGTGGCCGCCTCGATCACTTCATCGCGCGTCGCGTCGGGCTTGCCGTAGAGGATGTTGTCCCACACGCTGCCGGTGAACAGAAACGCCTCCTGCTGCACAACGCTGATGCTGTAGCGGAGGCTGGTCAGGGCGTAGTCGCGGACATCGATATCGTCGATGAAGACGCTGCCCTCGGAAACGTCGTAGAGCCGGGGGATCAGCGACACCAGCGTCGTCTTGCCCGACCCGCTCGGGCCCACGAGCGCCACGCGCTGCCCGGCCGGCACGTCGAAGCTCAGGTCGTCGAAGATCCACTTGCTCGGCTCGCGCACGATCCGCCTTGCCCGACCGAGGACGCCGTCGGTCCGCACGGTCGCGCCGACCGCGGCGGGCGAGGTCGACGGTGGCGTCGACGCCTGGGGCGGGTCTTCGTCCATGTTGGTCTGGGACTCGGGCGATTCATCAATGTATCGGAACCGCACGCTCGCGAATCGCACGTGTCCTTGCGTCGGCTCGCGGGCGACGGGCTCGGGGCGCTCGCTGACCTTGGGCTCGATATCGAGCACCTGGAACACCCGGCGCATCGCGGCCGACGAGGTCTGATAGCTGGTGTTGAGGTCGGCAAACCGCCGCACCGGCCCGTAGAGGATGCCGAGATAGCCGAGAAACCGGGTGAGATCGCCCGCGGTCAGATCGCCCGAGAGCGCCAGGTATCCGCCGAAGCCGATGACGATGCACGTGCCCGAGTGGACGAGCAGTTCGGTGATGCCGCCGGCGAGGTGTGACACCGAGCTCTGGCGGATCGCCCGGCCATAGAACTCTTCGTTCTCGCGAGACCACAGCGCGCTTTCGCGCTGCTCTGCGGAATAGGCCTTGACCAGCGCGATGCCGGCAAGGCGTTCCTGCACCGTGCCGCCCAGCGAGCCCATCTTGCTCGCCACGCGCTCGCCCGCCTCGCGGAGCATCGGGTTGAAATAGCGCAGCGCCATCACGTAGAGCGGCAGGATCAGCAGGCACGCGGCCGCCAGCTCGATGCTGACGACGCACAGCAGCGCGATAGCCGCGAAGAACTGGACGGCATCGAGCGCCGCAAGCAGCCCGCCGGAATAGATGATCCCTGTGGCGTTGTTGACGTCGTGGATCATCCGGGAGACGAGCGTGCCGGTGCGTTCCTTGGAATAAAACTGCAGGCTCAGCCGCTGGAAGTGGTCATACAGCGCCCGGCGCAGGTCGCGGGCGATGCGGTTGCCGACGGTGACGGTGGCGTGGCCGCGGATGTAGAGCACGACCGAGTGGGCCAGCGCCGCGGCCACGCCGATGCCGGTCAGCATGCGCAGCATACGCAGCCGCGATTCGCGGTCGGCATCGACCCACTCGCCCTGCGGCGCGACCACCGTGTCGATCACCGTGCCGATGAGCCAAGGATAAACGAAGGCCAGCGCGATGCCCGCAGCACCGGAGATGACGATCGATGTCACCAGCCGCGGATACCGGCGCGTGTAGCCCAGCAGCCGCCTGAGCAGGCGCGGCTTCGGGGGCATCGCCAGGCCCATGGCCGGATCGATCGGCGGCTGGCCCGCCCCGGCAAAGGCCGGAGGATCCACTTTTGCCTGTATGGTCGCCATCCCTCTGTTGTGCAATCTTCACCACCCCGGCGTGCCCGCGGTCCGCCGTGGCCCGGTCGGTTGAGCGAAGGCACGAGCAAAGCCGGTTCCGATCGCCGCGAATTACGCCTGATGACTTTCTGCGCAGGCGGGAAACAATCGAACGATGCGAACCCTCACCAACCCCGCGACCGGCCAGACCGTGGAGGCTGGCGACCTCCGCACCTTCGACCAGATCGCCCCGCTCATCGACGCGGCGGCCGATGGCTTCAGGCGATGGTCGGGCAGGACGGTTGCGGAGCGGGCCGGCGCGATTGCCGCGTTGGGCGGGGTGTTGCGTGCCCATCGCGACGAACTGGCCGGTGCGTTCGCGGCCGAGATGGGCAAGCCGGTATCGCAGGGACTTGCCGAGGTCGACAAGTCGGTCGGCTGCTGCGAGTGGGTCGCCGGTCATGGGCCGGCCTTTCTCCAGGACGAGCAACGGGCGATCGAGCCTGATCGACCGGGTGGGGCGCGGTGTGTGCGCTATCGGCCCTTGGGTGTGATCCTGGCGGTGATGCCGTGGAACTTCCCGCTGTGGCAGGTCATCCGCTTCGCCGCCCCCGCCCTGCTGACCGGCAATGTGGCTCTGCTCAAGCATGCGCCCAATGTGCCGCGCAGCGCCGACCTGATCACGCGCTGCTTCCACGAAGCCGCGATGGGCGGGGGCGTCTTCGTCAACGTCGATTGCGGGGTGGACGCGGTGGAGCCGATCATCGCGCATTCCGCGGTGGCGGCGGCCACGCTCACCGGCAGCACACGGGCAGGCTCATCGCTGGCCGCCTTGTGTGGGAAGTATGTCAAGCCGGTCGTGCTTGAACTGGGCGGGTCGGACGCGTTTGTGGTGGTGCCGCCGGTTGATATTGCGAGCGTTGCGAAAACTGCGGCCGCCGCCCGATGCCTTAACTCCGGGCAGAGCTGCATCGCGGCAAAGCGATTCATCGTCGATCGCTCGATCTTCAGCCGCTTTCGAGATGCGTTTGTCGAGGCCATGAGCGCGATGCGCGTGGGTGATCCGGGCGATCCGGCCACGCAGGTCGGGCCGCTGGCCCGGCGAGACCTGCTCGACAACCTGCTCCGCCAGATCGACGCCGCGCGGCAGGCCGGGGGCCGACTTCTCTGCGGAGGCGACCGCCCCGCCGACACCCACCGCGACGGGTTTTACATCCGCCCTGCCGTCGTCGAAGCCGCGCCCGGCAACCCGGCGTGGGAGGAGGAGACCTTCGGTCCCGTCGCCGCGCTGGCGGCATCGGCCGACGACGACGACGCGATCCGACTCGCCAACGCCACCCGATATGGCCTCGGCGCCAGCGTCTGGTGCGATGACCGCGGCCGAGCCCGGCGCATCGCCTCACGCATCGACGCGGGGAGCATCTTTATCAACGCCACCGTTCGCAGCGACCCGCGGCTTCCCTTCGGCGGCATCAAGGCCAGCGGCATCGGCCGCGAGCTCTCACGCGAGGGGCTTCACGCGTTTGCCAACGTGCAGACGGTGTGGGAGGAGGGGGCGTAGATGGCGGGCAGCGGTCAGAGCGGTGGGCGGTTGGCAGTCGGCAATCGGCAGTCGGCCGCGAAGACGGGAGTGAAGTCGGAGTGCGGCGGCATTCGATTGGCGTCGCGGGATCGGGTCAACGTTTAGTGAGCTCATCAGGCCGCCAGGCCACTGCCGACTGCCCACGGCCCACAGTTCGCCGCTGCCCACTTGCGGCTGCCCGCTGCCGACATTGCTTCTGTGCTTGCTGCCCGCTCTTCCTCTGGCTCGTCATCCATCGCGCACGCCATTATCATCCGCCTCATGAGCGAAACGGCGAGCGGGCACATCGCGATTGAGCGCAAGGCGTTTGAATCTCCCACTGTCGATGTCATGGGCGGATCGGCGCGGTGGGAAGTGAAGGTGCACGATCACGGCATGGTGGCGCTGGTCGATGTCATGCCCAGGCTGGTGCCGCAGGGCAAGACCGCCGACTCGGCCATCGTGCAGGCGGCGCGGGTGAGCTACGGCGAAGGGACCCGGCAGGTCAACGAAGACCGCGGCCTGATCCGCTACCTGGCGCGCCACCGTCACACGACGCCGTTCGAGATGGTGGAGTTCAAGTTCCACCATGTCATGCCGATCTTCGTGGCGCGGCAGTGGATCCGCCATCGCACGGCCAACGTCAACGAATACTCGGCCCGATACAGCGTCGTGCGCGACCGGTTTTACCGCCCTGCTCCCGACTACATTCGCAAGCAGTCGCTGACCAACCGCCAGGGCGGGTCTGAGCCGATCGACACGATGACCGCGCAGGAATTCGTCGACTATCTCGACGAGAGCCAGAAGCTCTATGACCGCTATGAAAAACTGATCGAGAAAGGCATGGCCCGCGAGATCGCGCGGATCGGGCTGCCGATCTCGTGCTACACCGAGTGGTATTGGAAGATCGACCTCCACAACCTCTTCCACTTCCTCTCGCTGCGGATGGACGCGCACGCGCAGCAGGAGATCCGCGACTATGCCAGCGCGATGTTCGAGCTGATCCGCCCGATCGTGCCGATCGCGGCCGAGGCGTTTATGGATTACCGCATCAACGCCATGCACCTGACCTCGCTGGAGATCGAAGCCCTCCGCAACAACCAGCCCCTCAACACCACCAACAAGCGCGAACTCGCCGAGTGGGAAGAAAAGCGCAAGCGTCTGGGGATGTGATCGCGCCGCGCGCCATTTGTGCGCAGCCCGCCATTCGTGCGACGCGTGCGACGAGTGCGCCGCGTGCGATGCGAACGCCGCCCGCCCGGGGCGGGCTACGGGTAGAGCCCGGTCGAGAAATATTTCATCCCGCTGTCGCAGGCGAGGAAGGCGACGGTCGAGCCCTGCTCCCTGCCGCGGAGCAGGTCGATGGCGACATGGAGTTGCGCGCCGGTGGAGTAACCCGCAAGGACGCCTTCTTCGCGCGCCAGCACGCGTGCCGCCGCGGCGGCCTGATCGTCGGTGACGGTGAGATAGCCGTCGATCGAGAGCCCCTCGAGCTGTCGAAGCTTTTCTTTGCCGTATCCGCCGCCCTGAATGCCGTGGCCGGCGTCGAAGCAGCAGCAGGTCGCCAGGGCGTTGGAGGCCGCGGGCTCGATGACGTAGACGCGGATGTCGGGCTTGACCGAGCGGAGGTAGGTCGCCAGCCCGCCCAGCGCGCCGCCCGAGCCGACGAACCCGATGACCGCGTCGAGCCGCCCGCCGCACTGCCGCCACAGTTCGGGGCCCGTCGCGTCGATGTGGGCCTGGCGATTGGCGGGGTTTTCGAATTGATCGCAGTAGAACGCGCCGAGCTGGGAGATCAGCTCCGCCGCCCGCTGGCGGACCAGCTTCATGTCGCAGCCCGACACCGCGCCGGGCACAAACCCCGGCGCCTGATCGACCAGCACCACCTCCGCCCCCAGCGCCCGCATCATCTGCGCCCGCTCGGGGCTGTTGCCACGGCTCATCACGGCATAAAACGGATGGCCCAGCGCCTTGCAGACGATCGCCAGCCCCGTGCCGGTGTTGCCGCTGGTGACCTCGACGACGGGCTGACCCGGGCGAAGCGATCCGTCGGCCAGCGCGGCGCGGATCATCGACAGCGCCACGCGGTCTTTCTTGCTCCCCCCGGGCCCGAAGAGCTCGAGCTTGAGCAGCATGCGACCCGAGAGGCCCAGCAGCGCGCCCAGGCGGCGCAGCTCGAGTGTCGGCGTGTTGCCGATCAGTTCGACCACGCTGGTGGCGATGTGACCAGACCCTGTTTGGGCAGAAACGTGAGCAGGCGTGTCATTCATGCGGTTCTCGCATCGGTACGGCGCGGGCCGGTCAGTCTACCACTTCACCCCGGCGGCCTGTAGCGAAATCGCGACGGTCGGATTGGGCAAATTGTCGAGTTTCCTATAGGAATCGAGTCATTCGCCATCCTCCGCCGCGCCGTCGGCAACCACCCGGGCGCGGACGGTCCGGCGGTCGAGCCCGAGGTGTTGCGCGGTGGCGACGTAGTTGCCGGTCTTGCCATACACCCGTCGGCAATAGAGGGAGATGAGCTGGTCGGCCGTGAGGCGGCAGCTGTCGAGCGCGCGTTCGAGGCCGCCTGCGGTGGAGACGGTCGTATCCGACGGCACATAGCTTCCGCGCACCATCACGTTGCGCACGCACTGCTCGAGTTCGCGGAAGTTGCCCGGCCAGCCGTAGCCGCGCCCCAGTTGATTCTCGATGTAGCGCTGCGCCTCGGCGGCCACATCGCGCGCCGCGTCGCCTGCGATGCGCCGGGCGATGAACAGCAGCAGCGCCGGCAGCTCGGCCGGGCTGTCGGCAAGCTGCTCAGACAGCGTGGGCGTTCGGATCATGTCGCCGCAGAGGCGGTAATAGAAGTCCTGTCGAAACGCGCCCTCGCGCATCATCGCGGGAAGGTCACGGTTGGTCGCGGCGATGATCTTGCCGGCGAACGTCCTTGGGGCGGCATCGCCCAGCCGCTGAAACTGCCGCGACTGCAACACCCGCAGCAGCTTCACCTGCACCGGCGCCGCGACATCGCCGATCTCGTCGAGGAAAACCGTGCCCATCGGGTCGCAGGTTTCCAGCCAGCCGGGCCGGTCTTCCAGGGCGCCGGTGAACGCGCCGCGCTTGTGGCCGAAGAGCTCCGACTCGATCAGCGTGGGCGAGAGCGCCGAGAGGTTGAGCGGAATGAACAGCTGCCGGAAGTCAGCGGCGAACGTCTGCGCCACCGGATCGAATGGGATGTAGCGCGATAGCGCAACGGCGCGGGCGACGAGTTCTTTGCCGGTGCCCGAGGCGCCGGTGATCAGCGTGGCCCAGTCGCTGCTGCGGGCGTAGAGGTGGTGGGCGTAGCGGCGCATGTCGTGCGTGAAGATCGATTCCCAGCAGTTGGCGCGCAGCCTCGCGGCGGGTGCCGACGCGCCGGTGATGAAGGTGAAGATGTAATAGAACGCGCGTCTGACCTGGAACAGCAGCGCGAACAGGTGCGCCGGATCGGTCAGCGGATCATGCCCGGCCGGCGTGCGCGGGCCGGGATCCGCGGGCGCGGATGCGACGCCCGAAGCGGCGTGACCCGATGGAGCGGTCAGTGCCTGCGCCTCGACGGGCGGCGCGGTCTCTGACGATCGGCCGGGCAGGTCGACGAAGTGTTTCGCACGCTCGAGAAACGCGGCGTAAGCGATCCGCCGCCGCCCGGGCCTGGGCGACCTTGGCGAGTCTCTGGCCGCGTCGCGCGCGGCGTCGCCGGAGAGGCGCGGGGCGCTCTCGGGGGCGTCCCGGCCGTCATGGTCGAAGCCGGCCTCTTCCACCAGCCTCTGGAACTGCTGCCAGAACTCGTAATAGAGCAGGTAAAGGACCATGCCCTCGTAGACGGCCCGTTCGTCGCGGGATGCGGCCTGTCCGTCGGCGAGGCGGTTGCGCATCGACTCCATCAGCGGGGTCAGCCGCTCGAGGATGCGTCCGACGTTGGGGCGGTCGCCCTCGCGGTTGGGATCAAAGGCCCAGACGGCCGCCGGTTCTGAGAAGGCGTCACCCAGGGCGGATCGTTCGAGCTCAATCCGCTTTTGAGCGAACGGGTTGCAGTAGGTCAACTGCGAGACCGCCACGGCAAACGCGCGCTCATCGGGACGAAGGAGGGGCATTCACCAAGTGTATAGCAGTGTACACCCGATGAACATCCCGCACCCGGCCGCCGTACCCAAGCCACCCCTAAAGCCTTAAAGGCAAAGCACTAACAAACTCGTCCGCGGCGGCGTGCGGCTCGCATTAGAGGCGTGTCTTCGCCGCGTCGGCGGGACGACGGGTGTTGCTTAGCGAAAGGACATGACATGAACGGCCGTGAATCCATGCAGAGCGGCGCAGTGTCTCCACGGCCGACCGAGCCGGGCCGGCGGCGCGGCTGCGGCCCTGTTCGCGCGGTGGCCGTGGGGCTGCTGGTGGTGGTGGTTGTGCTGATGCTTGCGGTGCAGGCCCGGGCGGCCGGAACGCTCACACCGGTCGGGGCGAATCACGCGCCGATCCAGATTCGCGACCACCATCTGTCTGCCGTGATCAACAACGGCTTTGCGCGGATGCAGGTGCGGCAGACGTTTTTCAACCCCAACGACCGTGACCTTGGAGCGATCTACGCCTGCCCCGTGCCGCAGGGGGCGGCGCTGTCGGAGGTGATCATCCAGACCGGCGAGCTTGAACTGCGCGGCGAGGTGATCGAGCGCGGCGAGGCGGAGCGGGTCTACAAGGAAGAGCGCGACCAGGGCAAGGACGCCGGCCTGGCGGCGAAGAACGACTACCGCACGTTCGAGTTTGCGGTGTCGCCGGTGCGGGCGAACGCCGAGGTGGTCGTGACCTATGTCTACTACCAGTCGCTGTCGATCGACACGGCGGTCGGGCGGCTGGTGTATCCGCTGGAGAGCGGCGGCACCGATGTGGCGGCCGAGGCGTTCTGGACGCTCAACCAGAGGGTGGAGGGGATGTTCTCGGCGGACATCGAGCTCAAGAGCGCCGTGGCGGTGGCGGACATTCGCGTGCCCAACGTCGCGGGGGCGGTGACGACGCAGGTGGGTGAGGGGCATTACCGCGTGAAGGTCGAGCAGGTGCAGGCGTCGCTGACGAGCGACCTGGTCGTCTACTACCGGCTGGCGGACAACCTGCCGGGGCGGGTCGAGGTGATTCCGTATCGCCAGGCGGGCGACAAGCCCGGGACGTTCATGGCCGTACTGACGCCGGGGGTGGACCTCAAGCCGCTGTCGAGCGGGGCGGATTATGTTTTTGTGCTCGACGTGTCGGGAAGCATGGCGGGCAAGATTCAGTCGCTGGTGGCGGGCGTGGAGCGGGCGATCGGCAGCCTGCGGCCGGACGACCGGTTTCGGGTGATCACGTTTTCCGACACGGCGTCAGACCTGCTGGGGGGCATGCGCCCGGCAACGCCTGAGGAGGTGGCCAGGGCGATCGCGGCGGTCAAACAACTGGTGCCGCAGTCGGGCACCAACCTCTATGCGGGGCTGGAAATGGCGGTCCGGGGGCTCGATGCCGACCGAGCGAGCAGCGTGGTGATGGTGACCGACGGCGTGACCAACACCGGCGTGGTCGACCCTGCGTCGTTCGACAAGCTGATGAAGAAGTATGACGTGCGCGTCTTCGGCTTCCTGATGGGCAACGAGGCGAACTGGCCGCTGATGCGGGTGATCTGCGACGCCAGCGGCGGGTTCTATGCGTCGGTGTCGAACCAGGACGACATCGTCGGTCAGCTTGTGCTGGCGCGAAGCAAGATCACCCACGAGGCGATGCATGACGTAAAGGTCAGCCTGAGCGGCGTGAGGACGTTTGACCTGGTGGGCGCCGAGCCGGGCAAGCTTTATCGCGGGCAGCAACTGGTGATTTTCGGCCGGTATGAGAAGCCGGGTCGGGCGAAGCTGACGCTCGACACGCGGATCACCGGTGAAAGCAAGCGGTATGTCGCGGAGTTCGACCTGCCCGAGGTGGACACCGACAACCCCGAGCTCGAGCGGCTGTGGGCGATGCGTCGGGTGGAGCAGATCGAGGCGATGGTCGATCGCGGTCAGATGGATCAAGGCGAAGCGCGCGGTGCGATCGTGTCGATCGGGGTGGATCAGCAGATCGTGACGGATCACACGGCGATGCTGGTGCTGGCCGACAGCGACTTCGAGCGGCACGGGATCGAGCGGCGCAACAAGGAGCGCTCGGCGGCCGAGCAGACTGCGCAGGCGGCGCGGGCGAACGCTCCGGTTCGCGATTACCGGGTGGATCACCAGCAGCCGGCGTTTCCGGGCAACGCGCCGGGCGTGGGCGGCGGCAACGGCGGCGGCGCGATCGATCCGGTGATGGCGCTGCTGATCGCCGGGGCGGGCGCCGCGGGCCTGCTTCGACGGCAGGGCCGGAGAGCGGCTTAGCCGTGGATCGAGCGGGTGTAGCGAAGGGGCGGCTGCCGGACGGAGGTTTGCCATGCGTTGGTCGACGATTCCCTGCATCACGATGGCGATCTGTCTGGCGGCCGCCGCGGTCGAGGTGGTGCCCGGTCTGGCGACGGCGGTCGAGCTGAGGCCAAGCCGCATGGAAACGAGCCCCGTGGGCCTGGCGGGTGTGATGACGGCCCATCTGGCGCACTGGTCGTGGTCGCACCTCGGATGGGATGTCGCCGTCTTCGCGGCCGCGGGCAGCCTGTGCGAGCGCTGGATGGGCCGGCTTCGCCATGGGCTGCTGCTGGCGGCGCTGGCGGCGGCAACCGGATGGGCGGTGGCGCTGGGGACATCACTCGACGCCTACCGCGGGCTCAGCGGCATCGACTGCGGGCTGGTCGTGGCCGCGGCGGTCTGGTGGGCGATGAAGGGCGATCGCGGGATCGACAGACGGACGGACCCGGCGCGCTGGCTGCCGGCGGTGGTGGTCGTGGCCGGGCTGGCGGTCAAGTGCGCTTTGGAAATGGCCAGCGGCGCGAGCGTGTTTGCGGGCGGGGCGTTTGTGCCGGTGCCGCTGGCTCATCTGGCTGGCGCGGCGGCGGGGCTGGGGTTTGTGCTGGCCGACCGGGCGGCGGCAGCCCTTGGACATGTCTGCCCAAGCGAAGGAACGGCGCGACCAAACGGTGGATCGGCGATGCCGAGCGGTGAAACGGCGATGCCGAACGCTGCGGCGCTTTCTGGCGGTCGTCTTTCGTACAGGCAAGGGAGGTAACGATGTTGGCTTGCGGGTTTCACGATGCGGTGTTGCCGCTGCGGCCGGTGTCAGCGCTGGCGGCGTGTGTGCCGCTGGCGGGGCTGGTCTTGTGGGTGATGCTGTTTCGAACGCCCGTCAAGTGATCAGAGCGCGACGCAGTGGATGTGCGGCGGGTGGTGGTCGTCGTCGGGTCGAGCGAATTCGCAGGATCGCTCAGCCGTTGTCGACCGGGCCGCACGAGAGGCGGGGACATAAGCGACGACGGATGTTCCGTCGTGTCAGCGGGGACCTGGTTCCCCCGGGGTTAGATCCCCACCGTGCAGACGGCGGGTCGCGCGTGCGGCTCGCCGTCTTTGTTTCTAAACCGAGTGACTGTTGCCCGAAGAAGCCTCGTGGACCAGCGCGACCGCAATGCCCGTCAGGGCGCGGCGGGCTCGCCTTCTACGGGTTTGTCGGCCGGCTTGAGGGTGACACCGAGCAATGCGTCACGATACAGCTTTCGTTGCGCGTCGGTGGCAGAGCTCGAGTAGAAAATGGAGATGACGACTGTCCGGCCATTGATCTCGAAGACAAGGTTGATCCCCTCGGCGCGGCGAGGTTGCTCGGGCGGGGTATTGGGCGGCATCCAGAACGGTTGCGCGTCCATCACCACCCGCACCAGACTGGCAGGCTTATCGCCGAGTTTGACGTCTTCGACGCTCAGACCCATGCCCTTCTGATGCACCTCGAGCATACTCCGCACCACCTCAGGAACGGTCTTTCGGCTTTGCTGCGTCATCCCCGTGCAGAAGCCGACGCCAACCATCATGTATGACAATTCACCCGCATCAGCAGCGGCCCTCCACGCATGAGGCGGCGCGGGGACGATCACCGTCACGCCATCGATGGTCTGGGTCACCGCGTCTTGAACTGGCACGGCACCATGCTGCTTCATGAGCGCTGCAAATATGTCATAGGGGTTGGGGTCGCGTTTCGCCGTTTCGACGGCAATGACCGACGACGGATCGGCGGAAGGTTGGGTGGAAGGATTGGCAGGCAATGTGGTGGCGCGATTGCCATGATCCGCCGCCTCGTAGGCGCGAAGCTCAACGAGCGATCCCACGGTGACGCCGTGAGGCAGCTTGGGATTACGTGTCGTGCGGACATTGCGCAAAATCGACTTGACCCGCTCGCGGTGGACCGGATCGACCCACCATCCCACATCGGCGCGGATGTTGATCGCAGTGCCGAAGTCGTAGATCACCAGCGTGTAGAGCGTGACCGGTGCGTCCTGCTCGCGACGCAGGTTCGACTGAAACTGGTTGACGTCGAGGCGCTCGACCGTTCCGAGCAGTCCACCGGCTGACTGGTGTTTTGTTTCCTCAACCTGAACCAGCCGGTAGAGCGTCGGCCGCTGCCTGAAGTACTCGAAAGGATCTCCGGCTACGACGTCGGCCGGGACGACATTGGCGTCGATCGCGATTTCGATTCCGTCACCTTCGGCGATTCGCCCGGATGCGGGAGCGCCGGGCTTGGGCGTGTCTGTCAAAAGGTCTGGTGGCAAGTCGATGGTGATCGTGCCGTTGAGACATTGCAGTTCGACCGCGCGGACATGGGTGCCAAGCATCGCGACTGCGACGAACACAAGCGATCGCAATACAACGTCTCGATTGACCTTTGCCACCTTTGCCACCTTTGAAGGAACGTTTTCGTGATTTGGGGACGCCGTTGCGTGTGGTGCTCTCGCATCGCATTGAGTGCCCCCCGTGGTGCTCGGCAGTATATCGAGGTGAGCCGCTTCGCGCCACTTTGCGTGCACGGTCCCACAGCAGGGCTCGGGTTTGTAGCCCATGGGTGCGACCCCCGGGGAGGTCATGCCCGCCGGCGACGGCTCGGCCCCGCAAGGCGCTGATCCGTGTTGGCTGGTTTGGCGCGGGGGGGAGGCATCGAACAGGCAGACGAAATGGCCGTTTGCTTTGTCTTGTGGGTCGGGTAGTATTCGCCCGCGGCAGAGGAACCCGGAAGAGGAACGTTTTCGATGAAAGCCATTGCATGCAACATCGCGGCCGTCGAGGTCATCGACGGTGATCGCCCTGGCGGGTTGCGTGTTACGCATGGCCGGTAGTCTTCCCCACCGACTCATCCATAACACCGGAAAAAGAACCGCCCCGAAGCGATCACCGTCGTTTCGGGGTTTTTTGTTGTCAGGGCATTCCCTTCCCGACCGGACGGGGTGCCGGGTGATCGGCTGAAGAAACGAGGTTTTGTATGCAGTCTTCAAAGGATGCGACGCACGCGCCGGAGGGGTGTGTGCCTGAGGCGGTGGTGGCGGCGGGTGCGGGCGATGCGGGGTCAGTGGCGGCCGGGCTTGAGGGGCCGCAGAGCGCCACGTCGCGGTATGCGGTGCGTGAGCTGCTGTTGCTGGCGGCGCCGACGGTGGCGCAGATGGCGTCGTATACGATCGCGCAGTTCACCGACACGGTGATGCTGGCCCGGGTCGGGACGGTGCCGGCGACGGCGGCGGCCAACGCGGGGCTGTTCGCGTTTTCGGTCATCAGCTTCGGCGTCGGCGTGTTGCTGGTGGTCAATACGCTGGTATCGCAGGCGTTTGGCAAGGGCGACCTTCGGGCGACGGGCCGGTTCTTGTGGGCGGGGGTCTGGTTTGCGGTGGCGTACTCGGCGGTGGTGCTGCCGTTTCTGCCGCTGGTGGGCGGGATCTTCGCCGGGCTGGGCCATGAGCCCGAGCTGGCGCGGATGGAGGCGGTGTATTTCCAGATCACCGTGGCGCTGACGGTGGTGAAGCTGGGCGCGACGGCGCTGGGCCAGTTTCTGCTGGCGGTCAACCGGCCGAACCTGGTGCTGGTCGCGGCGTTGTCGGCGGTGGTGGTCAACATCTTTGCCAACTGGGTGTTGATCTTCGGCAACCTGGGCATGCCGGCGATGGGCGTGGCCGGGGCGGCGTGGGGGACGAACATCGCGGTGGCGGTCGAGCTGGCGATCCTGGCGGCGTTTGTTTTCAGCCGCGGGGTGCGCGGGCTTTACCACAGCCTGGACTGGCGGTTTCGGTGGGATTCGTTCGGGCTGCTGCTGAAGGTGGGTGTGCCGTCGGGCGTGCAGATCGTGGCCGACGTGCTGGCGTGGAGCATGTGGACGATGTGGGTGCTGGGGTTGTTCGGCACGCCGACGATGGCGGCGAGCAACTTTGTGCTGCGATACATGTCGGTGAGCTTCATGCCGGCGTTCGGCATCTCGACGGCGGTGACGGCGCTGGTGGGGCGATACATCGGCATGGGCCGGCTCGACATCGCACGGCAGCGGGCGCACCTGGGGTTCTTTGTGACGGCGGTGTACATGATCAGCTGCGGGCTGCTCTTTGCGCTGGCGCGGGAGCCGCTGATGGGCGTGTTCAGCAGCGACCCGGAGGTGGTGAAGATCGGCGCGACGCTGCTGATCGTGGCGGGCGTGTACCAGTTTTTCGATGCGATGTTCATCGTCTACAACGGCGGGCTGCGCGGCGCGGGCGATACGCTGGTGCCGGCGGTGGTGACAGGCGTGTTGTGCTGGAGCATGGTCGTCGGCGGCGGCTATGCGGTCGGCAAGCTTATGCCCGAGCTTGGCGCGGTGGGCCCGTGGCTGGTGGCGGCACTGTATGGGCTGGTGCTGGGCTGCTTCATGCTCTGGCGGTTTTTGAGGCTGAGGCCCAAGGTGCTGGTGGTGGACGAACCCGCGGGGCGCGATAAAGTCACGGGCTTTGATCCCGTCGCGGTTTAGCCCGGTCGGGCGTGACCCTTTGGTGACCGGCCGCCGGCAGCTTCGGCGGCCGGGGCGTCGTATCGAGCAACATCATGAGCCAGACCTCGGAGAAAAAGGCCTCTTACAAAGACACGCTCAACCTCCCGCAGACGGCGTTTGCGATGGAGGCGAAGCTGGTGCAAAACGAGCCGGCGCGGCTGGCGCGGTGGAAGTCGGCGGACCTCTACGGGCAGTTGCTGTCGGCGCGGGCGGGATCGCCGACGTGGGTGCTGCATGACGGGCCGCCGTTCGCCAATGGCGAGATCCACATCGGGCACCTGATCAACAAAACGCTCAAGGATGTGCTGCTGCGCTACAGGTCGATGCGCGGGTTTCGGTGTCCGTATGTGCCGGGCTGGGACTGCCACGGGCTGCCGATCGAGCACAAGATCCAGCAGGATCTGGGCCCGAAGCTGCGCGAGATGAGCACGGTGGACGTTCGGCGGCGGTGCTTTGACTATGCGGCGAAGTATGCGGGTATCCAGAGCGAGCAGTTTCAGCGGCTGGGCATCCTGGGCGACTGGGCGCGGCCCTATCTGACGATGACGCCCGACTATGAGGCGGCGACGCTCGAGGTGTTTGCCCGATTCGTCGAGGCGGGGCTGGTCTACAAGCAGCTCAAGCCGGTGCACTGGTCGATCGCCAACCAGACGGCGCTGGCGGACGCCGAGCTGGAGTACAAGGACGTCAAGGACCGCAGCGTGTACGTGCGGTTTGAGTCGGCCAACCCGGGGGCATTCAAGGCGGCGTTCGACGTGCGGGTGAACGCCCGGGTCGGCTTCCTCGCCTGGACGACCACGCCCTGGACCCTGCCGGCCAACCTGGCAATCGCGGTCGGGCCCGAGGTGGAATATGCGCTGGTCAAACACCAGCACAACGAGTTCTGGCACATTGACATCGTGGCGGCGGCGCTGGTGGAGCAGACGTTTAAGGGCCGGGTGGCCGACTACACGGTGATCAAGACCGTGCTGGGCAAGGACCTGGCGGGGCAGGAGTATCGGCACCCGTTCATGACGGTGGGCGAGGGCGAAGCGACGCCGCGCGTGGGCAAGGTGCTTGTGGCGGATTATGTGACGACGACCGACGGCACGGGGCTGGTCCACACCGCGCCGGGGCACGGCGAAGAAGACTATGCCACCGGCATCGCCCACGGGCTGGAGGTGTATTGCCCTGTGCTGGCCAACGGGCGGTTTGACGGCAGTGTGCCCGAGTGGCTCCGGGGCAAGGTGGTGTGGGAGGGCAACGGCCTGGTGATCGAGCACCTCAAGTCGGTCGGGGCGCTGTTTGCCGAGCAGGAGATCGTGCACAGCTATCCGCACGACTGGCGCAGCAAGACGCCGACGATCTTCCGCGCGACCGAGCAGTGGTTTGTGGGGATCGATCGTCCGCTGGTGGTGCATGGCGACACGCCGATGAGCATCCGCCAGCGGGCGGCGCATGCGGTGGGCGAACAGGTGAAGTTTGTCCCCGAGTGGGGCAAGGCCCGGATCACCGGCATGCTCGAGAGCCGGCCGGATTGGTGCATCTCGCGCCAGCGGGCGTGGGGGCTGCCGATCCCGGTGTTTTACAACGAGGCGGGCGACGCGCTGCTGACGCCGCAGAGCGTGCGTGCGGTGGCGAAGCGGTTTGCCGAAAAAGGCAGTGACGCGTGGTTCACCGATTCGCCGGCCGAGTTGCTCGGTGACTTTGACCCGGGGCCCGAGTTCCCCAAAGACAAGCTGCGGAAAGAGAATGACATTTTCGACGTGTGGTTTGAGTCGGGCAGTTCGTGGAATGCGGTGCTGCGCGCCCGAGAGGCGGCGGAGGCGGGCGGGCTGACGTATCCGGCCGACCTCTATCTCGAAGGGTCGGACCAGCACCGCGGGTGGTTTCAGCTATCGCTTTTGCCGAGCCTGGGCGCGATGGGCAGGCCGCCTTTCAAGGCGGTGTTGACGCACGGGTTTGTGGTCAAGCCCGACGGCACGAAGGTCAGCAAGAGCGACAAGGAATATGTGACGGCCACGAAGGAGATCGAGACCCACGGCGCCGACCTGCTGCGGCTGTGGACGTGCAGCGTCGATTACGAAGGCGACATTCCCACATCGCCGGCGGTGATCAAGGAGTTTGGCGACAAGTATCGCAAGATCCGCAACACGATCCGCTACCTGCTGAGCAACCTCTACGACTTCGACCCCGCGCGGGACGCCGTTGAGCCGCCGGCCGACAGCCTCGACGGCTGGGCGATGGCGCAGCTCGACGGGCTGATCGCGGCGGTGACCCGCGCCTATGACGCCTGCGAGACGCACGTGGTTTTCCGCAGCGTCTTCGAGTTCTGCAACGTGCAGATCAGCGCAGTCTATGGCAACGCGATGAAGGACCGGCTGTATTGCGAGCGGCCGGGCAGTCTGCTGCGGCGGCGCTGTCAGACGGTGATGCACCGCATGGCCGACGCGCTGGTGCGGATGCTGGCGCCGGTGATCGTCTTCACGGCGGACGAAGCCTGGGAGCACCTCAAGCGGTCAGGCGATGACGCGGCGCTGGGCAGCGTGCACCTTGCGCTGTTCCCCCAGGCGCGTTCACAGGCGCCGACGCCCCAGCACGCGCAGCAATGGGCGACGCTGATGGCGCTGCGCGATTCGGCGCTGCTTCAGCTCGACGGGCTGAAGAAGTCGGCGGGCCTCAACAAGGCGCTGGACGCGGAAGTGGTGTATTACGTCGATGCGGCAGCCCGGGCGTGGATGTCGGCCTACGGGCCCGACCTTGAAGACCTTGTCGGGGCCGGCAGCCACCGGTTCGTCGACGTCGCCGCGGGCACGCCCGCGCGGGTCGAGGTGATCGACACCCGTGAGACGTACAAGGCCTGTGCTCGAAGCTGGAAGCGCCGCGCGGATGTCGGATCAGACCCAGCCTTCCCCGACCTGAGCCTGCGCGACGCCGAGGCGGTGAAGGCGCTCGGGAAAAGCGTGACCACTTGAGCAATGGCGGGTTGATGGGATGACAAATCGGCGCGTCAGCCGGCGCGACCGCCGCATGTGGGCGCGGGTGGCGGTGGGTCGGTTTGCTGAGCGCGCTTTTTTTAGGCGGCGGCGGCGCGGGGTGTGTCGCTGAAGCGGTCGCTGACGTTCGCCATTTCGCGTTCGACGCTCAGGAAGGCCTCGACCACCTGCGGGTCGAACTGGGTGCCGCTGCCGTCGAGGATCATTGTTCGGGCCATGTCGTGCGACATGGCTGACTTGTAGACGCGTTTGCTGACCAGTGCGTCGTAGACGTCGGCGACAGACACGATCCGTGCGCACAGCGGTATCGCTTCGCCCGCAAGCCCGCGGGGATAACCCGTGCCGTCCCAGCGCTCGTGGTGGCACAGCGCGATATCGCGGGCCACTTCGAGAAAACGGGCCGCCGGCGCCTTGGCCATTGCGGCATCGAGGGTGGCGGCGCCCAGGGTCGTGTGGGTCTTCATGACCTCGAACTCGCTGTCGCTCAGCCGCCCCGGCTTGAGCAGCACATAGTCGGGAATGGCAACCTTACCGATGTCGTGGAGCGGGCTGGTCTCATACATGAGATTGACCAGCGACGCATCGATCTGCCCGGGAAACGCCCCGGTGTCGAGGAGGTTCTGGGCGAGCAGCCGGCAGTAATTCTGGACGCGCTCGAGGTGAGCGCCGGTGTCGTGGTCGCGTGATTCGGCGAGCTTGGCCAGCGCAAAGATGGTGACGTCGCGGGTTTCCAGCGACAGGATGCGCTCGGCGACACGAAGCCGGCAATGGAGCTCTTCGGGGTCAAAGGGCTTGTTGAGGAAGTCGTCGGCGCCGGCCCAGAAGCCCCTGATCATGCTGCTTTTGCGGTCGCGGCCGGTGAGCAGCAGCATGTAGGTGTAGCGTGACTCCATCCGCCGGACATGCTTGCAGAGTTCGGGGCCATCCATGCCGGGCATTTCCCAGTCGCTGATGACGACCTGGATGGGCTGCGGACGGGGGGCTGACAGCATCTCGAGGGCATCGGCGCCGTCATGGGCCTCCCACACGTCGTGGCCCTGCTTGCGCAGCGTGAAGCGCAGCAGCTGGAGGGCAACGGGGTCATCGTCCACGATCAGGATTTGCACAACATGATCCGATCTGCCAAGGCCCGAACGAGCCGGGCGGTCTGGCGCCCTGGCGTGTCGCACCCTGTGCGACCTGCGGCGACGGCGCGTCACTCGCTGATGATGTCGGACACTGAAATGGGGCAGTTTAGATTGCGCGGGGTTGCCGGGGGTCGAATCCGGAGATATCGACGCCGACGGCTTCCGCCGGTATCGTGATAGCCCGCTTTGTCGGACGCTGCCGACCGCAACGGGCGGTTGAAGCAGGTCCGATAAATGGCGGCCGACCAACAAGGACCCTACGGCCCATGATCCTCGCAGGCGATATCGGCGGCACCAAGACCAACGTCGCGCTGTTCAATGACGAGCTCAAGATCGTTCCCGGTTCGCAGCTTCGGTTTCCCAGCGGAAAGTATCCTTCGCTCGAGGCCGTTCTGGATGCCTACCTGGCCGAGAAGCCGGCGAGCATCGCCGCGGCGGGCTTTGGGGTGGCCGGGCCGGTGAAGGACGGGAAGACCAACGCGACCAACCTGCCCTGGCAGGTCGATGTTGCCGTGCTGGCAAGCAAGCTCGGGGTGAAGCGGGTGGCGCTGGTCAACGACCTGGTGGCCAACGCCTACGGCATCCGGGTGCTGCCGAAGGAGAGTTTTCACGTTATTCAGGCGGGCACGGTCAACCCGGTCGGCAACCAGGCGATCGTCTCGCCCGGCACCGGGCTGGGCCAGGCGGCGCTGTTCTGGAACGGCTCCGGGCATGTGCCCAGCGGCGCCGAGGGCGGACACACCGATTTCGCGCCGCGCGATGATGTGCAGATCGACCTCTTGCGCTGGCTGCAGCGGGAGTTTTGCGGTCGAGCCACGTATGAGCGTGTGGCGTGCGGGCCGGGGCTGTGGAACATCTACCGCTTCCTGCGTCAGAGCGGGCGTCACACCGAGCCGGAATGGCTGGCCGCCAAGCTGGAGAAAGCTGCGGACAAGTCTCCGGTCGTGTCGGCCGCCGCGATGGAAGGCACCGCGCCGATCGCGGTGGCGGCGCTGGACATCTGGGTGAATGTGCTGGCCGCCTATGCGGGCAATTTCGCCCTGATGACGCTTTGCACGGCTGGGCTTTATCTGGGCGGCGGGATCGTTCCCCGCATTTTGCCCAAGGTCAAGAGCGACCTGTTCCTCAAACCCTTCAGCGCCAAGGGCCCGATGGGCACCAGCATTCAGACGCTGCTGCAGAGCATTCCCGTGACCGCGATCGAGAACGACGACACCGCCCTGTATGGCGCGGCGGTCGTGGCTCGCGAAGCGCTGTAGCGGCGCGGTTTTCTGGACACGAGTCATTCACCGACAGGCAATTTAGTGGAACCCCTTTTACGGCAGACTTTTCACCGGCGATCCGACATGGCAGCCTGAACACCGGGCAGCCTAACCACCGGCCAGCCTGACCACCCGGCAGCCTGGTCACATGACAATCTGGTCACCGGGCAGTTCGTTGACCTGACCTCCACTCACTGGCAAACCCCCACACCGGCAACTCATCATGATTCTCAACGGCAAAAAAGGCCTGATTCTCAACATCGCCAACGACCGCTCGATCGCCTGGCACATCGCCAACAACTGCCTCAAGCAGGGCGCCACGCTCGGCTACGGCTTTTTGCCGATCGAAAAGATGGAGCGGCGCGTCCGCAAGAGCCTGGAAGAGATGGGCGTGACCGGCGAGCCGTTTGTTCACGGTTGCGATGTCGGCTCGGACGAGTCGATCGACGGCTTCTTCAAGGCGGCGGCGGCGCACTTCGGCACGATCGATTTCCTCGTGCATTCGCTGGCGTTTGCCAACAAGGACTATCTGCAGATCGGCAAGTTCCTCACGACGCCGCGCGAGGTCTACAAGCAGGCGATGGACATCAGCGCTTATTCGCTCGTCGCCCTGACCCGCGCGGCCGCCCCGCTGATGCCCGCCGGCGGGTCGGTCATCGCGATGACCTATCTCGGTTCGGAAAAGGCGGTGCCGGGATACAACGTGATGGGCGTCGCCAAGGCGGCGCTGGAAAGCACGTCGCGCTACCTGGCTTTTGAGCTGGGCGAGAAGAACATCCGCGTGAACACGATCTCGGCCGGGCCCGTTCGCACGCTCTCGGCCATGGCGGTCGGCGGGATCGACGAGATGTTTGACCACACCGCCCGCAAGGCGCCGCTCAAGCGGAACATCGACGCCGACGAGGTCGGCAAGACGGCGGTGTATCTCCTGTCCGACCTGGCGTCGGGCGTTACGGGTGAGAACATCTACGTCGACAGCGGCTTCAACATCGTCGGGCTGTAGGGATGAGTGGGCAGCCGGCGGAGGGCATCGGGCAGCCGGCGGAGGGCGGAAGAGTACCTGTCGGCCTGAGCGCCGGGGGATAGGCCTTTTGCGGTCACGGGCGCGGCCATCGGCACAGCCCATGTCGCTTCAGACGGGTGGGCATTGCTCCGCCATTTTTCACTCCATTTCTTCGATGTGCCGAGCCGATCAATGGTGGGCTTGATCCACTGACACCACAACGGCTAGCGGTGGCTCTGGTTTGACGACGCGGGAGGCGCGGGAATTGCAGTGCCCCGCTGCGTTGGCCGGCAAGGGTTGCCGCGACGGAGGTTATCGGTCATGCGACTCGTGCTCATCGACGACGACGTCCGATCCATGAACATCCTCGGCCAGATGCTTCAGGCCAGCGGATTCACCATCACGGCCTTTGCCGACAACGCCCGAGCCGGGCTCGATGCGGTGCACCAGACCCAGCCCGACGTGATCCTCACCGACCTCGAGATGCCGGACATGAATGGCATACAGATGACGACGGTGCTGCGGTCGCTGGGTGATGCGACGCCGGTGATCCTGATGACCGGCTCGACCGATCACGGTCTGACCAGCCGGGCCCAGTCGGCCGGGGTGAGTGCGTTTGTGCCCAAGCCGCTCAACATCGATCACCTGGTCCAAATGCTGAGTCGGGCCGCGACGCAGTTGCGCAGCGCGGTCGCCTAAGGCCCCCTGCCGGGGGGAGGCTGCGATCGGCCGGGTGGCTTCTCGCTGCTTGACCGGGTTGAAACGGGCGGTGCCGCTCCGACGTGAGCGACGCCGGGTCATCGAGCGCACTCGGGCGGGCGCTCCATCACGGGACACGATACAGACGCGATGCAGCGTTTGACGCTCTGCGCCACGCACGGGAACGGCGCTGGATGGCTCTATCGCGCGCCGGCCACGGACGCAGTGCGTGCTTCTCTGGCGACGGTCTGGTAGTGCTGGCGGAAGGTGGTCGCCCAGGCGATGCGGGTCTGGGCCTTCCAGAAATCGACGTCGTCTTTTTCACGCTCACGGCGCTTGCGGTCGGCGTTGAGCGCGACCACGTCGTCGAGTGTGATCGGCAGGTCGCTGAGGCGGCGGATCAGGTCGGCGCGGCGGGTTTCGTCATCGACGGCGAGCACCTCGGCGTAGGCCGACTTGAGCGCGTCGCGGGCGTCGATCCAGGCGGCGGCCCAGATCAGGCGGACATCGGTGAAGGTCGCCATCCATTCGCCGCGCTGGTTGAATCCGCCGGCAAACTCGAACGGGTTGGCCTGGTCGGTCCAGTCACTTCGGTCGGCGGCGTAGACGCTCTGCCTGATGGGCGGGCGGCGCAGCGCCCGCTCGGTGGGGCCGCCCGGAGTGCCGCCCTTCTTGATCCACAGGAGTTGGGCCTGCTCGGTCAGCAGGAACTCGACAAAGCGATTGGCCAGCTCGCGCTTTTCGCCATCGACGCCGGCCAGCACGGCGACGGGGTCGGGGGTGATGGCGGTTGAGGCACGGGGCGAAACAAAGCGGACGCGGTCGCTGCCGAGGGTTTCCTGAAAGACGCGGCCATAGAAGTCGATCGCCACGCCGGCGGCGGCATCGCCCAGGCCGACGTCGTTGGGGACCTGCGTGGCCGAGTCGGTGAAGTAGCGTGCGTTGGCGGCGATGCGCACGAGGGTCGACATGCCGTCGTGCCAGCCTTGGGCAATGGCCTTCTGGTAGGCGGGGTCTTTGGCGTACTCGGCCTTGCCCCTGGCGGCCAGCTCGGGGTGGGCGGCGAGAAACGCCTCTTCCGCATCGGCCATGTGGCGCTGGAGCACCATCATGTATCCGACCGAAGCCGAGCCCGACGAGCCGGGGTTGGCCAGCGCGACGAGGCCCGCCAGCCGCGGGTCGGCCAGATCGCGCCAGGTCTGGGGCTCGTGCATGCCCAGCGCGGCGGTGAGCGCGGGGTTGTAGACGATACCGAAGCTGCTGAGGCAGACGCCCACCCAATGGGGCGGCTCGGCCGAGAGATCTTTGCCGCCGTCGTGGAGGCGAACTCCCGCGAGCGACTGTTCGGGAAACGCCTCGGCGATGACGGTCGGCGAAACCTGAAGCGGCTGAAGAACCTTGAGCGGCTTGAGCTCACTGTTGAAGAAGAAGTCGCCGCCACCCCAGACGATGTGGATGTCGGGGCGGAAGTTTGGGTCGAGCGATCCTTCGACGGTGTGGGCGCGATAGGTGGTTTCGAGCTGGCGCTTGATGTCGAGCGTGCCGCCGGGCGTGAGGTAGACCACATCGACCGACTGGCCGAAACGCTCGCGGTGCCAGCGGTCGAAGGCCCGCTCGAATTCGTTGCGGATGTCGGCGTTGTGCGGCGTGATGACCGTCAGGCTCACCTGCGGACCACTGACCGCGGCGGGCGCGGCGTCCTGCCGCCTCAGCGAATAGCTGAGCAGAAAGGGCACCACCAGCAGCACCGCAAACAAAACCAGCAGGACGTATCGTTGCATAGGTCGGCCGAACTGTATCACCCCCGCCACTCGAAACAACGCCGAAGTGGGCGAGACAACCTGATCTGCCGGGCAGGCCGATCTGCGCCGCCGCGGGATCGGGCGCACCACACGCTCTGCACCGTCACCCCGCTTGGCCCGCGGCGGAATCGGGCACCCCGTAAGTGCCGGGCGCGCCTGATGCCCTGCCACCGACAACGAACCGAACCGCCACGGCCCAGGCCCGCAGCCCGGTGGCGGGCGGATCGGCGAGTCAGCGCCGATGCCGGTCGGCAGAGAAGGCGGCGCGGGGCGCTACTGCATGACCGAGTCGATCAGGTCGCCGACGGTGCGATGGGACTCGAGCGGATGCCGCAGGGGCACCGCGCGGTTGATGCGATAGCGGTTGCGCCGGCCGTCGCGCTCCCGCTCGATGACGCCGCCCCGCTCGAGCTCGCTGATGATGCGCTGCACGGCGCGCTCGGTGATGCCGACCTGTGTGGCCATATCCCGCATGCGCATGCCGGGATCGTTGACGAGGCAGACGAGCACGTGGGAATGGTTGGTGAGGAAGGTCCACACGGTGGCGCCGGGATCGACTGGCGCGGGAGGCCGGGCGGGATTGCGGTCGGCGGACGGGCGCTCGGCAGATGGGCGATCTGACGATGAGCGCTCTGCCAATGAGCGGTCGGCGGATGGGCGGGCCGCGCTTGGGCGATCTGCCGTCGGGGCGGTCGAGCGGGTTGCGGGCTGTCGGCCGGTCATTGTGCGACATTGTTGTCGCGATATCTCCGGCGGGCAAGCGGCAAGTCTGTGCAAGCGGGTCAGCCCAGTTCCTGCGGCTCGATGGCGGCGACGATGCGGGTTGCCAGTTCGACGTTGGCCAGGCCGTCTTCGGCGTTGACGGTGGGGCGCCGGCCGGTGGTGACGGCGTCGACGAACGACTCCTGCTCGGCGCGGAGGGGTTCGACGTCATCGATCTTGAGCTCTTCGACGGAGATCAGCTCGGCATAGTTGAGCTGGGAAAGGTCGGTGATTTCGCCCGAGCGGATTTTCTGCACGGCGCTGCGGATGGCCGAGAGGTTGCCGCCGCGGCGGGCGACGATGCCGTATTTTTTCTGGTAGTCGAGGGAGACGTAGGCGTCGGGCGAAAACACGCGGAGCCGCCGCTCGGTCTTGAGGGCCAGGCGCGAGGCGGTGAGGTTGGCGACGCAGCCATTTTCGAATCGCAGGCGGCAGTTGCAGACGTCTTCGACATCGCCGATGACCGAGACGCCGGTGGCGTCGATGCTCTTGACGGGTGAGCCGGCAAGCCACTGCACGATGTCGATATCGTGGATCATCATGTCGAGCACGACGCCGACATCGATCGAGCGGAACGTCAGCGGGCTGATCCGCGTGACCTCGATGAACCTCGGACGCACACCGAGCTCGGTCATGGCGCGGACGGCGGGGTTGAAGCGTTCGATGTGGCCGACCTGGACCGCGACGTTGTGCCGGCTCGCCAGCGAGGCGATCTCGCGGCATTCATCGACATTGCGGGCAAGCGGCTTTTCGATCAGGCAGGCGACGCCGCGCTCGATCGCCCGGCGGGCGGTGTCGAGGTGGAATTGTGTCGGCGTGGCGATCGTGACGGCCTTGACCCGCTCGAGCAGCTCATCGAGCCCGAGCGCGGCGGTGTCGAATTCGCCCGCGACGGTCTCGGCCGACTCGGTGTTTGCGTCGTGCACGCCGACGAGCCTGACCTGGGGCATCTGCGAATAGACCCGCGTATGCAGCCGGCCCATGCGGCCTGTGCCGATGACCCCGACGGGCAACTTTTCTCCGCGGTCGCGCGTTTCGCTCATGGCCGCCATTCTATCGCCAAGCAAGAGGATGTGCCCGATCGGCGGGCGGCGGCGAAGCGACGCAAGCCCGAGATATCGCGCGGCGGTGGCGGTATAACGCGGTCATGGCTGCTTCGCACGACGATTCACCAGTGCAAAGAATTGCGCCGGCGCAAAGAAATGCGATGGAGCAGGGTGATGCGTGCGTGTCAGTGGATGGGCCGGTGGCGAGTGTTGCGGCAGCGCCGGGTGATTTGTTGCCGGCGAGTGATTTGCCGGCGGCAGGTCACGTCGATGTGCGTGGTGTATCGGTGCGGCCGAGCGATCCGGCGACGCTTCCGGCGATCCTGCCGACCGGCACGCAGGTTGTCGCGCTGATCGATGTTCGCGGCGAGCAGGGACAGGTGGTGCATACGCGCGGCGTCGTGGGGTTGATCGTCCGGGCACCGGCCGACCTGGTGCATGCCTATCGCGTGCGGTTTGTCGATGGGCGTGAGGCGTCGCTGATGCGGCATGAGATGGCGGTGCAATCGCATTACCTGGCCGACGCCGCCGGGGGGAGCATGACCATTGCCGCGTCGGGCTTGATGGATCGTGTCATTGTCCGCGCGGTCATCGGGTCGCGCGCTTACGGTCTGGCGACCGAGGCATCCGATACCGACCGGCGCGGCGTCTACCTGCCGACGGCGGAGCAGCACTGGTCGCTCTCTGGCACGCCCGAGCAGATCGACAACGACGCAGCGCAGGAAACCTATTGGGAGTTGCAGAAGTTCATCGTGCTGGCGCTCAAGGCCAACCCGAACGTGCTGGAGGTGCTTTACTCGCCGATCGTCGAGTTCGCAACGCCTCTGGGTCGTCGGCTGATCGAGGTGCGATCGAAGTTTCTCTCTCGGCTGGTCTATCAGACCTACAACGGATACGTGCTTAGCCAGTTTCGCAAGCTCAACGCCGATCTGAGCCACCGCGGCGAGCCCAAATGGAAGCACGTGATGCACCTGATCCGCCTGTTGCATTCAGGCATTGTCGTGCTCAGGGAGGGTTATGTGCCGGTGGCGGTGGACCCTGCCCTGCGTGATGCGCTACTGGCCATTCGCCGGGGCGAGCGGCCGCTTGACGAGATCGACCGCTGGCGGCTTTCGCTTCACCGGGAGTTAGACGAGGCGGCCGCCGCGACCTCGCTGCCCGATCAGCCCGACTATCGCGGCGCCAATGGGCTGCTGATCGACGCTCGGCGCGCGGCACTTGCCGATGGGCTGCCGTGAATCGACGATGCGGGAATGGATGTCCGTCTCGATCCGATCATCGCGGCACAGCCCTATCCGCTGGTCTTCCTGACCGTCAGCGGCGCCCACCTTTATGGCTTTCCGTCGCCCGACTCTGACTATGACCTGCGCGGCACGCACGTCGTGCCGGCGTGCGAGGCGCTCGGGCTTCATGCGCGGCAGGACACGATCGAGGTATCGACCGTCGAACAGGGGCTGGAGGTCGATCTGGTGACGCACGACCTGGCGAAGTTCATGGCGATGATGCTCAAGAAGAATGGTTATGTGCTGGAGCAACTGCTCTCGCCGATCGTGCTGCGCACGACCGAGGCGCATCGCGAGTTGATCGAGCTTTCGCGGCAGTGCCTCACCCGCTTCCATGCTCATCACTATCTCGGTTTCGCCCAGACGCAGTGGAAGCTGTTTGCCAAGGAAGAGCGGCCGCGGGTGAAGCCGCTGCTCTATACCTATCGTGTGCTGCTGACCGGGATACACCTCATGCGGGCACACGTGGTCGAGGCCAACCTGGTTCACCTCAATGAGGTGTACAGGCTCGGCTACATTTCCGACCTCATCGCGCGGAAGCTGGGCGGGCCCGAGCAAGGTACGCTTGACGCCGCCGACATGCCGTTTCATGAGGCGGAGTATCGTCGGCTGGTGTCGTGTCTTGAGCAGGAAATGAACGAATCGACGCTGCCGGAGTTGCCCACGGCGCAGGCCGGACTGAGCGACCTGCTGGTCAGGCTGCGGCTTGCGACCCTCTGAGCGGCCGGCAGATTGAGGAGACCCGTCTATGCCCAGATCGGCGGCGAACGTGAAGCCGGGTGTGGGCGTGGCCAAGCGGTCATCGCTGGCGGGCGTGCCCGCGGCACACCGGGCGGCGATGTGTGCGGGCACGGCCGAGTCGGTCAACCTGGCCGACATGCTCACGATTGATTTTGCGGTGCTGATGAAGGCCGTGGCGCCGTTTGTGTCGGCAGGCGATCTCGCGCGGCTGGATGAGGCGGCGCAGCTTGGCATCACGCGGCGGATGGATCTGGCCGGCCGGATATTGGCAGGGTATCCGCACAAGCTGGTGAGGCCGCTGGCGCGATCGCTCAGCGACACCGCGCGGGGCTGGGCGTGTTATGCGATGGTGCGGGGCGAAGGGCTCTCGCTGGAGGCGCGCCTGGAGCTTGTCCGACCGTTTGCGGATGACCCGCACATGGGCGTGCGCGAGTGGGCGTGGATGGCGATCCGCCCTCACCTGGCGGCCGACATCCGGCAAGCCCTCGCGCTGCTGACGCCGTGGACGGCCAGCCCCAGCGCGGCCATCCGGCGCTTTGCCACCGAATCAACCCGGCCACGCGGGGTCTGGACGACGATGATCCCCGAGCTGGTCGATGAGCCGTCGATCGGCCTTCCGCTGCTTGAGCCGCTGTGCGGCGACCCCGCGAAGTATGTGCAGGATTCGGTGGCCAACTGGCTCAACGACGCATCGAAGTCGAAGCCGGCGTGGGTGAAGTCGGTCTGCGACCGCTGGATGCGGGAATCATCGGGCACTGAAACCAAACGCATCTGCGGGCGCGCGCTTCGGACGATCATGAAGCGTGGCGGCGACAAAGGACGCAAAGGGGCAAAGCACACAGATCGCGCAGCGAAGAGCGGGCGAACGCGATGAGCATGCCGAGCGGCCGCGTGATACAGGGCGACGCCGGGCGACGGATGTGGGCTGGCGGCATGAGCGGCATGGGCGGCATGGGCGGCATGGGCGGGCGCTGTCGGCTCGTCGCGGTCTTGGCGGCCTGCGCCATGCCGCGGCGAATCGAGCGGCTCCGGGCTCATGCGGCTGGGCTTCATGGAATCGGCCGGCCGTGCGGATCCTGGCCGCTGGCGGGGGCGTCTTCGCGGAGCTTGGATTTCATTTCCTGCGACGTGACGTGTTCCAGTTTTTCGGCGGTGCTGTGGGTGTGGTCGGGCCGGGTGCCTGCCGCCTCGACAAGGTAGGTCTCCCATAGCCGGTGCGTGCGCAGGAGATCGGTGGCATCGGCGCGACCCTGATCGGTGAGGGCCAGCCCTTCCGGCGACGATTCGACCTGTCGGCGTTGAAGGAGCCGGCGCAGCGCCAGTCGAGAGAGGATCGGGCCCGCGCCGGCCGATCGAATCAGCCGCCGCCACGACAACACCACCCGACCGCCCTGCTCTTCCTCGCGGCGGATCAGTGTGCCCAGCGCGTCTTCGGTGGCGATGCGGGTCGACAGCGACCATCGCGCCGCCAGCCGCGAGATGACCCCATACCTGGGCGAAAGGAGCATGGCGCCTGCGAAGACGACGCCCGAAACGGCGGCCATCATGCCTGCGACATTGGTTTCCAGCCAGAGGGTGCCTGTCCACTGGGGCAGCTTCGTTGCCAGCGTGAATCCGCCGATCGCGCTGGCGGCGGCGACGACGAGGCTCAGGCCCACCATCACGCCGAGCCGGTCGGTCAGCAGGTGGGCGGCGGCCGCGGGCACGATCAGCATGGCGATGACCAGGATCGAGCCGACAGCCTCGAAGCTTGCCACCGCTGTCACGGCGACGAGGGTCATGAGCAGGTAATGCATGAACCCGGCGTGGATGCCGAGCGAGGTAGCCAGCTCCGGATCGAAGCTGCTGATCTTGAACTCTTTGTAGAGCGCCCCCACGACCGCGAGGTTGACCGCGAGCACGATCGCCAGGTTGAGGGCCGCGGGCGGGACCAGCACGCCGCCGATGAGCCATGCATCGCCGGGCAGCGCCAGGGCGGCGGTCTCGATCGCGCCATAAAGGACGCACTCGGGGTCGATATCGAGCCGACCCAGCCCGGGCAGCAGGTTGATCATGACCAGCCCCAGGGCGAACAGCGAGGTGAAGACGACGCCCATCGATGCCGACTCATCGACCTTGCCGAAGCGGTTGACCCACTGTGTCAGCAGGGCCGTGAGAATGCCGACGGCGGCGGCGCCGATGAACATCGGCAGCGGGTTGCGGCTGCTGGTCAGCACAAACGCCATCACCAGCCCCGGGAGCACCGCATGGCTGATGGCATCGCCCATCATGCTGAGCCTGCGGAGCACGAGGAAGTTGCCCAGCACCGCGCAGGCCGCGGCGCTCATGAAGGCGATCGCGAGAATCCACCAGTCGAATGCGGTCATGGCGACACCTCCGATCGCTGCGACGCCGCGCCGGCAGCGGGCCCGCCCCTGACGTCGGCGGCCACCCGGGCCGTGCTGGCGAGTTGGTGCGGCGTGGGCGGGACACGCCGGGCGTCGTGCTCTTTGAGCAGGTCTTCGAGCCGCTCGATCAGGTCGGGCGCGAGCACGTGTTCGATCAGGTCGGCGCCGCGATCGACATGAGACGGGGCGACATCGGCATGGCTGATCAGATAGATCTCCCAAAGCCGGTGATTGCGCACGACCCGTCGGGCTTCGATCTCGCCGCGGCGGGTCAGCCTCACGCGGACCGACGCGCCATCGCCCTCGGTGGTGATCAGTTC
>CAZBOE010000008.1:0-270 GCA_964493365.1 uncultured Tepidisphaeraceae bacterium | reverse complement strand
TACACTCTTTCGCATCACTCCTGGCCGACCAGGCTCGCTCGCCCAGGAGTGATGCGAAAGACATCGGCCAATCGCGCGGCGCCTCTGCGGGCGTCTCGCCTGTCGGGGTCTTGAGGACCGCGGTTCCGGATGCGACGGCGTCTTCCCAGTGTTCATGCAGCGCCCGCAGGAGGTTGTCGGCCCGGACACGCCGCGTCAGCGTGATGTGCCGGATGGCCCGCGCCGCCACGCCCCGGGCCGGCCCGGCGACCATGCTCACCGCAAACCCCG
>CAZBOE010000007.1:42389-51987 GCA_964493365.1 uncultured Tepidisphaeraceae bacterium | reverse complement strand
GCGCCGGAGGGGGCGGACGACAGGCCGCCGGAGGAGCCGGGTGACGCCGGGGTCAGCGGCGCGGGCGAACCAGTCGACATCGAGGGGGCGACAGTGGGGGTTGGCGTCATGACAGAATTCCTCGTGTAGGGTCCGGCTCAGGGCGATGGGCGGGGTGATCGAACGCGTGGTCCGCAGGGCGGCGCGGCGCGCGGGAAAGGCCCAGGGGCAGCGCCTGTGCCTTGCGGAGGGAATCGAGCAAGTTTGCGTCGCCGGGGTTTGGCGATTCGACGAGTTGTTCGACCAGCACTTCGAGGTCGGCCGGGCGGTCAACGTCGGACCAGGTGGGCCCGAGGACGACCCGGCAGCCCGCGGCCTGGGCCGAGGCGATGGTCTGCTGGGCTTCGTGCCCACTCGACCACTCGATGTTGGCGAGAATAGCGTCAAGGTCGAGATCGGTTCGGGTGCCCAGACACCAGTAGCCGCCGTCGTCGGTCCGGGCGAGCGCGACATCGGCTCCGAGCGTGAGCCGGGCCATTTGGGTGAGATGGCCGTCCGGCACCGTGGGGCTGTCGACGCCCAGGAACAGCACGCGCGAAAACTCCGACGCGAGCACGGCGGCGGCCGACGCGAGGCGCGCCCCGAGGTCACCGGGGGACTGGGGGATCAGTCGAACCGGAATGCCGGCGAGCAGGCGGGAGAAATCGGCGATCTGGTCGGGCGGATCGAAGGAGACGACCAGCGCCGCCGGCTCGAGCGAGGCAATTCGGTTGAGCAGATGGAGCAGGAAGATGCGATGGAGGTCGGCCGCCTGCTGAGGCGAAAGCGCCGGCTGCAGGCGGGTTTTCACCCGGCCCGCGGTCGGATACTTGCTCATGACCACCACAGCCAGCTTCTCAAGAGACACGTCACGGATCATAAATCGTGCGGCGCGGGGGGTAAAGCAGGAGCGAGGGCGCGGTGAGCGGGAGCGGTGGGCGGTGAGCATTCGGCGGTGGACAGTCGGTAGGGGGCAGTTGGCGGTAGGCGGTAGGCGGTAGGCGGTGGGCGGTGGGCGGTAGGCCGTCAGCAGCGGGCAGCGGGATGAGGGGCGGCTTCGTCGACATTTCCGGTCTGTGCCGGGGCCATTAGAATCGGGGGCATGCACTATGAACTCGGCGTGATCGGCGCCGGCAACATGGCCGAGGCGATTGCTCGCGGGCTGATCGCGCGAGGAGTGATGGCTGCCGGGCGGATCATCGCGGCCGACCCGTCGGCGGCGAGGCGGGGGCTGTTTGAAGAGCTCGGCACGCGCGTGGGCGACAACGCGGCCGTGGCATCGCAGAGCCGGACGGTCCTGCTGTCGGTCAAGCCGCAGTCGATGGCCGACGCGCTGACGAGCATCGCGTCGTCGCTCTCGCCCGACACGCTGGTGATCTCGATCGCCGCCGGGATCAGCACGCGCTTTATCGAAGACGCACTGTCGGACGCCCTGAAGCCTGCGACGGCCGACGGCGGCGAACTGCCCGGCTTTCGCGTGATCCGCGCGATGCCCAATACGCCGATGCTCGTCGGCCAGGGCATGGCGGGCATCTGCCGGGGGCGACATGCGACCGACGCCGACCTGCACACCGCCCGCACCCTGTTCGAGTCGTCGGCGCGGGTGGTCGAGGTTCCCGAGAACCTGATGGACGCCGTAACTGCGGTATCGGGGTCGGGCCCGGCGTATTTCTTCTATCTCGTGCAGCACATGATCGCGGCGGGCGTCGAGATGGGCCTCGAGCCGGAGACCGCCCGCACACTGGCGGTGCAGACCGCGGTGGGCTCGGCGCAGATGCTGACCCAATCGCCCGACACGCCCGAGGAACTCCGCAGGAAGGTGACCAGCCCGGGCGGCACGACCCAGGCCGCGATCGAGACGCTCGACGCGCGGCAGGTGGGAAGCGCGATCGTGGCAGCGCTCGTGGCGGCCGAGAAACGCGGAAGGGAACTCGGACGGTAATAACGTCGCCGACGACCACTTGCCGGCAGCCTGACATCGCCTGTCTATCGTCGGCGGTTTGTTGAAGCTTGGCCGGTGGCATGTTGTCGGTGGCATTTCGTCAGTCGCCGACATGGCTGGCCCGGCCGGACGGTGTAACTTCGCTCGACAGTCTGTCGGCGGGCGGGCAGGCCGCGGTCTCACCCATGTTCGTCTCTCGTGCCGGTCAAAAGCTCGACCATGCCCTGGCGACGTTCGGCGTCGACGTCGCGGGGTTGACGTGCGCCGATCTCGGCTGCAACGCCGGCGGATTCACCGACTGCCTGCTCCAGCGCGGGGCCGCGAAGGTGTATGCCGTTGACACCGGCTATGGGGCGCTGGAATACAAGCTGCGAAAAGACCCACGCGTGGTGGTGATGGAGCGGACCAACGCCATGCACGTGACGCTGCCCGAGCCGATGGATCTCGTGGTGATCGACGTGGCCTGGACGCGTCAGCGCCACATCCTCCCCGCGGCCGCCCGACTGCTTCGGCCCCATGACGCGGCGCTGACGTTGCCGACAGGCCGACAGGTGAGCCCCGCGGTGGTGACCCTGATCAAGCCCCACTACGAAGCCGCGCCGGGTGAACTGATCAAGGGCATCCTCCCCCGCGAGCGACTGGCCGAGGTGGTCGGCCGAACAAGGTCGGACATGGAACAGGCAGGCTTCCGCATCCTCGCGATCACCGACAGCCCGATCATCGGCACCAAAGGCAACGCCGAAGTGCTGGCGCTGCTGGAGAGAGCCCAACCTGCCGCTCAGTCCTTCCCGGGCGGCCGATAGTCCGGCCAAATCAACTTCCCGATCT
This sequence comes from uncultured Tepidisphaeraceae bacterium, assembly GCA_964493365.1. GTDB lineage: Bacteria > Planctomycetota > Phycisphaerae > Tepidisphaerales > Tepidisphaeraceae > CAZBOE01. Next base: position 49,199 of record CAZBOE010000007.1, on the reverse strand, counting down.
GCCCCACCGTCCCCACGATGTTGCCGGCGAAATCCTTCACCCACGCCGACGCCTCCATCAACCCCTCCGCCGACAGGTCATACCATCGCCGGTTCGGCCGCTCGCTCGTCGCCTGCTCGACCAGCATCTCAAGGTTTTTTGCCACCTGCGGCGCCTCGCCAGCCTTGTCCGCCGGCAGCTTGCCGATGAGCTGCTCCACCTGGTTGTGAAGCTGTTCGAGCAGTGCCTTCGTGTCACCATTCCCCTGCCGCTGGACCATGTTGGAACAGCTCATCATCGTCTCGGCGACCTGCCCGTAGTTGTCTCGCATGTTGATGTCGCGCATCTCGGTCTTCCTCTCATTGTAATCCCCGTTAACGGTGATGTATCGTGGCCCCTCACCACCCAAGGGGGTCAGGCGTCTGATCGCTTCGAGGCTCTGGTCGCGCGATTCAACGCCGGACAGGATGTCCTCGAGTACCACATCCGCCCGCTGCCCCCCGATCGTCACGCGGAAGGTTCGCTTCCCCTCGCGATAGTCCAAGATCAAGTCCTGATAGGGCACAAAAACCGTCGGATGGCGTGGTACGCCCAGTTCCTGGTCCGGATTCAGGTCCTTGAATCGGCCATGAATGCCATCAAACTTTTCGCGGATGATCGTCAGCAGCGCTCGCCGCGCGTCCTTGTGCTTCCCGTGCACCCAGACACTGACGGTGGCCTCGTCATAGTCCGCCCGGACGAGCGCCTGTGCGCCATCTTTCTCCAATATGACGCCCGACCTCCAGCGAGGCTTTCCCTGGCTCAGCAGGTGCGTCTTGCTGATGAATCGTGGCAGGATGCCGTGCGGCAGGACGGGGTATCTGTACCGGAATACAACGCACCGGTCCGCCACCCAATCATCGAGATTCGGCGTCTTGTCGGGCAGCAGGTCGGGCACGATGTAGACATCGTCTTCGCCCTCCGCCGGGAAACACAGATCAAACCGCTGCATGAGGCGAAGGATATAGTTTCGGTGCGACGCCTCCGGCCATCGCTTCTTCGGCAGGATATCCCTCAGCGCGCGGGCTTTGAGTTTGCCCTGTTTCTCCTCCCGCAACTTCTCATTGGTCACGACACGATACACGCCGTCGGTCGCCCATTCCGGGTCGAGCACCTTGAGTTCCGCCAAGCCGTCGTCGTCGGAAAAATGAACGACGACTCCCAGATCGTTCAAGCTGTCGAGCAGTTTGTCCTGCTCATCGCTGTCGGCGATACCGCTGGATGAGCACAGTTCGCGGTACGCGGCGTCGGAAAGAAAGTCTTCCTTCATCGTCTCGATCCGCGTCTTCACGGTCCACCACTTCGCCGGGAACTTCGACTGCGTCGACAGCAGGTCATCGGCCAGCCGAAGCACGGTTGTATGGAGCGGCTTAATGGTTCTCTTGGACGAACACTCGGTTGGGAAAAAATGTTCCGGTGCTAGTTTGTACTTGCTGATCAGTCCGTTGCGGTCAAGGTCGAACTTGCAGTTCGCCTGTCGGTTCATCACCACAAGCACTGTCGAGTCGCCGCCGAAGGCGCGGACCAGCTTCAGCCAACGCTCGGCCTCCCGCTGGTAGCGGTCATCGCGTCCGTCGACCATCACCACATAGATCGCCCGTTTGGTCAGGAAGAACTGGTGCGTGCCGTGCATGATTTCCTGGCCGCCAAAGTCCCAGATTCGGATCGTCGCAGGGCCGCCCTTTAGCCGTACGGTCCACGGTGTGATGTTGATCCCGTCCGTCCTGCCACGGCTCTTTTCGAATGGCTTGCCCTGCAGCACATCGGCAAGCGTCGTCTTGCCGACTTCCCCCCGGCCTACGAGGATCAGTTTGATCTCTCGCAAGGGACGGGCACCCCCTGCCAGTGACAGGTAATACGCCAAGATCGCCGCCGGATCGGCCGGGTCTTTCTCGCCGAATGGTTTGATTTCCCCGAACGTCGGCCCCAAGACCTCCGGCGGCAAGCCCAGCCTCGGGTTGTCGTGCAGAAACAGGGCCTTGAGGGCGGTCAGCTTCGCCATCTCCGGCGGCAGCGTCGTGAGCTGGTTGCCGCCGAGGTTAAGCACCTGCAACCCGTCTAGCCGCCCGATCTCCGGCGGCAGCGTCGTGAGCCGGTTGCGATGGAGAAAGAGCTTCTGCAACCCGACCAGCCCCCCGATTTCCGGTGGCAGCGTCGTCAGCTGGTTGACGCCGAGCCCAAGCTCCTTCAACCCGACCAACCGCACGACCTCCGGTGGCAGCGTCGTGAGCTGGTTGTCGCCGAGGCCAAGCACCTGCAACCCGCCCAGCCGCCCGATCTCCGGCGGCAGCATCGTGAGCAGGTTGTCGAAGAGGTAAAGCTCCTGCAATCCGGCCAGCAGCCCGATCTCCGGCGGCAGCATCGTGAGCAGGTTGTCGAAGAGGTAAAGCGACCGCAGCCCGACCAGCCGCCCGATCTCCGGCGGCAGCATCGTGAGGGGGTTGATGCCGAGGTGAAGCACCGTCAACCCGACCAGTTGCCCGATCTCCGGCGGCAGCGTCGTCAGCTGGTTGCCGCCGAGGTGAAGCACCGTCAACCCGACCAGCCGCCCGATCTCCGGCGGCAGCGTCGTCAGCTGGTTGCGGTAGAGGTGGAGCTCCTTCAACCCGCCCAGCCGCCCGATCTCCGGCGGCAGCGCGGTGAGCGCTAGATCGCTGAGGTCCAGCGCCGCGCTCTTCTCGCGGGCGGCCTGCTCAATCCGTTTCAGCGCTTCTTGATAAGGCTCGGATGTGTTATTCCCCATGGCCGGGCAGCATACCCGCCCCACCGGCCTCAACCACAGCCATTTTCACAGGGGACAGACCCGTCGCCGGGCCGAGGCGCGTGTGGCGACCTGTCGCAAGCCGGCAGGCCGATCAACGCTCGATGGTTTCTCATTGCGCGCGTGACGTGCGCGCTGTGAAGGAGGGGCAATGCTACTTCGCCGGGGCGGGCTTGGGGGCGCTGCCGGCGGCGCCTTTCTTGCCGAAGAGGGCGGGGAGGGTCATGTTGCCGCCGCCGGTGGTGGTGAGGATGGTGGCCAGGGCGAGGAAGATGACCAGCGGCTGGAGGTTGTCGTTGCCCGCGAGCACGCCCTTGACGGCGATCATGAAGATAAGCACGCAGCCGAGCAGCCCGGCCGACAGCCTGGGGAGGAAACCTGCGGCGAGGAGCAATCCGAAAAAGAGTTCGACGAAGGGCACCTGATAGAGGTAGACCCGCTGCAACACCTCGGGCACCCAGTTGGGGAAGGTGTTGGCAAAGGTCTTGGCGGGCCCGGTCGGGTCGTTCATGACCGTGCGATACCCCTCGACCGCGAAGTAAAACCCCAGGGTCACCCGGCCCAGCAAAAGGCCGAAGTTTTGCGCCGTCGGCGTCTGGAACGGATTGGTCATACATCGTCTATCGGCTGGGCGGGGGAAAAAAGAATAGTCGGCCGGGCCCGGGCAGGCCGGCGGCATTGGGACCGGGGCCGGGGGAAATGCGATAAGGGGCCGTCGCAACAGGGGGCGGCCGGGGGTTGGTTTGCGTGGGGCGGCACATGGGGGCGGGTGGCGATGGGGTCGTTTGGCGTGGGGGCGGGCGGCAGCAGGATCAGCACCGGGCGGCGAATGGGCGGGCGGCCGATTTTGTCGGCCAAGGTTGCCAATGCCGGCTGACCCGAATAGCGTCGCCCGCGGCGGACGACAAACCCCAGGCAACGCACAACCACACCCATGAACACCTTCGACCTTCGACAACTCGGCGACAGCGATCTGCGCATCACCCCTGTCATCTTCGGCGCCTGGGCCATCGGCGGCTGGATGTGGGGCGGCAACGAAGAGGCCGACTCGATCGGGGCGATTCAGGCGTCGATCGACGCGGGCATCAACATGATCGACACGGCCGCGATCTATGGGATGGGCTATTCCGAAGAGCTTGTGGCCAAGGCGGTGGCCGGGCGGCGCGACAAGGTGTTGATCGCGACCAAGTGCGGCATGCGTTGGAACAGCGACGAAGGCGCCGACCCGTGGCAGCAGCAGATGAACGACGGCACGCCGGTGACGGTCAGGAAGAATGCCAAGCCTGACTCGATTCGCTACGAGGTGGAGGAGAGCCTGCGGCGTCTGAAGACGGACGTGATCGACCTCTATCAGATTCACTGGCCGGACTCGACGACGCCGCCTGAGGAATCGATCAAGGCGATGGACGACCTCAAGCGGGCCGGCAAGGTGCGGGCGATCGGCGTGAGCAACTACGACGCCCAGTGGATGGCGCGGGTACTGAAGGTCGCCCGGTTTGCGAGCAATCAGCCGCCCTACTCGATCATCCAGCGGAAGATCGAGCAGGAGATTCTGCCGTTTTGCCGACAGAACAACATCGGCGTGATCTGCTATTCGCCGCTGGAGCGTGGTCTGCTCGCGGGCGCGGTCGGGCCCGAGCGGACGTTCGCCCCGGGCGACCACCGGGCGAGCCACAAGTTTTTCACGGTCGAGAACCGCAAGCGTGTGATGGCGTCTCTCGAGAAAGTCAGGCCGATCGCCCAGAAGCACGGCAAGAGCCTGGCCCAGGTGGTGATCAACGCGACGGTGCAGGTGCCGGGCATCACGGCCGCGATCGTGGGCGCGCGCAACGCCGAGCAGGCGAAGCACAACGCCGAGGCGCTGAGCTTCAAACTATCAGGCGATGAGTGCGCCGCGATCCGCGCAGCATTCGACGAGACGTCGAAGGTGATGATGGGGTGAGGCGTGATGCGTGACGAGTTGATGGGATGACAAATTGACGAAATGCGCACACGCTCAAGCGCCTTTGCCAATTCTTCAATGCGTCACGAATCACTCATCACGGATCACTTCGTCACTGCCTTCTCCGTGCTCTCCGTGCCTCCGTGGTGAACCACTCAGCTGAACTTTTCAAGCCAGGGCCGAGCACACTGCGTCGGCGACGTCGCGGGTGGAGGCGGTGCCGCCGAGGTCGCGGGTGTGGTTTTTCTTGTCGGCAACGATGTTGGCGCACGCCTTGTTGATTGCGGCGGCGGCGTCGTGACGCTTGAGGAAATCGAGCATCATGGCCACGCTGAGGAAAGTGGCGATCGGGTTGGCAAAACCCTTGCCCGCGATGTCAGGGGCGCTGCCGTGGACGGGCTCGAACATGCTCGCGGTCTGGCGGGTGGGGTTGATGTTGCCGCTGGCGGCCATGCCCATCCCGCCCTGAATCGCGGCGCCCAGGTCGGTGATGATGTCGCCGAACATGTTGGTCGTGACGATCACGTCATACGACCGGGGCCTGGTCACCATATACATCGTGCACGCGTCGACATGGTGATAGTCGGTGGCGATGTCGGTGTAATCGGCCTTGACCTCTTCGAACGCCCGCCGCCACAGGTCGTGGGCGAAGCGGAGGACGTTGGTCTTGGCGACCAGCGTGACCTTTTTTCGGCCGAACTGCCGCGCGTATTCGAAGGCATAGCGAATGGTTCGCTCGACGCCGCGCCGCGTGGTGACCTCGATCTGGTTGGCCACCTCGTGGAGCGTGTTTTTGTATAGGAAGCCGCCGTTGCCGCAGTAGAGCCCTTCGGTGTTCTCGCGGACGATGACCATATCGATGTCGCCGGCCGACACGTTGGCCAGCGGCGTCGGCACGCCCGGCAGCAGGCGCGTCGGACGGAGATTGATGTATTGGTCGAGCTCGAATCGCATCTTGAGCAGGATGTCGGTCTCGATCAGGCCCTGGGGGATGCGGGCGTTGCCTCGCGGGTCGGCGCCGACGGCGCCGAAGAGGATGGCATCATGGGCGGCCAGTTCTTTGAGCGCCGAGTCGGGCAGCGTGACGCCGGTCTCGAGATAATGCTCGGCGCCGAAGGGATAGTCGGTGGTCGTGTAGCGGAAGCCGAACTTGCTGGCCGCCACATCAAGAACGCGCAGGCCCTCGGGGATGACTTCCTTGCCGACGCCGTCGCCCGGCATGACCGCGATTCTCATGACAATTACCTCGTGAAAGTGCTGCGTGACCTCTGAGGCGGCGGAATATAGAGGCCCGGCCGGGCGATGGAAAGGCGATCAGACGCGACGGGGCTGCAGGCGTTTGACCGGCATTATGCCGAGATGCCCTGCCGCCACGCGGCCATCGCCTGATCGCGCAGCGCCTCGAGCGGCTGATCACCCGCGAGCCAGTGGACGCCGGGAAACCGCCTGAACCACTTCATCTGCCGCCGGGCGAGTTGGCGGGTGGCGATCTTGATCGCCTCGATTGCGTCATCGAGGGGGATGCGGCCGTGGAGGTGATCGATCAGTTCGGCATAGCCCGTCGCGGCGGCCGCGGTCTTTGACAGGCGCGGATAGCGGTCGATCAGCGACCTCACCTCGTCGAGCCAGCCGGCCGAGATCATCGCGCGCGTGCGTGAGTTGATGCGGCGGTTGAGCGCGTCTTTGTCCCACGAGAGGCCGACCCAGACCGCGGGGTGTCGTGACCCCTCGCCCGACCACTCCTGCTGATGCTGAGAGATCGGCTTGCCGGTCAGCTCGAATACCTCGAGCGCGCGAACGAGGCGTTTGGTGTCGTTGGCGTGGATGCGGGCGGCCGCGGGCGGGTCGACCGCGGCTAGGCGGGCGTGGAGGGTCGCGCCGTCGAGCGCCGCGAGGGCGGCGCGGACATCGGCGTCGGCGCCCGGGCCTTCGAAGAGGCCTTTGAACAGCGTCTGGTAGTAGAGCGGTGTGCCGCCGGTGGCGATCAGGGGCGTCCTGGTGGAGCGGGCGATATCGATGACACGGTCGGCCGACTCGACAAACCGCGCCGCGGTGAACTCTTCGTCGGGCTCGACGAGGTCTCGTTCGA
>CAZBOE010000007.1:25847-42379 GCA_964493365.1 uncultured Tepidisphaeraceae bacterium | reverse complement strand
TGATGGGGCACCTCGGCCTGCTCCTGCGGGCTGGGCTTGGCGGTGCCGATGTCCATGTGGCGGTAGACCTGCATGGAGTCGACGCTGAGGATGGCCGCCCCGCTGCTGCGGGCGAGCGCCATGGCGAGGGCCGACTTGCCCGAGGCGGTGGCGCCCAGGATCACCAGGGGGATCTCGGGGAATGCGTGGGATGGGGTGGTGCCTGCCATAGATGCAGCGTCTGTCAAACTTGCAGCCGATTATACGACAGCCGCCTCAGGCATAGGTGCGCAAGCCACGATATTTCTGGCACTTGCGGAAGGCGGTTTCCGCGACGTTCTGGCACGACGGTTGCCAATTGTCGTGCGTCAGTCAAGGCCGGCGGCTCATGCGGTGGCAACGGGGCCATGCGGGTTGACCGGTGGTTAGTGCAATTGACGCAACACCAACAGGAGGTACAAGCCATGGCACTTCCGACTCGAGTTTTCCGCGGGCATCTGGTCGATCCGTTTGAGACGGCTCAGCGCGAGTTCGATACGCTGGTCAACCGTTTCCTCGGCGGCCGCGAGATGGGCAACGGGACTGTTCTTGCCCCCTACCCGGTCGATATCCGCGAAGACGGCGATCACCTGCGGGTGGAGGCTGAGCTGCCCGGGTTCAGCAAGGACCAGATCGACGTGACGATCGAGAACCAGACGCTGACCATCACCGCCGAGCGCACCGAGCAGCCCGGCGACAAGAATGGCGGCGACTACCTGCTGCGCGAGCGGCGCTACGCCCGCTTCCAGCGGAGCTTTACGCTGCCGCCGACGGTGGATGAGGCCAGCGTCAACGCCAAGTACGCCGACGGCGTGCTGACGATCACGCTGAGCAAGCGCGAGGAGACCAAGCCGCGGAAGATCGCGGTGGCGTAAGCGCATCTTGCGCAGCGCTGATCTGATCGATGCTGTGAGTGTGTGTGTGTGTTTGTGTTCGGGCGGACGCGGCTGATTCAGCGCGTCCGCCCTTTTTTTGCTGACACGTTTTCCAGCACATGCCGCGCGTTGCGCTGGAGCTGCGGGAGCTTCACCCGCTTGACGGCGGATCTTCGGAACACCGCTGCGAAGCGATCCGCATCCCACGAGAGCACCTCGGCCGGGTCGAGCGAGCCCGACGCCAGCGCCGTCCGCGGCTGCAGGGCCGGGTCGCTGCCAGCGGGGGCCTTGGTGTTCCAAGGGCAGACCTCCTGGCAGATGTCGCAGCCGTAGACCCAGTCACCCAGCATCGCGGCCAACGAGGGCTCGATCGCGCCGGCGTGCTCGATCGTCAGGTAGGAGATGCACCGTCGTGCATCCATCTGATAGGGCGCATCGAGCGCGCCGGTCGGACAGGCGTCGAGGCAGCGCGTGCAGGTGCCGCAGCGGTCGATGCCGGGCTCGTCGGGCTGCAGTTCGGCCGTGGTGATGACCTCACCCAGGAGCAGCCACGATCCGATGCGCGGGTGAATGAGGCAGGTGTTCTTGCCAATCCAGCCGATTCCGCCCCGCTGGGCAAGCTCTTTCTCGAGGATCGGCGCGGTGTCGACGCCGACTCTGGTCTGCGCATCGGGCCGGGCGGTGCGGATGAAGTCGGCGAGCTCGAACAGCCGCGGCTTGATCACCTCGTGGTAATCGTCGCCCAGGGCATACCGGGCGATTCGCCCGCTTTGTGGTTGGGTCTGCGGCTGACCCGCGGCATCGAGCTGTGGCTTGTAGTTGATCGCGACGCAGACCGCCGACCGGGCGCCGGGCAGATAGACCGATGGGTCGATCCGCTCATCGACCCGGCGGGCAAGATAAGCCATCGAGCCGTGTCGGCCCTGGTCGAGCCAGCGCCGGAAGTAGTCGCCGTAGGCCGACGGTCCGACCGGGGCGATGCCGACGAGGTCGAAGCCCAGTTCGACAGCCTTGGCTCGAACCGCCTGCGTAAGCACATCGATCGGCGCTGCGTGGCTCATGGTGACGTCGGCGGGGCCTCGGGCGATTCCAGTCGGCGGCGGAGGCGCTGCCGCTCGGTTTCCAGATCGACCGGGGCGATGTGGCCGCCCACATGATGGCTGATGGCGTTGGTGCCCAGGGTGTTGAGCTTGTGGACGAGCAGGTTGAGCTGCGTCACGACATGGGCGAGCTTGGCTTCGTCGGTGAGCGAGGCGAGATGTTCGCGCAGGCGGTCGATCGACTTGCGCAGTCGCACCTCATCGGGAATGAACTGGTTCTGGCGCATGAGCCGAATGGCCCACCAGGTCATCCGCGCATTCTCGTCGGCGGGCATCGGCTCGAGCTCGAGTGGCTTGCCGGCGCCCTCGAGGTTGGCAAACTTGCCCTCTTCCATGGCCGCCTCGATGCGACGCTCGGCGATGCGGCGCATGGCGGCGGAGATGTCGATGTTGTGCAGCGGCATGAGTGCTTGAGTATACGCCCGCGCCGCGTTCGCGTGGTGGACGCACCGCGGTGGTTGTCGTGGGCGACCTCGCTGTGGGGGGCACTACTTGTTGTCGGCGGCGGCGCTGCGGGCCTCGGTGCTGTGGGCTTGGGAGCTGGGGGCTTCGGCGGTGCGGGCTCGGGTGCTGGGGCTCGGACGCCGGGGGCTTTGGCGCTGTGGGCTTGGGCGCTGGCGTCATCATGGCATGGGGATCGACGTCGCTATGGCGTGGCCGCGGGGTCGTCATCGCGCGGGCACGGCGTGGGCGTCTCAGACCTTGATGGTCTTCCAGCGCCCGCCTGCGAAGCGGGCGAACATCAGTCCCCCGCGGAGCATGAGATCCACGACGAGAACCCACCACACCGCGCCGAGTCCCCAGCCCAGGTAGGCGCCGACCACCAGCACGCCGGCCAGCCTGATCAATACAACGGAGCTGAGATTGAGCAGCATGGCCCAGAGCGTGTCGCCGGCGCCGCGGAGCGCGCCGCCGAAGATGATCTGGGCGGCGAACCCGATCTGGCAGACGCCGGTGATGCGGAGGGTCTGGGCGGTCAGGTCGGCAACCGGCCCCGGCTCGGTGAGCAGCGCGGCGAAGACGTGTGGGAATGCGATGAACAGCAGGCCCAGCAGCGTCATCAGGCCGCCCCCCACCAGATAGCAGAGGTATGCGGCCCGGACGGCGCGGGTCGGCCTCTTCATGCCCAGCGACTGCCCCACGATGGTCGACGCCGCCACGGCAAAGGCATAGCCGCTCATGTAGCTGAGCGCTTCGATGCGGATGGTGGTGTTGTGGGCCGCGCCGGCGATGCTGGTGACATCCATCGAGTTGACGACGCGGAGCACGAAGAAATTAGACGTCCACATGATCGCGCCCTCCAGCCCGCTGGGCAGGCCGATGCGGATGATCCGACGCAGATCGTGCGGGTTGGGCCTGAGCCGGTGGAGATAGAGCCGAAGCTGTTTTCGGCCCATGAGCAGGACGACGATCTGCATCATCGCGCCGCAGATGTAGGCCACCAGCGTGCCGATCGCGATGCCGGCAAAGCCGATCTCGGGCAGGCCCATCCACCCGTAGACCAGCGAAAACGACAGCACCGCGTTGACGACATCGACCACAAACATGGCGGTCGCAGGGGTGACGGTGTCGCCCGAGCCGCGAAGGCAGGCGTTGGCGACAAACAGCGTGACGATCATCGGCACCGCGGGGCTGATGATGCGGAGATACTGAGCCGCATAGGCGGCCGCGACGTCGCTGAGCCCGGCGGCGCGGGCGAGCGGATCGCTCACAGCATAGAGCACGATCCCCAGCATCGATCCGAGCACCAGCGCAAACAGAATCGATTGCCCCACCACGCGGTTGGCGGCGCCGCGGTGCCGGGCGCCGATGGCGCGGGCGACGATCGCGGTCGAGCCCGTTCCCACCGCACCGGCGAACAACCCGATGAACCAGAACAGGTAAGTGATCGTGCCGACGGCGGCGGTGGCCTCGGCGGCGTCCTTGGACAGGTGGTTGGCAAGGTAGCTGTCGGTCATGCTGACAAGGGTGTGCAGCGTGTGCTCGACGAACACCGGCAGCGCGAGAAACATGATCTGGCGCAGCAGCGATGCGTTGCCGTCGGCGGCCGGCCGGTCGATGTCGGGAGGGACGACATTGGCGGCCGAAACCCCGTCGGCAGGATGGTTGTTGGGAACGGTAGCGCGGGCCATATACAAAGACCTTGGGCTGGCGTTTGGGCGTGGAGGGGTTACCGCGGCAGCGACCGCTCGTCGATGACGCCCCTGACCGCCTCGAGCACCGCCGGCTTGTATGGCGCGGCGACATGAATCCGGCGGTAAAGCAGTTGCAGGTTGAGCACCGACACAAAGGGCGACATGGTGGCAAAGGGCCGCAGCGTTCCGCCGGCGTCGATCACGAGGATCTCGCTTCCGCTGGCGGCGCCGTCGGCGTTGAAGATTTCGTAGGGGGTGTCGTTGGCCTGGTCGTAGAACAGGTCATAGGCCGGGTCGCCTCCGGCCGCCGAGACGGCCTTGGCCGCGGCTTCGATGGCGCGGTCGATGCGGTCCGGCTCGTGTTCCTGGGAGATGTCGACCGTCTTGAAGAGTTTGCGGAACAGCAGGCCGCGGCACAGCGCCGCGAGCGTGGCGTCTTCGGACGACGCCACCCATTTTTTGAAGCTCGCGAGCACCGACGTGTCGTCGAGCATGGCGAACTCGGCGATCGTCAGCCGCTGACCGACGAGGGCCTTGTAAAAACCGTCGTCGGTGGTCGGCCAGTCGAGCCGTCCCTGGATGGCCAGCCGTCGCGCCCGCTGCAGGGCGAGCCGGAGCATGCCCTCGCCGCTGCGGACGACCTTGTGGAAATAGACGTTGCGATACATGTGGTATCGCGCCTGCAAGAAGCCTTCGACGGCGCTCAGGCCTTTAAGGGTGACGGCCAGTCGCTGGGTGGCCGGGTCGACGACCATGGCGCGGATCACCCACTGCAGGTCGAAAGCGCCGTAGCGACTGCCGGTGTGAAGGTCGTCGCGCAGCAGGTAATCCATGCGGTCTGCGTCGAGCTGCGACGAGATCATGTCATGCAGAAACGGGCGGTGGCGCTGGTTGTCGAACAGCTCGATCACCCGCCCGGGGAGCGACGAATCGAACCGGAGCAGGCGGCGATTCACCTCGGAGGCCGGGTCGCTGATGATGCGCCGGGTGAGTTGCTCGTGGTGAATGCCCGTCACACGCTCGAAGACATGGCTGAAGGGTCCGTGCCCCAGGTCATGGAGCAGCGCCGCGCAGAGGACGGCCGCCCTTTCTTCGGGCGAGATCGGGGTGTGCAGCGCGAGCTGGGCGAGGATCTTCCGCGCCATCTCGAGGACGCCCAGGCTGTGGCTGTATCGGCTGTGGTCGGCTCCGGGGTAGGCCGCCCCGGCCAGCCCGAGCTGCCTCACGCGTCGCAGGCGCTGAAACTCGGCGCTGTTGAGCAGGTCAAACAGCAGCGCGTCGAGCCGGTCGGAGAGGTCAAAACTGATGACGTCGTGGACGGGGTCGCGGATGATTTTTTCGACGCGCGGCATATTCGCCCGACCGACCTTGGGCGGCCGGGCGTGTCGTATGGTATGAGGGCGGGTGCGAAAATGAAGCAGGGGCTGTCTTGCCCGCGACCACCGGACGCCGGGGGTCGGCTAAAATGCAGCAACCAACATGAACCACGCCACACCACATCTTCGAATCGGACGCGTCCTGCCGCGGTCGGCGACAGTCGCCCTGTTCACCATGGCGCTGGCGGGATTCGTCTCCGCGGGCGGTCAATCGGGCTCGAGCGGGGCCGTGCCGGTTCCGGCGAACACAACGGATACGCGCCCGGCCCACCTGTTCCCGCTGCAGGCGCCGGCGGGCGTGCGGCATGCGGTGAGCATCCAGAATCTTGCGTACAACCCCGCGACCGTGAGCGTCAAAGTGGGCGATACGGTCCAGTGGACCAACAACGACGACCGAGATCACACCGTCAAGGCCGACGACGGGTCGTTTTCGTCGCCCAACCTCGGGCCCGGCCAGACCTTTGAGCACAAGTTCACCTCGGCGGGGACAGTGCAATACGGCTGCAATTACCACCCGCGCATGCGCGGTTCGGTCACCGTGACGCAGTAGCGCGATGTGGGCGCTGGGCCAGCCGACTGAGCACCGGGCCGAGTGAGGAAGGCGCCACGGCGATACCGGGGCGATACCCGGCGAAGACCTGGCGAACACTCGGCCGAGACCTGGCGGCCGGGGTCACCCTTTGCCGAATCATCTGCCCCAACGACTGCCCAAATGCCGGTCGCGGCTGGTCAAGGCCGCGGCCATGGGTTATTATCCAGCGGCGATGATGCAGGCGACGATTATTCCGGCCATCTACATTACCCCGATCGGGTAAGGGCCGGCGTCTGCATTGTTGACCTGAAGCAAAGCGACCAGCAGCCCTGCCCGAGACGGCAGGGTTTTTTGTTGCCCTGCGGTCTCGGCTAACCTTCACCGGCCGGCGAGTCCGACACAGGAATGACGACCATGGCGCAGACAACCCGACGCATCGAAACCTACGACACCACGCTCCGCGACGGCACGCAGGGAGAGGGGTTTAACCTTTCGCTGCAGGACAAACTCCAGATCGCCCGAAAGCTCGACGAACTGGGGGTCGATTACATCGAGGGCGGCTTTCCGCTGAGCAACCCGAAGGACGTTGCTTTCTTCCGCGAGGCGAGGTCGATCCGATTCAAGCACGCCCGCATCGCGGCCTTCGGCATGACCCGCCGCCGGGGCATGTCGGCGGCGGAAGACCCGGGGATGAAGGCGCTGATCGAGGCGCAGACGCCCGTGGTGACCATCGTCGGCAAGACCAGCGACTATCACGCGACCCGTGTGCTCGGGGTCACGCCCGAGGAAAACGTGGCGATGATCGCCGACTCGGTGCGTTTTGTGGCGGCGCAGGGGCGGACGGTGGTCTATGACGCGGAGCATTTCTTCGACACCTTCCGATCCAACCGGGATTACGCGCTTCGCACCCTTGCTGCGGCGCAGGATGCCGGCGCGGGCGTGCTGTGTTTGTGCGACACCAACGGCGGCTCGATGCCCGAGCTGGTGGCCGAGGCGGTCGAGGCGGTGAGGCAGATGGCGTCTGTCTCAATCGGCATCCACACGCACAACGACGGCGGTGTCGCGGTGGCCAACGCCCTGGCGGGCGTTCGCGCGGGGGCGACCCACGTCCAGGGCACGATCAACGGCGTCGGCGAGCGCTGCGGCAACATGGACCTGACCACGCTGATCGCCAACCTGACGCTCAAGTATGGGCTCACCTGCCTGCCCGAGGGCGGCCTGCAGCGGCTGACCGAGGTGTCGCGGTTTGTCTACGAAGTGGCAAACATGGGGCTGTTCAACGGCCAGCCCTACGTCGGTTCGTCGGCGTTCGCCCACAAGGGCGGGATGCACGTCCACGCGATTCAGAAAGACACCAGCACCTACGAACACGTTACGCCCGAGAGCGTCGGCAACAGCCGCAAGATTCTCGTCAGCGAAATGTCGGGCGCCAGCAACATCGCCGCCAAGGCGGGGCGCAAGTTCAACATCGAGGAAGACAAGGCGACGCTGCGCAAGGTGCTCGAGCAGGTGCAGGACCTTGAGAACGCCGGCTACCAGTTCGAGGCGGCCGAGGCGAGCTTTGAGCTGCTGATCCGCCGACACATCGGCCGATATCGCGATTTTTTCCGGCTTCGCCACTACCGCGTTTCGGTCATCCGTGAAGAAGGCGGTCAGCCCGTCTCCGAGGCGACGGTGAAGCTGTCGGTCGATGGCGCCACCGAACACCGTGTCGCGGAGGGCGACGGGCCGGTCGCGGCGCTCGATGCGGCGCTGAGGCTGGCGCTGGCGGCGCATTATCCGCAGATCGCCGACCTACACCTGAGCGACTATAAAGTCCGCGTGATCAACCAGAGCGCCGAGGCGGCGGCGGCGGTCCGCGTGGTGGCGGAGTGGAAACGCAAGGGCGCTGCCGCCAGCGAGGTCTTCGGCACCATCGGGGTCTCGGGCAACATCATCGACGCGTCGTGGCAGGCGCTGGTCGATGCTTATGTGTATCACCTGATCCACCTCGAAGAGGCGGCCGGCGCCGTGAGGGATGAATCGTCGCAGCCGGGCCCGGCGTCGGCGCCACCGTCGCATGCCGCTCCGGCCGTGGTATAACAAGTCGCCCCGGCCGGATGACGGCACGACAGACATTTTTCTGGCAGCCAGTTTGCCCCATTTTGAAGCGACATGCCCACGACAGCACTCGAGCCCTCTTCCCCGCCCCAGGCCCAGTGGCTTGCGGATCTTCCGCAGGAAAAAATCCCGCGTCACATCGCGATTATCATGGACGGCAACGGCAGATGGGCGGTCCAGCAGAAACAGCAGCGCATGCACGGTCACTCGGCCGGGGCGCGCAACGTCAAGTCGCTGGTCACCGTCTGCTCTGACCTTCACCGCTATCGCGGCGGGCTCGAGTGGCTGACGCTCTACTCGTTTTCGATTGAGAACTGGAAGCGCCCGCCGGAGGAAGTGGCGTTTCTGATGCAGATGTACATCGACTTCATGCGCAGCGAGCGGCCTGTGATGATGGAAAACAACGTCCGCTTCCACCAGATCGGTCGGTCGGATGAGCTGCCCGACCCGGTGCTCGAGGAGATGCAGCGGACGGTCGATGAGACGCGGAACAACACCGGGCTCAACCTCGTGCTGGCGATCAACTACGGGTCGCGCGCCGAGATCACCGATGCGGTGAAGGCGATTGCCGCAGAGGTGCATGCGGGCAGGCTCGACCCGCGCGACATCAACGAACGGACGATCGCCCAGCGGCTCTACACCGCGCACATGCCCGACCCCGACCTGCTCATCCGCACCGCGGGCGAAATGCGGGTGAGTAATTACCTCCTGTGGCAGATCAGCTATGCCGAGCTCTTCGTCAGCGGCGTGCTCTGGCCTGATTTCGGGAAAGACCAGTTGTTCGACGCCATCCGCGCTTACGCCCGGCGCAACCGCCGGTTCGGAGCGCTCGATCACACCAACACGCTGCATTGACGCCGCTGCGCGCGATGGCGGCGGCAAGGCTGGATGGCCGAGCGCCGCCTGACGATCGCCCTGTGAACACCATGCCGGCTTGCGTCGTGCTTGCGTCACGCCGCAACACGAACCGCCCCGCATCCGACCGCGCCGGCGGCTAGTCCGTGCACGCAGGTTGGTCCATGCACGCTGCCTGCTCTTTGGGGTTACAATATGGGCGATGCTCAAGACCACCGCTACGCCGCCGTTGCCCAGGCCGGGGCCTCATCCCCCCGCTTTCACGCAGACAATCACGCTGCAGGATGAGAAGACCACCGTGGCGAGTGCCGTCTGGCACGCTCCGTCGAACATCCGGGAGGGGTCGGCGCAACTGCTCGACCTGGCAACCGCGCCCCACCATCGCCGGCAGGGATACGGCGGCGAACTGCTCCGCGCCGTCGTCGAGCAGGCATCGACGTATTACCAGGCCCGCGGCTCGAAACTGCGGCGGATCTGGATCGTGCTCGGGCATCGGTCGCAGGTGCAGGGGCGGGCGTTCCTCACCTCGGCAGGCTTTCACCACACGCACACCGTCTCCAATGTTCACGCGGACGAAGACCTCTTGGTGTATGTGAAGAGTTACGACTAGCCTGCCCCGCCCGGCATGGCGTCCGCGGGCACGGGCAGCATGACTGGGGCGCGGGCAGCGTGACTGGGGCACGGGCAGCGTGAATGGTGCGCAGGCGAGGTGGCTTGTTTCGGACAACGCTGCGGCGTCGAGGCAACGTTGCGGGGCATCACCGGGGCATTGTGACCGCTGGCGTGAAGGAGTCGTCTCGACAGGCCAGGCATGACTCTGACAGACTTGAGCAAGTCGCATGAATGGAAAGGACGAGCGGATGACCGCACCGCTGACGGGTGACGCAATCGCGCAGCGCAGCGCCGGCTCGGTGACGGTGCGCACGTCGCCCATGCTGATCCGGTGGTCGCTGGGGGGCTTTCGCACGCTCGACGGGCACGATCTGTCGATCTCGCTTTCGTGCCGCATCGCCGGGGTCGATCAGCCGACCGACCGGGCCATGCTCGCCGAGACGCTGCTGGCGGGGCGCAACGCCGCGACCGTGTCGGATGCCGCCGATTACTTCGCGCCGCGTCTGCGGGGCGGCATCGACACCGAGACCGCCGGGGTCGATCACTGGGTGGGCGACGTTGGCGTCGCGCAGCTTCGCGAGTCGCTGCGCCAGACGCTCGCGACCGCGGGTTTCTCCGCGGGGGTGGAGTTCCTCGGGCCCTTTGATGTGGTCGTGACGTCGACGTCGCTGGAGAAGGCCCGTGCGGAGGCCAGGCGGCGCGAGCGCTCCGAGCAGGAGGCGGCACAGCGAATTGCCGGAATACGCCGCGCCGGTGAAATGGCGGCCGCCCTGCGCTCGGCGCTGGCGGAACACCCTAGTTCCACCGCAGGCAGCCTGATCGCCCAGATGCCGGCGGCCGACCGCGCCGCGGCGGTCGCGGCAACCATGCTGGGCGAACGCCCCGTCGCCGATTTCTCATTGGTCGCGCTGTGTGGCCGCGGGATGGTCCGCATCCATGGCGAGCCGTCGTCGCCGGCGTGCGCGGGCCTGCCGCTCGACATGACGCTGGGGCCCTGCCGCAGCCTGAGCTTGGGCCACGGGGCCGACATGCTCATCGGCGCCCGCGACGGCGTGCTGGTGATGAAGGACCATGTGGTGACGGCGCTGCTGCGCGAAGGCCGGACGACGTCGCGATATGGTTTCACCCGCGCGATTGCCTCCGACCGGCGCGTGATCGCCACACACCGCGAGTATGGCCTGGTTGTCTGGGATCTCGCTCCGGCCGCCGGGGAAGGGCCGTCAGCGCCGCCGACTGATCTGAAACCGATGGTGGCGTTTCGTCCGACCGACCTGGGCAACCGGCCTCCGGAAAATGTCGTGTGCCTGCCGGGAGGCCGCGTGGTCTTCTCCGCCGGCGATGCGCTTTGGACGTTCGACCAGTCGGTCGCGGCGATGGATACGACGCCGGGCTCGATCGCCAACGTGCTGGCATTCGGCGACGAGTTGATCGTCGTCGGCGAGCGCGGGTGGGTGCAGATTCGCTGTGCCCGCGGCCTCGACTGTCTGCGCACCATCGAACTGACCGGCGGAGACACGCTCGACATCCGCGCCGCCGCGCTGGTGCCGTGGATGGGGTCATACCGCGTCGCCCTGCTCACATCCGCCGGAACGCTGCTATGCATGGGGCCTGACGACCGCGTCCTTACGCCCTACCTCGCCGGCGCAAGCCTTTCCGCGATCGTTGCGTCAGGGTCAGGGCTGATCGCGGCGGCCAGCGATGACCGGCAGCGGGTCGTTCTGTGGGCGCTGGGTGAGCCGATGCGCCCCGCTGCGATCGTCCAGGTCGCGGCCCAAACCCGGTCTTCGCTGGTTGATCTGGCGTTTTTGCCGGCACCCTGAGGCTAGTCTTCGAGCGACGTGTAGACACGGGCGGGGTTGTCGGGGTGGAGGTGACGCTGCATGAAATCGCTCGCCTTCTGGACGGTCTTCGGGCTCAGCTCGGCCGACGACGCCGACCAGTTTCCGGTCAGCGGATCGATCTGGCCGAGCACCAGCACGGGCCTCTCGGAAAGGACGGCGTTGTGCCGGCGCATGTCGATCTCGTCGATGTCGACGTGATAGGCGATCTCAAAGGCCCACTTGCACATGGGCCCCATCCACGCCAGCCATTGAGGACGCGGCGCCAGTCGCTGCGAGACGATCTGCTGCCCGCCGGCCGGGGGCGAGTCGAGCACGAGCGGGCCGATCATCTGGTCGTCGCGGGCCGCGAGCAGCGCCGCCGACGCTCCGGTGCCGATCCCGACGATGCCGACCCGGCCGGCATCGACATAGGGCCGCCTGCGGAGCATGTCGACAACCGCGCGAAGGTCATCTGCCTCACGTATGCCAAAGGTCAGGCTGCCCGCATCGGGCGACCCCGACCCGCGCAGCGCCACCACCGCGACGACAATGCCGGCATCGTGCAGCGGCTGAACCAGCGGAAGCATCTGCTGCCGGGTCATGCCCAGGTCGTGTGCCAGCACCACCGCCGGCCGACGCTCGATGATGGCTTTTTCTCCCTCGGCCAGCACGCGCTGCGCATCAACCGCGGGGACCAGCCATGCCTCGAAGCGCGCATGGTCTGCGCTCAGCAGCGCGATGGGCTCGAAGAAAATGCCGAGCGACCCGGGATCGCGCTCGGCAACCGGGGGCGGGGGCCTGGTGCCGGTGTGGACCATGAGCAGGACGGCCGCCAGCACAAGAAAGGGAATGATGCTCAGGCGATAGAACAGCCCGCGGGCAACCCGGAGGATCAGCGGTCCGTCGTCGGTGTAGAAGTCGCGCCGCCTGGGCAGCAGGTCGATAAACAGCAGCCTCGCCAGGAGCGACAGGACCCATGACAGGGCCGTCCACACCCTGGCGCGGATCGACACGCGCGGCTCTGCGCCGTCGTTGTCGTCGAAGAAGCTGGGGTTCATCACGGGTCGCTGCACAAACGCTCCAGAATGCGGGGATTGCCTGCGCTGCCCAGATTTACGATTCGACCCATCGACAAGCCAATGCTTGATTTCGCCCCGGCTGAGACGTAGCTTTGTGAGCGGTGGCGGAAGGGAATTCGGCCGTGAAAACAGAGCGTTTTTGACGCTCCTGCCGGATGTGACGTCCGGCCGGCGGCTGTTGCGGGCGGTGAGCCCGCTTGCCGGGCAATGCCCGAAGTAGTCGGGGCTGACACGGCCGGTCGATCTGTGATGGTTGTAAAGGCTGTTCAGCCTGCGACGGCTTCGCTCACGATTCTGCCAGGCCAACCAGTCGGCCCGGTTGTATTTCGACCCCAAAGGGAGGTCAGGGATGGCCAAGGGCAAAAACGCCGCGGCACTGTTCGAGGTAATCAGCAAGGGCAAGGGCGTCGCCGGGCGTAAGCCTGCTTCGCTCGAGACGCCGCGCTGGTGGTTCCGGTCAAAGAAACCCGCAGACGCACCTCGCCCGGCAGAAGACCCGCGCGCCGATGCCCGGGCGACCGATCGCGCCGGCCATGACGCCGCGGCAACGACGTCGGTGCAGGCGTCTTCCACCGCTTCCCGCGCCGCGGCCGGCCGCGAGAGCGCGGTTGGCACGCCGTCGTCGGCTGTCGGCTCGACCGCGCTGTCTTCGGGCACTCCGACCGCCGGTGATGCGGCAGGCTCGCTGCGGATCGGCGACGCCCACCCCACTGCGTCCACTCCGTCGGCGTCGGCTGACTCGAATGCACCGGCTGCACCAGTCGCCCTTCATACATCGGCCGCCCTTCACCCACCGGCTGCCCAGACGGCCCGGGTGCTCAAGCCGACCGCATCGACCTCACCCGCATCGTCAACGGTGTCGGCGGCGGCAACGCCTCCGGCGGCATCCGCGTCACCGACCATGACCGTGGTTACACCGGCGGACGGCAGCGACGGCGCAGCGCCCGAACAAGCGGCCGATCGCGCCGTGATCGTCGACCGAGACCGGCAGATGATCTCGCTCCACCTCAGCTTCACCAGCGTCGTGGTGATCGGCTTTGCGGTGATGGTGGCGTTTGTGCTGGTGTGGTATGCCCGCACGGCCGGCCCCGGCACGGCTTTGGAGCCGCAGCTTGCGACACCGACCACCGAGGACATCCGCCGCTCGACGCCGGTGCCAGGCGTGCGCGACGTCGATGGCTCATTCGCAGCCTCATCGAGCGACGTCGCGGTGCTCGACACCGTCGGCGCCGAATCAGGCGGCGTATCACCCTCTTCGCTCGACCGCGCCGAGCTGACGCCGCGCGCCGGGCTGAGCGACGCACCTGAGCAGGCTCGCGCCACGACGCCGCCTGCCGCCCCGCCGATGCCTCCGGGCCTTCAACCGACCTTCACCGCCGACGCGGCCGGGCGGATCAACGGGCTGAATTACCTGGTGATCCAGGGCTATCCCGAAAAGAGTGACGCCGAAGAGGCGGTCAAGGCGCTGGCCGATGCAGGCATCGGCGCGACGATTGAGCGACGGCTTCGCGGGCTCAATCCGTCGTGGCACATCGTCGTGGGCAACGAGGGCTTTCCCCGCCTGCGCGGGCCGGAGTATGAGGCGTATCGGAAGAAGATTCTCGCGGTCAGCGAGAAACTGACGGCGTCACGGCGTGGCGCCAAGCCCTTCGAGATCCAGGGATACAAGTGGGACCGCGCCGGGCGGTAGATGCTTCAGCCCCGGGCACCGGTTGACCGATTCGGCCGAGCCCGTGTCAGACGCGATACGCCGATGAACCTGAAGCGGCTGTTTCTGATCGCGGTGCTGACATGCCTGTCTGTCGCGGCCTGTCTGGGCATCTGGGCGTTCGTCACAGGCAGCGAGCCTCACATCGAGCTCATTCTCACGATGCTGGCGGTGGGCTTTTGCAGCCTTTCGTCGCTCGGATGTGCGATCCCGCTCGAGCGGGGCAAGTGGCGAGTCCTGATGATTGCCGGGCTCGTCTGCGCCTTGGCCGGGCTGACGCTCAATCTCCTGATGATCTGGGACGGCCTTGACAGCAGCTGGCCACTCGGTGAGGTGCTGGGTGTGCTGGTGGTCTGGGCCGTTGCCATTCCCCATATGGGGCTGCTTGGGCTCACGCGCTTCGCCGGGCCGGCGGCATTTCTGCGACATGCCGTGCTCGCGCTGATCGTGGTGCTCGC
Organism: uncultured Tepidisphaeraceae bacterium; assembly: GCA_964493365.1. Lineage (GTDB taxonomy): Bacteria > Planctomycetota > Phycisphaerae > Tepidisphaerales > Tepidisphaeraceae > CAZBOE01. The sequence continues at coordinate 27,711 of CAZBOE010000007.1, read as the reverse complement.
GGCGATCCTCACCGTGGGCTTCTTCACAAGCCCGCTGACCATCAGTTGGCGGGTGGTGGGTGTGCTGTCGATTCTCATCGCCCTGGGCACGATCGGGTTGCCGATTCTCCAGTTCACGATCGGGCTCAAGCCGCCACCCAGACTCGAGACAACCGCATCCGAAATCGAGCTGGTCTGCCCGCGCTGTGCCGAGCAGCAGACCGTCAAAGCGGGTAAGTCGGCTTGTCGGCGATGCCGACTTGTTTTCACGGTCGAGATCGAAGAGCCCCGCTGCCCGCAGTGTGGCTATCTGCTGTATCGGCTGGCGTCGCCCCAGTGTCCGGAATGCGGGACGGCGGTGAACGCCGATCTTGCGCCGCCGCTTGCGGGGGATCGCACCGCCACGGGCACTCCCCCGCCGCTGCCGGCGATCAGGCCGACACCCGACGCGCCTTCGACTTTGCCGGCGCCTTGACCACGCTGGCGACGATCGGCGCTGCAAACTCGCGCTGGGCGGTTTCGAGCAGCTCGCGCGCCTGGGCGCGGGTGGTGTCGGTGACGTGCTGGCCGCCGATCATCTCGGCGATCTCGGCAAGCCGCTCTTCGCCCTCCATCTTGCGGACGACCGTCTGCGTGGTGTCGCCGGTGACGCTCTTGCGGACGGTCAGGTGGCGGTCGGCATAACACGCGATCTGTGGCAGGTGTGTGATGCACAGCACTTGGTGGCTCTGTGCCAGCGAGCGGAGCTTGTTGCCGATGACCGCGCCCAGACGCCCGCCGACGTTGGCGTCGACCTCGTCAAACACCAGCACGCTCACGCGGTCTGAGCCCGCAAGAATGCCCTTGAGCGCCAGCATGATGCGCGAGAGCTCGCCGCCCGAGGCGATCTTTCGCAGCGGCGCCGGCGCCATGCCCGGGTTGGTCTGGGCAAGGAACTCGACCGCGTCAAAGCCCGACGGCGTGGCCGGCAGCTTCACGCCCGGCAGCGCTGCGGAAGCGGGGGTGATCGCCACGTTGAACTTCGCCCGCTCCATGCCCAGGTCGGCCAGCGCCCGTTCGATGCCGGGCGTTAACTCCCGGGCCGCGGACTTTCGCCTGGCCGAAAGGTCATTCCCCAGCGACTCGAGCTGCCGGCGCAGCGGATCGAGCTTGTTCGACAACGACGACAGATCGTCCGTCTGCTTTTCCAGCTCGGCGATCTTTCCGGCAATGTCGGCACGGTAGGCGAGCGTGACGCCGATCGGGTCGCCATATTTGTTGGCCAGTCGATTCAGCGTATTGAGGCGGTCGTTGACCTCGGCCAGCTCGGCCGGATCGAGCTCGAGGCGGTCGAGATAGCGCGACAGGTCGAACGCCGCTTCCTCGAGCGAGAGCGTGGCATCTTTCACCGCCCCGCTCACGGCCTTGAGGCTTGAATCGAGATCGGTCAGCTCGGCGAGGATGGCGCTCATCATCTTGAGGCGCTCGACGATCGAGCCGTCGGCCTCGTAGAGCGCGGCGTAGGCCGCCCCGCTGTCTTTCCTGATCTTCTCCAGGTTGCTCAACACCGATGCCCGGGCCGAAAGCTCTTCGTATTCGCCCTCGCTCAGCTCGGCCTTGTCGATCTCGTCGGCCTGAAACCGGTAGAGCTCGAGCTGCTGTTGACGCAGGGTTCCGCTGGCCGCCAACTCATCGAGCCGCGCTAGGGCGTCGGCGAGCTCGTCATACACCGCACGATACTTTCGTCGAAGCTCGTCGAGCCCCGCGAACTGATCGAGCACCTCGACCTGGTTGGCCGGCTTGAGCAGATATTGGTGATCGTGCTGGCCGTGCACGTCGACAAGATGCTCGGCCACCGTCTTGAGCATCGCCAGCGTGATCGGGTTGCCGTTGAGGCTGATCGACG
>CAZBOE010000007.1:17985-25825 GCA_964493365.1 uncultured Tepidisphaeraceae bacterium | reverse complement strand
GCCGTCGCGTGAGCAGCAGTTCACCGCCGTCGGCTTTGACCGCGATATCGGTGGCCGCCTCGATGCGGGCGAGCAGGTCGGCGTTTCGCACTTCAAACACGCCCGACACCCGCCCCTCGTCGGCGCCGCGTCGCAACATCTCGGCCGGCGAGCGCAAGCCCAGCAGCACCTCGATCGCGCCGATCACCAGCGATTTGCCGGCGCCGGTTGTGCCGGTGAAGCAGTTGAGCCCGGGCGCGAAGTCGATCTTCGCGTCGGCGATCACCGCGAGGTTGGAGATGTGCAGTTCACGCAGCATGGGTAAGTGCGTGCGGCGCGGCCGTCGCGGCGCTTCGGCCTTCGGTCAGGAGACTTTCGACCCTGGCGCGGCAGGCTCGCTGGGCGACACGAAGATCACCTTGCCCGAGGCATCGCTTGCCGCCAGGAGCATGCCCTGGCTGATCTGCCCGCGCATCGTCCGAGGGGCAAGATTGGCCACGACGATGATCTGCCGGCCGACGAGCTGCTCGGGCGTATAGTGCTGCCGCAGCCCGGCGCAGATCTGCCGCTTTTCGGTCCCCAGGTCGATCTGCAGGACCAGCAGCTTGTCGGCGTTTTCGTGAGGGCGGCACTCGAGCACGGTGGCGACGCGCAGATCGAGCTTGGTGAAGTCGTCGTAGGTGATGGTCGGCGGGGCGGATTCCATGGTGGTGTCTCGTTAGCGGGTTGAAGAACTGTTCGGTTTTTATTCGTCCCAACTGTACGCCGCAAAAACGCCTTCGCCAAGATGGTGGGAACATCTCGCTGCAACGGTCGAGAGCGCGCCCGCGCGAAATCGTCCGTGGGCGGCTCGGCAGCGGCTCGATCGCGGGCCGTTGGCGGTTCGTCGATGTCGGCCGGTGGCGGCACGGGTAGCGGTTCGGTGGCGGCCCCGGTTGCGCTTCCTTGGCGCCACGTGGCCGCCGTGGGCTCGGTTTAGAGCTCTGCGGTCACCAGGCTGGCCAGTTCGCTCCGCTCGCTCTTCTGCAGCGTGATGTGGCCGACAATGCTCTTGCCCTTGAGCCGCTCGACAAGGTAGCTCAACCCGTTGCTCGACGAGTCGAGGTAGGGGTTGTCGATCTGGGTGGCGTCGCCCGTGAGCACGAGCTTGGTCCCCTCGCCGACCCGGCTGGCGATGGTCTTGACCTCGTGGGGCGTGAGGTTCTGGCTCTCATCGACGATCATGAACTGGTGGGGGATCGACCGCCCGCGGATGTAGGTCAGCGGCTCGAGCACGACCTGCCCTGATTCGACCAGCTGCTTGATCCGCTGCTCGACGCTGTGGAGCGAAGCGTGGCTCTGCTGCGTGCCTTCGCCGCTGAGGCGGTTGGACAGCAGGTAAGCCATGTTGTCGAAGATCGGCTGCATCCACGCGGCGAGCTTCTCGTCCTTGTCGCCGGGCAGGTAACCGATGTCGCGGCCCATCGGCATAATGGGCCTTGCCACCAGCAGCTTCTGATACGCCTGCTCGTTGAGCGTCTTGGCCATGCCCGCGGCGATCGCCAGGAGCGTCTTGCCCGTGCCGGCCGACCCGATCAGCGACACCAGCTTGACGCTGTCGTCCATCAGCAGGTCGAGCGCCATCGTCTGCTGCAGGTTGCGCGGAATGATGCCGAAGACCGGCCCGCGCCGCTGGCGGACCGGCATCACGCACCCGTTTTCGGCGCGGAAGCGCGTGAGCGCCGTGTGATTCGGATCGAGCTCGTCGCGCAGCAGGACGAACTCGTTGGCCATCAGGCCCTCGACGTTGAGCTCGGTCTGCTTGTCGGAAAACAGCCGGTCGATGGTCTTGCCCGAAACCGTCACCTCGCGGTAGCCGGTGTAGAGGCGCTCGAAATCGACCTTCTGCGCCTCGAAATCCTCGGCCAGTACGCCGATCGCATCGGACTTGATGCGGGCGTTGATGTCCTTGGTGATGAACACCACGCGGTTGCCCTGCTGGCGCAGCGTCACGGCGCAGGTGATGATGCGGTTGTCGGGAGAATCCTGCGTGAGCCCCGGCGCCAGCTTGAGCGATTCGTCATACATCACCCGCACGCTGCCGCCAGTCTGCTTGATCGGGATGCCTTCAGACAGGTTGCCGTCGTCGCGCAGCCGGTCGAGGTGGCGAATGGCGGTGCGGGCGTTTCGTCCGAGGTCGTCGCTGTTGGTCTTAAACTTGTCGAGCTCTTCAACCACCTGGAAGGGAATCACCACGTGGTTGTCGGCGAACATGAACAGCGCGTTGGGGTTGTGAAGCAGGACGTTGGTGTCCAGCACGAAATACTTCTGTGTGCCTGGCGCGAGGCGCTGGGGTGGGTTGGTCATTCGCAAACATCCTTGTTGGCCAAGGCCTGCCGGGCGGTGTCCGTCGTCGGCCGACCGGGGTGTCTGCCGGGCGGGCGACTGCTCCGTAACCGCCCGCGGCTTGTCCCTGCGCCGCTAATCTATACGCTGCGCACGCCGCGGGCCAATGTCAGACCCGTCCACAACATCGCGATTTGTGAGCATCCCATGAGCCTGTATCCGCTGAAGTTCGCCCCGCGTTTCGTCGACAAGATGTGGGGCGGTCGACGCCTCGAAACCGTCCTGGGAAAGACACTCCCCACCCCCGCGCCCGTGGGGGAAAGTTGGGAGATCTACGACTTCCCGCCCGGCGTGATCGACGGCGCCCCCGGCTGGGTGAGCAGCCCGATCAGCAACGGGCCGCTCAAGGGCAAGACGCTCCACGAGGTCATCACCGCCCGCCGCGACGAGCTCATGGGCGATGTGCCGCTTTGGGGCGATCAGTTTCCGGTGCTGATCAAATTTCTCGACGCACGCGAAGACCTCTCTGTGCAGGTGCATCCCGACGAGGCCTATGCCAGAACCCACCCCGAAGCCCACCTGAAAAGCGAAGCGTGGTATGTCTTCGATCACGAGCCCGGCGCGTTTTTGTACAAGGGGCTGGCCGGCGTCGTTTCCCGTGAGGCCTTTGCCCGGGCGATCGACTCGGGCACGGTGGCCGACCTGATCGAAAAAGTGCCGGCCCGGAAAGGTGACTGTCATTACCTGCCCAGCGGCACAGTCCATGCGCTGGGCGCGGGGATTCTGGCGGCCGAGGTGCAGACGCCCAGCGACACGACGTTTCGCGTGTTCGACTTCAACCGCGTCGACCCTTCGACCGGCAAGACACGCAAGCTCCACGGGGATGAAGCGCTGGCGTGCATCGACTTCTCCGGCCGCCCCGCCCCGGCGACCCCGCGTTCTCACGTGGCCAGTTGTTTCACGACCGTGACGCGGCTGGTCGATTGCCCGTTCTTCCGGCTGGAAAAGGTCCGGTTTGTCGAGGGCGCGGTCGAACCGATTCCTTACGACCAGCCGGTGGTCTGGATGATGCTCGAGGGCAAGGCGGAGATCCTTATCGACGGCGACCCGGGCAGCGTCTCGCTCACGCGGGGCGAAACGGTTCTCCTGCCCGCCCGCATGAGCAAGCCGCGCATCAAGACCCACACCGACTGCGTCTGGCTCGAGGTCACCTTTCCGCAGCGCTAGGCCTCTGACCCGGCCTCGTCGGCGTGATCGACAGCCGCCAGGTCGCGCCCGACGGCGTGTGGACCGCGGTCACCCGCCCGTCATCCGCGCGAAGGTCGAACCGGTCTTCGACACCCGGAAACATTCGCTCGGCCACCGGGGCAGCATCGACGGAGCCATGCCGCGACACCAGCCGTTGCCGCCGCCATTCGACGTAAGTCTTTGTCTGCGCGGGCGCGGGGTCGCTCAATCGCCAGGTGGCTTGCCGCCGCGCAGGCGCTGGGCCCAGGCGCAGCGCCGCCAGGCGAATCTCCCGCACCACAAGTTTGTCAACATCGGCCACGAGATAGATCAGCCACGGTTCGCCGGCGATGTCGGTGTGACCCAGCAACAGCCCGTGGACTTCGTCAGCCTTGAGCGGATCGAGGTCGCCCACCGACGAGAAGCCGGGAAAGGCGCCCACATCGCCATCGGCCGCCAGGGTCACGTTGCGAAGGTCAGCAGGGGTGCGACCGTCGGTCGCGAAGTATCGCTCGACATCGCGCTGCCAGCCGGCAATGCCGACCGACCGTGCGCAGCCCCCCACGCCCACGAGCATGAGCACGAGCAATGCGACCGGCAGTATCGCCCTCAACGGCATTTTTGTCCGGCGGGGCAGACTCCGGGCGATGGTCGCGCGCTGCATGCGAAGAACCTGCATCTGAGACACCCCCGTCATCGTGCACGCCCCTCACGGCGCGTCTGCCGATCGGTCGCCAGCGACGGCTCGCCCGGCGAAGGGACAGCACGCTCGAACAGCGCCGCCACGTCCTGCCGGCTCAGCGCCAGGGCAATCTCCCTTGGCGTGCGCCCGTCGCCCGCGGGCGTGTCGGGCGAGGCGCCATGACGCACCAGCATGGCCGCCACGTCACGCTTGCCCGCAGCGGCGGCGAGATGAAGCGGTGTGACGCCGGCATGGTCGGAAGCATCGGGCAAGGCGCCCGAATCGATCAGCCGCCCGAGCGTGGCGACCGACCCCGACGCCGCGGCATCGTGGGCCGGCGTGCGTCCGAAGCGGCATGCCGCCGACAAATCCGCGCCAGCCGCGATCAGCGCCCCGGCGATCCGATCACCCGCGCCATCGGGCGAGGCGACGGCCGACCCCACTCGCAGCCGCGCGGCCAAATGGAGCGGGGTCAGGCCCAGGGCGTCGGGCGCGCTGATGTCGTCGCCCGTCGCGATCAGGCGGCCCAGCTCGGCTACATCGCGCCGCAGCACCGCCCTGTGCAGCGGTGTCCGGCCGGCGGCATCGACGCCTTCCGCCCGCGCGATGCTGACGCCGGGCTTCACCGCCGAGTTGGTCACGGCGCCGTCGGGCGCGTAGCAGACGTCTGAGATGCGAACGAGTTCGTCGCCTTCGCCTTCGTGTCCGTAGTCGATGCCCCAGTATCGCGCCAGCGTGGCCGTGCGGGTGGCCATCTCCTGCCGGCTGGGCACCCGGCCCTGGTCGTCACGATAGCGCAACACCAGCGCCTCGGCGTGGTCGGCCATCGCCCGGGCGATGCCGCTCCGCATATGCGGTAGATACGTGCTTGGGTTGAGCATTTCGTCGTAATGGTCGCTGACATACCACCCGAAGAATCCGCTGTCGGGCGACACGTGCGGCGCAAGGCGGAGTGTGCCGTCGGGCTGCCGGATCAGCAGCGGGCCGCGGAGCTCGCCCTTGAGCATCACTGGCTCGGTGAGGTTTCGATAAAACTGCATGCCCATGTAGTTGGCCGCGAGGTCGGCGTTGGAGAACGCACCGGCGGTCAGGTTGCCCAGGATGCCTCGCTCCGACATCACCAGCCCGTGCGTCCCGACCGACACAGCATCGGCCAGCGCCGCCTCTTCATCGGCGCCGTCGCGCAGCGCTGCGCGATAGGCGCGGAAATAGTGCATGCCCATGTCGGTGAAGTGACCGATCTTGTCCGTGCCGAGGTAGACCCCATGCACCTTGATGTTGGCGCAGCCCCACGCGTTGAGGGGATTGAGCGGGATATCGACATATCGCCTGACCGACGAAACCGGCTTGTATCCGGTGATGTGCCCCGGATTGGCCGAGCGCACGGTCGATGACAACACGTGGGCATCAAGCCCCTCGATCAGAAACAGCGCCGGCGGGAATCGCCCGTTCACGGCGGCCGCCACCTCGTCGGGTGAGGTCAGCCGCTCGCGCTCGGCGGCGTCGGTGGTGGAGGCCACACGACGGTTGATCTGCTCCATGCCGCCGACAATCGCCTCGTAAAACAGCCGATCGAGGTGCGCGCCGTGGTCGGCGAACTCCCTTCCCGGGGGGATCGTAACGTGATCAGTCTCATGCGCTGCCACGGGCAAGGAGGCCCCGCTGATGACAAGGGCGGTCACCAGCGCCAACGCAACCTTCGATGGGCATTTCGGTTTCATGGGCTGTGAACCGAGGTCAACAAAACCTGCGCCTGACGGGAAGAATCTGATGCACCATCCACCGGCCCCGCGGGCCATCTCGCTTACAGACGCTGCGCCCGCGCGCCGGGGCCGATCGGTCGAGGCCGGCAAGGGCGCGACTGCGACAGGCTGGCGGCGCCGCGTCGCGCTTTGGGCGGTAATCGCGTCGGTCGGGCTGGGGTTGTCACCAGGCCTGTCGGCCGCTCGGGCTGGCGAGGCGGGCGCGTCGACCGGCAGCGGGACTGGATCGGTGTCCACGGCCCGGACGGCCAAACCAGCGCCGGCCGCCCTGGCAAAGGCGATTTCGTCATCGGCTGTGTTGTCGGCCGACTATCGCGTAATGAGCTTCAACCTGCGCGTGCGCACCCTCTTCGACGGGCTCAACCATTGGGGGCTGCGCAAGATGCTGGTTGTGGAGACAATCCGTGCGTTCGAGCCTGACATTGTCGGCACGCAGGAATGCCTTTGGGCCCAGGCCGCGTTTCTGCAGGAGCAACTGCCGGACTATGGATTCATCGGTGTCGGCCGAAACGACGGGCGGCGATCGGGCGAGATGTGCGGCATCTTCTATCGCAGAGACCGGTTCGACGTGGCCGCCGGCGGTCACTTCTGGCTCAGCAAGACACCCGACCGCGCCGGCAGCAAAAGCTGGGGCAGCGCGTTTGTGAGAATGGTGACCTGGGCACGCCTGCGCGATCGCACCACGGGCAATGAGATCGCGGTCTTCAACACCCACTTCGACGTCTTCGGGAAGACCGCGCGGCGCGAGTCGGCCAGGCTGCTCCGCGAGCGGATGCACCACATCGCCCCGGGGCTGCCCACGCTCGTCACCGGCGACTTCAACGACACCGAAGGCTCCGACACCCACCGCCTGCTCACCGCGGGCGCACCGGGTGCTCTATCCACACCGGGCGATGCATTGGTCTCCGGCACATCGACCGGACCCGGCGCTTCACCCGAACCGGGCGCTTCACCCCGGTCGGGGCGGTCTGGCGGTGGGGGCGGCGTGGAAGGAGCGCAGCATTCGGCCGGCTCGCTGCTCGGGTCAGACCCGTCGGCCCTCACCGACACCTATCGCTTTGCCAACCCGCTGCGCAGACGCGACGAAGGCACGCGACACGATTTCTCCGGCCGGCGAGGCGGGCCGCGGATCGACTGGATCCTCGCGACACCCCACTTCACGACGCTCGACGCCGACATCGACCACACCCGCCGGGGCGCGCGGTTTCCGTCGGATCACTTCCCGGTCACGGCGGTCGTCAGGTTGCATGATACGGCAGGCAGCACGACCGCGGTCGGCGAACCGGGGCGCAGTGCGCCCGCGGCCGCCGTCGCGGGTGGGCCCTTCGATCAGCAACAGCCTCTACCGGGCGGGCAGTGACGACAATCGCTGCGGCTGCTCTGTCGGCGGCGGCCGGTCGGCGGCTGTGTCGGCGGCTGTGTCGGCGGCGGGCATCTTCTAAAGTCTGAAACGCCTCCAGTGTTTTCTCTCGCGGCGCGCCACTAGAATCGCGATTGTGAAACAACGCATTCAGAAGCTTTTGGCCCATGTGGGCGTGGCCTCGCGGCGGGCGATCGAAGAGATGATCCGCCAGGGCCGCGTGGCGGTGAACGGCACGGTGATGACCGAGTTGCCGATCCTGGTCGATCCGTCGGCCGACAGCGTCACCATCGACGGCGACGAGGTCGAGCTGGCCGAGCCCAAGCCCAGCCAGATGGTCTACGTGCTGCTCAACAAGCCGCGCGACGTCTACTCGACCAACGCCACCCAGGGCGCCCAGACCCGCGCGATCGACCTGCTGGGCCCGGAGTTTCCCCACCGCGTCTACCCCGTCGGCCGGCTCGACGCCGACAGCAAGGGCCTGCTGCTGCTCACCAACGACGG
>CAZBOE010000007.1:0-17970 GCA_964493365.1 uncultured Tepidisphaeraceae bacterium | reverse complement strand
CTGCTGACCCACCCCCGCTACGGCGTGCCCAAGACCTATCGCACCACCGTCGATGGCAACCTCCACGGCGAGGCGATGACGACGATCGAAAACGGCCTTTACCTCATCGACCCCAAGACCGGCGTCGGCACCAAGACCGCCCGTGCCCATGTAAAGCTGATCAAGCGCACCCGCGACCGCACGGTCGTCGACATCACCATTCGCGAGGGCAAGAACCGCCAGATCCGCCGAATGCTCGCCAAGGTCGGCCACAAGGTCCGCGACCTGATCCGCACGCGCATGGGCCCGCTGGAGCTCGGCGAACTCAAGCCCGGCCAATACCGCTTCCTCTCCCCGCGCGAGGTCCAGGCGCTGCGCAAAGCCGTCCGGCCCAAGCCGGAAAAACCGGGACGGGGAAAGGCAGCAAGCAATAGTCCGAGCAGCGGCGAGAGCAGTAAACCAGCACCCACCGGACGCAAGCCCCGCCCGAAGCCCGCTGCCCAGGCACCGAGATCTCACGGACCGACTCCGGGCGCAAGAAAACCGCGGCTGATCATCGGGCCGGATGCGGACGACACGCAGTGATCAGCCGGGCGTGTCGTACCCATGGCAGCCTTGCCACCTGCCCGGGGCGAGCAATGCTGACGACGCGGTTCGTCGGCGCGAGGTCCGCATTGAACAGTCCTGCGTCATTCAGGTCAGGTCCTGTTCGGTGGCGCCCGCGTCCAGGAGTGCTTTGACCCACTCGTCGCGCATGGCTTCGTCGGCGAAACCCATCATCTCTTCGCGCATGTCGTCGACAATGACGGTGTCTATCCTGGAAGTGCGGCCCTTGCCCGCGCGAATTCGCACCACTCGGAACCGCTTCGGGTCGACCAGCGCTTCTTCAAGGCTGGACACCGCCGGCGGGTTCGCCGCCTTCAATAGCTCACGCCGGTAATACTCCTCGCTTCTCTCGCGCAACGGTCGAAACTCCGGTGGGAAGCTGTCGCCATAAAGGATTCCATCCTCCGGTCGGAAGCTGCAAGGCGGATCATCTGGACCGCGAACGCGTTGAAAGTTGCTTGCGCCAAGGTGGGCGATCGCGGCCTTCCGGTTAGCATCGAAGTGCTCCCAGTCCTTGTCGATCTCGTGAATATCATCCGTCAATTGGATCGAAATGATGCCTCCTTTATGCTCGACGACCCGATCAACCGGCGTCGAGAGAAGTTTCTCCCTTCCGAAATGCCTGACATAGAGGGGTCCGAAATACGTCCGCCACGCCAGTTGCGAGATACCGAACTGAGGCCACCTTACCCCGCCACTATACCCCCATCCCCCGCGCCGACGCTCAGCCACCTTCAACCTCATCGCCTCCTCACCTTCCCGATCCGACAACGCATGCATGAACAACAGGTCGGGCTGGAACAACTGGGCGACTCCGTCAGCAAACTTGCCCAATATTTCCTGACCAAACAGGTCTAGTCGGTAATGGAAATAACAAACATCCTCAGTGGAATTGCCGGATGAGAACCGATAGACCTGTCCAACAATCTCGCGTCCGCGCAAACAATGATAGTTCATCGAGCCACTGTCTGAATCAGACAACGCGTCAAGAAAGGCCGCAGGTGTAAAGCGTGTCCGCACAGGCTCATGCACATCGAACTTCGAAGGCGCCAGTTCAGGCAGCTCCTCGAACAGTGCAAGCAACCCTCGCCCCAAGGAGTCAGCGCTGACTCGGTGGAAGAAGCTTTTCACGACAATCGTGCAGCACATCATTGCGAACGGATTGACCTCTTTTATGGCCATATCTGCTCCAGCTTGCGTGTCACAACATTGAACTTCAGCACCGCCGCACCATCCGGGCTTTCGGCAGTGTTGAGTCTGCGGAGCGCATCTCTCAAGCTAGCGGCAAGATCGGCGGCTGTCGCATCCGGCCCGAGAATCAACCGATACTTCATACCGGTGTTCTGCGCATGGATGATCTGCGCCTCAATCTGACTAGGCAAGTAATCCACAGATGAAATACGCTTTATCTCAAATATCGTTTTCTGCGTCACCGATATCACGTCAGGTATGGAGCGCCTATATCTACCACTCGCAAGACGGTAGAACGGGGTTACTTTCGTGTTCTTAGCCTCCATGTTCCCCAACACTGCAATCACATCATGTTCGAAAGCATCCCCAAGCACCTTGTTATCTTTGATTCGCTCTGCGATCGCAAGAAGCTTCTTCGCCTTGACAACCGCCCCAACCACCGCCCCAACCACCGCCCCCCCTGCCAGATTGGCACCAGCTAGAGCTCGGTCCCCGCCCGTGACTGTCACGTCCGGACGTATCGCGTTTTGTCCTGTGCCCACTTCAATAAGATCGATAACTTGGGCACCGGGAACTGAACGGACGACGCTATCTAGTAACTCACCCAAAGCGCCAAACCCTTCGCCAATATTCTGTCGCCGTCCGGTGGCAAAGGCTTGAATCGCGGCCTCATAGGTGTTGGCTGCAATGCGCAACTGTTCCTTGATCTCAGCGTCCGACGGCCGCACAACCTCCGGTTCAACAGGTGTCCCATCCCACCGAACATGAATACGATCAATACGACCGCCCTCTCCGGGTCGAAGATACCAACCGCGAGAAGTGCCTCGGTAAAATGTCTGCTCAAGGTCTAAATTAAACCGTACGATCCGGTTATAGTCATCAACCCCAACATAAGCTCCACCATCCGGGCTCAGTTCAAAGGAGTATCTCGGATTGAGATCAGACAAGACAGCGAGATTACGCGCATGCAACAGGGGGTCACCAATGTCGTCTGGAGCTCCAGCAGTCGGCTCTGCTTCAACCTCTGAGCCGATGAGCACTCCTAACACATCTTCGACGGCATCGCCCGAACCCCACTCATCTCCATTCATCCAAGACATCCAATCACTGTCCACAACGCCTGCCATTGCAGCGACTTCATGCCCGTAAGTCTTGAAATCGGCCACAGTACTACTGCCGACCGAAGATCCAGAGTTGTTTTCCGATTGTCCGAAGCCGATCTGCCCTTCACTAAGATCAACTATTCCGAGTAGGAAGTAGTCATCGTCGACAATATCAATCGCAGCCCGACGGAGCTCACTTACTGGGACAGGCACATCATCTGCAGAGATGATAGTCACTCCGATTGACTTGACATATTCGGGCGTCACATCCTCCATCATCCGCACGGGAATGAACACCCCGCGAGTGTCTGCGGGGATGACCACAGTGGTGCTGAAGGGCTCAAAATCTACTCCCGCAAGTGCATCTCCGGTTACGGCGAACGATACAGTAAGCGGCTGTTCAGCGGGATCACTTCGCTCGAACCAAAACCCGGGTCCACCCGGCACTCCTGGCTCACTCGGATGGGAAGCGTATGACTGTTGAGCTGCCCCCTCTTTGATGACGGCTACCCGCCTCCGACGCCCATTTTCAACTGCGGAAACTGTCACCTCGCCGGTGAGTGGTGATAGCATGTGCGTAAAGTCGACAACTGCTGTTGTGCCCTGCGCATATGCCACATCAGCCACCGTCCAATCGATAGCAGATTCGAAGAACGCCCTGACATAGCTCCCCCTGTCCAAGTTGTAATCCAAGAGATACGCGTGTTCAGACACGTTCACAGCAACAAGAGGTGTATATCCCTCGGAAACCGGATTCAAGTCCCATGCTGTTTTACGTACGTGCAGATGCCCATCTCGCATGGCAAGCCATACGAACCCAGACCCGTGGACGGTTGCTGCAGCCGCCACAAAAGCATTAATCATGTGGTTGTAGCTGCCGAATTGCTGCTCAATCGCGCCCATCAGCGCGGGAGATGGCGTTCGCGCGGTTCCTGCAACCGACATTGAGCTAAGATAGCCGAAGCAGTTAGCGACAATTGACCCTTGCCTGCTCGCCTCGCGCCACAGATCAGGGTCATCTATGTATCCGGGGTCCGCTCGTATCATGCTCAGAAAGCCGCTATCGGTCCACCGAGTATCTTCGACTGCGCGGAGATACTTTCTGACGGCTGGCATTCCGATCTCCGAGAGCTGTAGCGATATGGCTAGTTCGGATACGGCGCCAGCGAACAGTGCGGGATCGTCAAAGGGCGCAACCAACTCCCATGCTGCAGGCGACAGCCGAAGGTCTTGGCCACCCGGCTGCTGCGATTCTCCTGAGCCAATTTCGAATCCGGAGGCGATATATCTCTGAGATACCACGCTCCAATCGATGACGTTCCAGATTGCGGCGACATAGTCGGCGCGTCTAAACTGATAGTCGATAAAGAAGGCGTGCTCCCACAGATCGATTCCTATGAGGGGGACCATCCCATCGGCGGTAGGACTATCGAAGTTACGTGTGGTATGTACCGCGAGCGACCCAGCCAGGGGGTCCGCTACAAGCCAGAGGAAGCCGGGCTCCTGTAATCGCTCAGCTGCGAGTTGCATATAACTCAGGAGGGAGTTTTGGCCGCCAAAGCTAGATATGATCGCGTTGTGCAAACCGCCAGTTGCGAACTGGTTATTGAGTCCGATTCCGTCTAGGAAGAACTGCAGATTGTGAACTGCGCCTGCTAAATTCAGTAGGTGCTGATCGCCAAGGACCGTGCTAGAAGTGAGCAGCTGATCTACCGTCATGTTGACGAGATCGAAGTGATTCTGCAGGGTGGCGTTTAGACGATTTATATGATTTAATAAGGTACGATGTATGTTCCGAACTGTCAGGCTACTAATGAAAGGTTCGAGAGCGTCTTCTGAAAAGGGGAGGGGTTCTTGTCCAAGCGTTGCAGTAAACACTGGACTTTCGTGTGCGGTAATCACGACTTCATCAAGTCCCCAACTCTCGTCGGACAGCGCCTGTAGTCCTGATCCCTCAAATGTGATCACTACTGCCGTTCCAAGATATGGAATGCTATAGTTGAGCCTGTAGACAGAATCCACCGGGACGCCTGATCGGCTGTACCCTAGTATGCCGTTGCCTATCGCACCCGTTCGGGCGGCGGAACGCGTACCGTTAGTCTCGTTTCTACCGAATGTCTGGCTACGCGAGCTGTTGCTGTAGGTGGTTTCGAGCAGCTGCTGCGGCGGGCGACCGCTACCTACTTGGTTTACGTAAACCCGGAAGCGGTCGTTGCCCCACTCAATGCTATTGCCGTCCCATGTGTTGATCAGATATATATCGAAGCTCAAATTCAGTGTGCCGTTTCGTGGAAGGCCGTCAAGGGCAAGGCGAACTACATCATTCCCGAACTCGCCGAGAAATCGCTCACCTGAAGGTGATATTGATACTTGATTGCTTGACCAAGCCGGAGAGACCGTTTCATTGTCGAAGTTGGAGTAGTGGACGACGCCTGAGAGCAATCGCCGGGATTCGAGATGTTCGACTGCGTCGCCCTGGCGTACTCGACCGTCCGGTCGCTTTGTCCTTACTATAGCTTTCGTCCGTCGGGAACATGCGCGGGGAAATAGCACAAGTGCCCTCTTCAGGAAATGTCGCAGTAGTTGCATCTGCATCTCCAGTTGATCTGTTGGAATAAATGCGGAGTCCCCCGCGCGGCCCCCAGACGGCTCACGCGCAACCCGACGGGATGGTAACGCCGAGCTTGATTGAACGCAACAACTTTCCCCCATTCGCGCCGTATCGAGATGATGTTACTCCGGCCAATCGCCGGTGAAGACCTCGGTGGCCGGACCGGTCATCAGCACGTGGTTGTCCGATTGCTTCCACTCCAGCGCGAGGTCGCCGCCGGGCAGGTGGGCGAGAAGTTTTCGGCCGGTCTTGCCGGTCAACACACCGGCCACGCAGACGGCGCAGGCGCCGGTGCCGCAGGCCATCGTGATGCCGCTGCCGCGTTCCCATGTACGCATGATCGCTTCGCCGGCGGAGACGACCTGCACGAAGTGGACGTTGATCCGCCTGGGGAAGGTGGCGTGGTTTTCGTAGAGCGGGCCGAGCTTGTAGAGGGGAATCTTCGACACGTCGCGACAATAGACCACGACATGGGGGTTGCCCATGGAGACGCAGGTCATGGTCTCTTCGACGTCGGCCGACGCGGCGTGGGAGCGGGTCGTGTCGATCAGCGCCGCGGGCAGCGGCACATCGACGACGCGCTCGCCGGCGAGCGTGGTGGGGATGTCGGCGGCCGCGAGGATCGGCTCGCCCATGTCGACCGTGGCCAAGGCGACCTTGCCGCGATGATCGAGCGACAGCTCGATCGACAACACACCCCGCCCGGTCTCGACGCGCATCGGGTTGGCACGCGACAGCCCATGATCGAAGGCAAACTTGGCGACACACCGAATGCCGTTGCCGCACATCTCGCTCTCGCTGCCGTCGGCGTTGAACATCCGCATCCGCACATCGGCCCGCGTGCTCGGGACGATCAGGATCAGCCCGTCTGAGCCGACGCCGAAATGCCGGTCTGACACCGCCCTCGCCAGCCCCGGCGGATCGACCACCGCCTGAGAGAAACCGTCGACATAGACGTAGTCATTCCCGATACCTTGCATCTTGGTGAACTTCATAAGTCGTGTCCGGTGCAATAGTAGCACAGTCGGCAAGGCCGGGCTCTGGCGGGTCGGCCGGGCGGGGCGAGCTCACAGCCCTTGGAAAAACACATTGACTGCCGTCAAAATATGCGGCATTCTCCGATCTATTGACAGTTTATTGATGTTCTATTTCATTTTTGATGTTCTCCATTTCAGACTTCATGAAGGAGGAGTGTGATGGAAACTGCAACGGTTGAGATGCCGCGTCATCGGTTGGCCTGGGCCGCGCTGGTGTCGGCTGCGGTGGTCTCGGCCGCGCTAGTCTCGGCCGCGCCGACCGCGTGGGCGCTGGATGTGCGCACGATCGCCCTGTCTTCCGACCCCGCCCCGGGCGTGGCCGGCGGCTTCTCCACCTTTGGAGCGCCGATCCTCAATAACTTCGGCGACCTCACCTTCGCCGCAACCACCGACAACGACAACGCCCCCACCGGTGTGTGGCTCGAATACTTTCAGACGCTCAGCCTCGTCGCAGCAGAGGGCCAGATCGCCCCCGACAGCGGCGGGCGCACGTTCGACCCGTTCGACGATCCCAACCTCCGCCTGTTCATCAACAACGTCGGCCAGGCCGGCTTCGGACACACGCTGAGCAACACCAGTTTCGGCGGCGCGTTCTCGCAGACCGGCATCGGCGATGCGCTCGAAAAAGTCGCCATCGGCAGCGACCCTGCCCCCGACACCAACGACCCCGCCCGCATCTTCCAGACCTTCTTCGGCACGGTCGGTGGGTTTAACGAGTTCGGCGAGACGGCCTTTCGCGGCTCGATGCCCCCCACCGCGGGCCCGGGAAACTTCCCCTCCAATGGCATCTGGCGCGGCGTGCCCACCATCCTCAACAAGCTCGCCGAGATCGGCGACCCCGCGCCCGGCACCGCATCGTCTTTCAACGACGGCTTCGGGCTGCCCACGATCAACGACGTCCGCAACACCGCATTCAAGGCGGGCTATGGCGGCGGCGCCGGCGTGTTCTACCACACCTTCATCGGCGACAGCCTCACCCCCGTCGCCCTGACCAGCCAGCCCGCCCCCGGCACCGGCGGACGGACCTTCAGCATCCTTTTCGGCGATACCGTATCGTTGAATACCGACAACGATCTTGCCTTTTCAGCGACGCTCAATGGGCTGATCGACGGCGGGCTGCGCGACGGCGTGTGGGTCCGCCGCGACGGCGCGGTCGAGCTCAGCGCCTTCGAGAGCCAGACCGCCCCGGGCCTGAGCCAGACCCTCGAGCAGATCGAGACGAGCGTCATCGGGCTCGATCAGGATGGCGACGCGTTCTTCACGGCCCGCCTGAGCGACGGCCGACGCGGACTCTTCGGAGAGATCGATGGCGTGCTCGAGACCATCGCCGTCGGCAGCTTCGGCTCGCCCGCCGCCGGCGATGTCGCACCGGGCGGTTCCACCTTCATCAACATCGTCCGCTGGGCGGTCAGCGACGACGGGCAGGTCGCGTTCCTCGCCTCGCTGTCGGACAGCTCGCAAGCCCTCTTCGCCACCGACACGCTGGGCAACCTCCAGCGCATCGTCGGCCAGGGCGACGTGCTCGAAGTCGCACCGGGCGATCTCCGGACGATCGAACAGCTCAACTTCTTCGGGCTCGACGGCTCGATCGGCAGCTTCGGCAACAACGCCTCATCGGGCTGGGCGACCGACGGCCAACTGGCCTTCCAGGCGACCTTCGTCGACCCCGACTCCGGCGAGATCACGCAGGGCGTGTTTGTCACCACCGTAAACGTCATCCCCGAACCCGCAGCACTGGCCGCGCTCCCGGCCGCCCTGCTGACCCTGCGACGCCGACGCCCATGACGGAGGCGGTCTGCGGTGTGCTTTGCTAATGGGGAATTAACCAAGAGTTGAAACAGGCCGGAATGGGATTCGAACCCATGAATAACGGATTTGCAATCCGCTCCGAATCCGCAGATTCCAATTCAAAAACGCAAAAGCGGCCGCCGAAAGCCGCGCCCTTGTCGGGCGCTTGTCCAGACCTGCAACGGATGATCGACGCGTGGCCGAAGCTCGCCGCCACCGACCGGGCGATGCTGCTGGCCATGCTCGACCGACTGGCGAGGTGACGGGAGCACCTGACGATCCGCCACCGCCCGGTCGAGCAGCGGCGTTGATGAGCGACAGGACCTCCGATACCGGTAGGGACAACGGCCGCATCGGCGTTATACGTGCTACGGACATTAAGAACCACGGCGATCTTTCCCACACCGAACCAGAAGAATGCAGCGTCGTTCCGCGCCTTCGCATCGGGCGGGCGACGACGAAGGCCGGCAGCACCTCGTCGTTGACTTCGACACCCTCGCCGATAGGGTGATGTTACTTGATGGTGCGGACGATCTCGGTCATTCTCCTGATTGCGTTGCTGCCAAGGATGCTCGTTGCGGCAACCCAAAGCAATACTATTTGTATCTCCGGTGGGCATGTCGCGGTGGCTTGTCACGCGAACGGCGCGGCCGACGACTGCAGCGACGCGGCGGACGACTGCGGCAACGATTCAGACCAAGACCAGTGGAGCAGATCAGACGAAGGCACCTGTCTTGACCTGATCGCCGACTCGATCGAAGCGGTGACCAATCCTCCACGGGCGAGTGTTGAGGTTGTCGCGGCCGCCGATGCGTTTTGCGAGCTGATTGAAACTGCTTTGCTGACAGTGTCGCCGGCGGCTGCGTCATGGGGTGAACCGGCTGGCAATCTGCCACCGCGGTTTTGCGCGCGCACGTTTGCCTGCCTTTTGTCGCCGCGCTGTTGATCTCATCCAACTGAGTCTGAGCTGGGTCGCGGGTGCTTGTGCGCCCACGATGGGTTCCTCTGTTGGCATGGGAGACTTCCATGATAGCGCGTGTGATGGTGCTGCTGACGGTGTTGGCAGCGGTGGGTTGTCAGAGCTATCAGGCGCAGCCGCTGGACTCGGGGGAGATGCTTTGGACCTGGCATGAGCGAATGCCGGCTTCGAACTCGGTGAAGGCCATGGCCGACGCGCTGGCTAGTCAGGCGCCAACGACCCGGCCGGGGTTCGATGCGGCGGACGGATTGTCGTTGAGCGAGGCGGAACTGGTCGCACTGCTGTTCAACGCGGAGCTTCGCCGGGCAAGGCTCGAGGCGAACGTGGCCCGCGTGGGCGAGGCCGAGGCGGGACGGTGGGAAGACCCGTCGATCGGCGTTGATCTCGAGAGAGTCGTGTCCGGGGCGGAAGACCCGTGGGTGGTCGGCGGGCTGGTGAACCTGACGATTCCGCTGTCGGGACGACTGCAGATCGAGAAGAAGCTGGCCGGCGACGAACATCGCGTCGCCGAGCTTCGGGCGCTGGCGCTGGAGCGGCAGACGATCGCCGAGCTTCGCCGGACGTGGGCGCAGTGGTGGGCGGCGACGATGACGACGCGCGTGCTCGAGTCGGCCATTTCCGACCTTCAGTCAATCGAGTCGGCGATGACGAAGCTGCGCGACGCCGGCGAGAGCGATCCGACCGACGTCCGCTTCTTCTCGATCGATCTTGTCCGCCGGCGCGGGCAACTGCTGGCGGCGCGTCGCGATGTGGCCCAGACAGAATCGACGCTCAGGCAGCTCATGGGCCTTGCGCCGCAGACGCCGCTGAGCCTGGTCGAGGCGGGCATGGCCCAGCCTGCTGGGGCGTCAGTTGATCTGGAGGCGCAGCCGGATGTGGCGATCGCGCGGGCCGAGTACGCGGTGGCCGAGGCGGCGCTGGCGTTGGAAGTCCGCAAGCAGTTCCCCGACGTGCAACTGGGCATCGGCCCGGGCACCGACCAGGGTGACACACGAGTGCTGGGCGGCGTGTCGATCCCGCTGCCATTGCTCAACGCCAATCGCAGAGGCATTGCCGAGGCCCGGGCGAAGCGCGACGTCGCGCGGGCGGAGTTTGAATCGGTGCTCACACGCGTCGAGACCGCTCGCGATCAGTCGAGGCGCAACGTCGAATCGGCTCGGCAGGCGATGCAGCTTGTCGAGCAGGAACTGGTCCCGCTGGTGGATCGACAACTGCTCGAGGCCCGCACGTTGTTTGACGGCGGCGAGTTCAATCCACTGCTGGTACGCGAGGCCCTCGACTCGGCCACGGAGGCCAAGCTCGACCTCATCGCCAGTCGCCGGGCGCTCGATGAAGCCGTCGTCGAGCAACTGCTCCTCAATGAAATCCCTTTCGCGACCATGCCC
Organism: uncultured Tepidisphaeraceae bacterium; assembly: GCA_964493365.1. Classification (GTDB taxonomy): domain Bacteria; phylum Planctomycetota; class Phycisphaerae; order Tepidisphaerales; family Tepidisphaeraceae; genus CAZBOE01. Next base: position 7,291 of record CAZBOE010000007.1, on the reverse strand, counting down.
GCGCCGGAGGCCAGATGACCCGCTTCACCCTATTTGCTGTGCCGCTCGCCGTCATTGTGATGCTCGCCGGTTGTGACCGCGGCCATGACCACGCTGACGACCATGGGCACGATCATTCGACGACGAACGCTGCTGCTCCCGGCGATTCGGAGCCGCCGCCGACGAATCCGAACATCATCGCGATCCCCGACAGCGTGAGACAAAACCTGGGGATCACGTTCGCGAGGGCGGAGTATCGCCGCGTGGTCGACACGCTGCGCGTGCCGGGGCGGTTCGAACTGTTGCCGACGGCGCGGCACGAGCTGCGTGCGCCGTTCGGCGGGCGGGTGGAGCTACTGGTCAAGCAGTACGACCGCGTCGAGGCCGGCCAGGTCGTCGCGCGGATCAGTTCGCCTGAGTGGCACCGGCTGCAACTGGAACTCGAAGAGGACGGCGCCGCCGTGGTAAAGGCGCGGGCTGAGTTGTCGATCGCCGAGCAGTCGCTGATCGAGGGGCAGAGCAAAGCCAGGCTGCTCGAAGACCGCATCGCCCAGCTGCAACAGGCCGAGGTCCGTCGGACGGAGATCGAGTCAGACCTCGCCGGCGCCAGGAGCGCGCTGCCGCGATTGGAGGCGGAAGTCGCCGCGAAGCGGGCCGCGTTCCATGCGGCCGAGCATCACCTGCCGCTGGCCGAGGCGGCGGCGGCTTCGCAACTGGGCATCTCGCGCGAGCAGTTGCTCGAGGATGTCGACACGCCCGAAGGAACACGGCCCCGCTGGCAGGCGATGGCGCTGGTCGAAGTCCGCGCAGTCGACGGCGGACTCGTCGAGTCGATCGCCCTTGCCGACGGCGGAAGGGTCGACGCGCTGGGCGTGATCCTCACGACGATCGACCCGACGCAGCTCCGCTTCCGCGCCGTCGCGTTGCAGGCCGACGTGCACCGCATTCGCGAGGGCCAGGCCGCCAGTGTCGTGGCGCCGGCGGACTCGCGCGATCGTCGGCCCGAGCCGATACCCGGCACGCTGCATCTCTCGCCTGATGCCGACGCAAACCAACGAACCCTCGACGTCATCCTGACTGCCGACGCCTGGCCATCATGGGCCCGGCCCGGCGTGAGCGCGATGGTCGAAATCCCCCGCAGCGATTCAGGCGAAGAACTCGCCATCCCGACGGGCGCGATCATTCAGGACGGCCTGCAAAAGGTCTTCTTCATGCGTGACCCGAAAAACCCCGACCAGGTCGTCCGCACCGAAGCCGACTTAGGCCCAACCGATGGCGAGTGGGTCGTCATCAACTCCGGCCTGGGCGAAGGCGACGAGCTCGTCCTGCACGGCATCTACGAACTCAAGCTCGCCAGCAGCGCCCAGGGGGGCAGTGGCGCACCGAAAGGCGGCCACTTCCACGCCGACGGCACGTGGCACCCCGACGGCCAGCCTGAGCCCGGGGAGAGGCGATAATGCTCATACAGTTGATCGCGTTTTCGTTGAGGCAGTCGCCGCTGGTGCTGGCGGTGGCGGTGATCGTGCTGGCGCTGAGTGCGTGGCAAGTGCCACGGATGCCGGTGGACGTGTTCCCCGAACTCAACGCGCCCACGGTCGTGATCCTCACCGAGGCCGGCGGGCTGTCGGCCATTGAGGTGGAGCAGAACGTCACGTTTCCGATCGAGACAAGCGTCAACGGCTTGCCGGGAGTGCGGCGGGTCCGGTCAGGGTCGGCCGTCTCGTTGTCGATCGTGTATGTCGAGTTCGACTGGGGCAGCGACATCTACCGGGCGCGGCAACTGGTGACCGAGCGGCTGGCGATCGCGCGGGAACGGCTGCCGGCACAGACGCACACCGAGATCGCGCCGGTCACGGGGCTGACGGGCGAGATCATGTTGCTGAGCCTTCGGGCAGAGCCGGGAAGCTATTCGCCGGTGGAACTGCGGAGCCTGGCGGAGTTTGATCTGAGCCATCGGCTGCTGGCGGTGCCGGGGGTGGCGAGCGTGGTCGCGATCGGCGGAGAGCTGCCCGAGTACCAGATCAATGTGCGGCAGGACCGGCTGCTGCTGTATGGTCTCACGACGCAGCAAGTGGTCGAGGCAGCCCGCGGCGCGCACAGCACCGCCAGCGCGGGATACCTGGGCAACATCGAAGGCGTTGAACTGCCGATCACCCAGATCGCGCGGGTGCGGAGCGTCGAGGACATCAAGAAGACGGTCGTGACGCATCATCAGGGCGCGAGCATCACCATCGGCGATGTTGCCGAAGTGGTATTGGCAGGCGCGCCGCGACGCGGAACGGCGGCCGACGGCGGGCTGCCCGCGGTGGTGCTGGGCATCAGCAAGTCGCCGGGCACGAACACGCTGCAGATCACGGCCGACATCGACGCGGCGCTTGATCAGGTGCAGGCGTCGCTGCCCAGGGGCGTCACGCTCAACCGCGCCACGATGCGGCAGGCCGACTTCATCAAGCTGTCGGTCAACAATGTCGTAAAGGTGCTGATCGAGGCGTGCATCTTCGTGGCGATCATCCTCATCCTGTTCCTGCTCAACGTGCGGACGACGGTCATCACCCTCACCGCGCTGCCGCTGAGCCTGGGCGTGGCGCTGCTGGCGCTGTGGCAGCTGGGATTGTCGATCAACGTGATGACGCTGGGCGGGCTGGCAGTGGCGATCGGCGAACTGGTGGATGATGCGATCATCGACGTCGAGAACGTCTTTCGGCGGTTACAGGAGAACGCGGCGCTGCCGCTGGCCGAGCAGAAGCCGTTCGTGCGCGTGATCTACGACGCGAGCAACGAGATCCGAAGCGCGGTGGTCTTCGCGACGATCATCATCTGCCTGGTGTTCGTCCCGCTGCTGTTCCTGCAGGGGCTGGAGGGCCGGTTCTTTCGGCCGCTGGGCATCGCGTACATCACCTCGATCTTCGCGAGCCTCCTGGTGGCGCTGACGGTCACGCCCGCGATGTGCAAGTACATGCTGCGCGGGAAGTGGCTGGCGAGGAACGCGAGGCACGGATATCGCGAGGGATTTCTCGTGCGATGGCTCAAGGCGGCGTACGAGCCGACATTGAGGGCGGCGCTGCGGTTTCGCTGGGCGGTCATCGGTGTTGCGGCCGGGTTGACGGTTCTCAGCGCGCTGGTCGCGTCGCGTTTCGGAAGTGAATTTCTGCCGCGATTCAACGAAGGCACGATCACGGTCTTCCTGACCGCGCCACCCGGTACGAGCCTGGAGGAGAGCGATCGGCTGGCGCGCGGCATCGATGTGAAACTGGCGCAGATCGAGGGCGTGATGTCGGTTGTGCGCCGGACGGGCCGGGCCGAGCGGGATGCGCACGCCGAGCCGCCCAGCCGCAGCGAGATCGACGTCAAGCTCAAGCCCGGGGTCAGGCGCGAGGATGTCACGCCGAAGATCGACGCCATCACACGAGGCATCCCCGGCATCAGCGTGGAACTCGGCCAGCCGATCGAACACCGGCTCAGCCACGTGCTCAGCGGCACGCCCGCGGCGCTGGCGATCAACGTCTACGGCGAAGACCTTGACACCCTCCGCAAGCTCGCCGGCGAAGTCGAGGCGGCGGTGAAGACGGTGCCCGGCACGCGCGACGTCGTCGGCAACCGCGAGGCAATGATCGTCTCGCTGCCCGTGCGATATCGCCACGACGATCTGCGACGATTCGGGCTCAGGCCCGCCGAGGCCGCCGAGCAGGTCAAGATCGCCTTCAACGGCGAACACGTCGCCGAGATCAACGAGGGCGTCCGCCGCTTCGATCTGGTCGTGCGTCTGCACCCGGACGAGCGCCGCTCGATCGACGACGTGCGCGAGCTGATCCTGCGAAGCCCGAGCGGGACGTTCGTGCGGCTCTACGAAGTGGCCGACGTCGGCCGCGAGAACACCGCGATGGCCATTCAGCGGGAGAACGCCCGACGCAAGGCCGTCATCAGCTGCAACATCGACGCCGGCGCGAACCTCGGCGATGTCGTCGAGGCGGTTCGAGCGAAGGTCACGCCCATCGTCACGCGATCGGGCTTTGCCGTCACCTTCGGCGGCCAGTTCGAGGCGCAGCAGTCGGCCGCGCGAACGATCTACCTCATGGGCGCAGGCGTCTGCGTGATTATCCTGCTGCTGCTTTACATGGCGCTGGGTTCGCTGCGGGCGGCGTTGCTGGTGATGGTCAATCTGCCGCTGGCGCTGGTCGGCGGGATTGCGGCGATCTTCATCACCGAGAGCCCGAGCTTCTTCGGCAACCTGCTCGGGCTCGTAGGCGTCGGCACGTTTCGGCCGCCGGTGATCTCGATCGCGAGCATGGTCGGCTTCGTCACGCTCTTTGGCATCGCCGTGCGCAATGGCATCCTGCTGGTCGACAACTACCGCAAGGTAAACACGACGGCAATGAGCATCGAAGACACGATCATCCTCGGCTCAATGGATCGGCTCGTGCCGATCCTCATGACCGCGCTCACCGCGATGCTGGGCCTGGTGCCGCTGGCGATGAAGGCCGGCGAGCCGGGCGGCGAACTGCTCGCTCCGCTGGCGATCGTCGTGCTCGGCGGACTTGTCACCAGCACGCTGCTCAACCTCATCGTCGTCCCGGCGGGCTACCGCCTTATCATGAAGTCGTCGCCGTCTCCCACGCGTATGGAAGACGCGTTGGCGTTGGGCCCACGTCCCTCAAGCAAGGAGTCATTATGAAGCGCTTCCTCCCCTCGATGTTTATCTGCCTGTCAGTGGCTGCGGTGGTCGCCATCCCCGCACTGGCAGATCCGGGCCACGATCACGATCACGCCACCACCGCTCCGACCACCCAGTCCCTCGGCACGCTCACCATCGACGGATTCGAGATGGAAGTGATCCAGGACGGCCAGGTCGTCGCCGGCAAAGAGGCGACCTTCGAGATCAAGATCAAGGGTGACAAGGAGCCCAGGGCCGTGCGCGTCTGGATCGGCATCGAGTCCGCCCGCGGCTCGCGCAAAGGCAAGGCCCACAAGCACGACGACAAGATGGAAGTCCACGCCGACGTCCCCGACCCGATGCCCGAAGGCAGCAAGCTGTGGATCGAGGTCGAACAGGAGGACAAAAAGACCGCAAGGTCCATCGCTTTCAAGTGAGAGCCGTGCAGCGAAGGACCCCGAGACCTGGCCGCGTCGAGAACGATAGCCGCCGCCACCCGCGATTACCTCTGGCGCCTGCGGCGTCGCTGTGCCGATTTGGGCATCGTCACGGAGGATCCGGTTCATCACGCCACTGTCCGTGCCCACGAGGCCCTTCATGAGCTTCACCTGACGATTCGCCACGGTCCGGCCGAGCGCCGCCAACCCCCGCCACCCCAGAAAAAACAGGGTGATGAGCCGTCGACTCCGGCGGTGGGTGAAACGTCGTGCAGAGCGTGAGGAACCTCCGACTCTGTCCAATCGCTCGCCGTGCTCGCGGGATGTTCGACCAGGCACTGACGGCGAGCGTGGGCGAACTGCTCGCGGAGTGTCAGTGACCCTCGCCTTTAGGCGATCCGCCGTTAAGTGACGGTGAACGCCCACACCCCCGCAGCCCCCGTGGGCGACGTGGTCAACACTCCAGCCGGGCAGGGAAGCGCTGGGCCGGGCCAGTTCCCGGTCGATCAGCCAATGAAGCGTGCCCCCCGAGATGTGTTCGCTCCCTCCGCTGTTCCATGCCCCCATGGCGATCCACCGTTAAGTGACGGTGAACGCCGCCTTCGTCACTGACATAGCGCTGACAGTCGCGCCGGGTATACGGGCAGCGTCGAGCATCAACTCGCGCAGAAGGGAAGCCCATGGACCACGACATCCCGAGCAGCCAGCATCAGACTCCGAGCATCACGTTCGCCGATGACGCCAAGCTTGTCGCGATGATCGAGCGGGCCGAGGAGCGCGTCCTGCTCCTGTCGCCGGGCGTGAGCGACACGGTGGCGGAGGCCATCGAGCGGGCCTGGGAACGACTCGGCCCCGACGCGGTCACCGTCATCCTCGACGTCGACCCGGAGGTCTTCCGCCTCGGCTTTGGCACCCTGGAGGCGGTCGAACGACTGCGCTCGGCCGCGGCGGCCGCCGGAACCATGGTCCATCATCAGCCCGGCGTGCGGATCGGACTGCTGGTGTGTGACAGCCAGACGCTGGTCTTCAGCCCGCCGCCGCTGCTGGTGGAGGCCGGATCGACCCAGCCGCAGCGGCCCAACGCGATCGAGCTGGGCCCGGTGCCGGCCCGGGTCGCCCGGGATCTGGGGCTGGGTGCCAGCCCTGACGCCCAGCGTGTCGTGGGGCTTGATCCGGTGAGGGGTGACCAGATCGAGCAGGTCAAGGCCGACCTGGCCGCGGCGCCGCCGGCCAAGTTTGACCTGGCGCGACAGGTGCGTGTCTTCACGTCCCGATTTCAGTTCGTCGAGTTCAGTATGGTCGGCTGCGCCCTGTCGCGGAATCGCGTCGCCATACCGGCCAGTCTCGTGGGCCTGGCCCGCACGGCCAATGTCGAGCGGCAGTTCCATGCCCAGTTCGACCTCCTGCACAAGTGCGCCGTGGCGGTCAAAAGCACCAGGCATTCTGGCCTCATCACCGAGGCCACGCTCAAAGAGATGCGCCGCGACATCGAGCGGCGCTTCCTCGTGCCGCTGACCGGATACGGCATGATCCTGCTCAGGGCCAACCGGCAGCGCTTCGAAGCGGCGGTGGACGAGCTGCGTGACGAGGTGAAGACTTTTGCCGAGGGAGCATCGGAGCAGATCGACAAGCTCATCGCCACCAGCTCCGCGGTCGTTACTGCGGCCCTTCTGCCGGCGGTGATTCGCAATCCGCCCGACCATTACCGCAAGCTCTGCGGCCCACGCCCGTCCAACGACTACCTGGCCGGTCGCCTGCGGGAGGACATCGACACCGCCTTCGGCACGGCCAAGGCGCTGACCGACAAGATGGAGGTCAAGCTGATCTTCAAAGACCTCACCTATGAGTCGCTGAACGACCCAAAGTTCCACGAGATCGCCCGACGAGCCATGCCCGGCGTCGATGGGCTGCACACGGAGTTCGACGCCAGCAAAGGCCCCGATCGCCCGACGCCCAGCCTCTTCAGCGGCGGGTGAACGGCCGTCACGGCGAGTCAGCCGGGAGAGGCGGCGTCGCCAGCGCCGGCGTCGCGGGCTTCGGCGTGTTTGGTGATGGCCATCCGCAACGCGAACGGCAGCTTCTCCCGCGGCACGCCCAGCGCCTCCAGCCGCTGCGCCATCTCGAGCGCGGTCGGCTGTGGCTTGGGGGCTTCCACCGGCACTGCCCCGGCCTTGCCCACCGAGCGATCGAGCAGCTCGCGGATGGCCGCGATACGGGCCATGGG
>CAZBOE010000006.1:22418-52176 GCA_964493365.1 uncultured Tepidisphaeraceae bacterium | reverse complement strand
ACTTGATGCCCGTGCCCGAGGCGTCGAGGGCCGCGACACGGCGCTCGGTGTCGGTGTAGAGGGAGTTGCCGCCGTCGATGATGATGTCGCCCTCGTTGAGGTGGGGCTTGAGCGACTCGATTGCCGCATCGACCGGACCGCCCGCGGGCACCATCAGGAGGATGCGGCGGGGTTTTTCGAGCATCGAAACCAGGTCGGGCAGGTCACGCGCCACCTTGGCGCGCTTGCCCGAGGCGTACTTGCTGACGAACTCCGCGTTTTTCTCGGCCGAGCGGTCGTTGACAGCCACCGAGAAACCGTTGCGTTCGATGTTCAGCGCAAGATTGCGCCCCATGACCCCGAGACCCACCACGCCGAATTGCTGCTTTTCCATACCCTATTCCCTGTGCAGAGCCCGCGAGAGAGTTGCGCGTCAAGAGCCCGGCGCGCGCCGGTTTGTCGCATGAATGAAGATACCCGCGGGCAGACTATTTTGCGAAACAAACCGGTCATGTCCGGTTGACGGAGCCCTTGGCATACGGGCGAAGGCGGCATGCGGATTTGCGGCAGGCGGCTTTTCGGAGCCCGCCGCGGACACGCCGCCGGCTCCACGCGACCCGGGCCGAAATGGCGTCAGTTCGAGATGAGATCGGCATAAACCCTGAGCACCTCGCCGACCGACCTGGCCGCACCGACGGCGCCGCCCGGATGGTGCGGCGGATCACCGTCAAACAGCTCGGGGAGCATGCCTGTGCCGCGGTCTTCCATGTAGCGGATGCACGGCTCGATCACGCGCATGGCCGCCGAGCGTGCCTCGTCGCACCGGCCGCGGACGCGGAGCAGTGCGCTGACGTAGACGCCCAGCAGCCAGGGGTAAGCCGTGCCCTGGTGGTAAGCGGCATCGCGTGAGGCCGCATCGCCCCCATAGCGTCCGCGATAGGCCGGGTCGCGCGGCGAGAGCGTGCGCACGCCCAGGGCGGTGAGCAGTTCGCCCCGCACGACTTCGAGCACGGCGCCGCCCCGCTCGTTGTCGAGCAGCGAGAATTCGAGGCCTATGGCAAAAAGTTGATTGGGGCGGATGGCTCCGTCGGATTGCCCGCCATGCCCGGTGTCGGCCGCGTCGCGCACGACGTCAAACAGGCAATTGGCGCCCTCGTTCCAGAACCGCCTACCAAACGCATCCTTGACGCGTTCGGCCAGCCCGATCCAGCGTTCTGCCGACTCCTGCCGCCCGAGCCGGGCGCTCAGGTCGGCGGTGATCCGCAGCGCGTTGTACCACAGGGCGTTGACCTCGACCGGTCGTCCGTCGCGGCCGGTGACCGGGGAGCCGTCGGTCCGGGCGTTCATCCAGGTGGTCGGTTGTCCGTGGAGGCGGGTGACCAGCAGCCCGTCGCTGTCGATGGTCACCCCTGCCGACGAGGCCCTGCCGGCGACGTAATCCTCAAGGATCGACTCAAACACCGACAGCCACCACCGAAGCTGCGGCTCGCCCGGTCCGACGGCGCGGAAATACGCGCTGGCCGAGTGAATGAGCCACAGCGAGGTGTCGGCTCCGATATAGGATGCGCCGCTCGCGTCTTCGAGCAGTGAAGAGGGGACAACGCCGCTGCGCCGCAGGTCGGCCGCGAGCCGCAGAAAACGGTCGGCATCGTCGAACTGCCCCGTCGAGAGCAGGAGCCCGGGCATCGCGATCAGCCCCGAGCGTATGTCGGGGCTGCCCCAGGGAATCTCGGTTGTCACGATCGACGCGGCATCGCGCGGCGTCGACTCCGATCCGGCCGAGGTTTCGCCGAGCATGGCCTTGACCCGCACGGCCGGCACCCGCGCCACGAACCGCGAGGCGGCCGAGATCAACACGTCGAGATGCTCGCCCCGCGGTGAAGGCCCCGAGCGCGAAGCCCCCGCCGCCTGATCGTTGGCGGCCGCAACCGCCTGGGCAAAGTCTGTCGGCTCGGTCGAGCAGACGAAATGCACCGTCTGTCCGGGCGTCAGATCCCACCTGACCACGCAAGGCGACCAGAGGTCTTCCAGCGCCGGGTAGCCGCGCTGCGCTTCCCGGCGATAGATATGGTTGATGTACCAGATGCCCGCGGGATTGAGCGTGCCGTCGTGGGAGATGAAGGCCTCGGGAGTGCGCGGGGTGGGCGCTATGCGGTAATGCTGAGGCCCCCTGCCGCAGAGTTCGGGCGCCAGGGCGAGGTTGCTCTGATAGACCAGTTCGTGCATCGGCCGCATGCCCATCAGCGGGCGAATCTCCAGCGTCACGCCCTTGACCCCGCCCAGCAGCGTGTAGGAGATCACCACCGTGTTCTGACCGCGCACGAGCCGGACGCCTTTTTCGATCGTCCAGTCGTCGGAGCGATAGGCCCACCTCGGAAACGGCTGGGGATCAAACGCCGCGAGAAACTTGTGCCCCTCGGGGAAAATCACGCCCGGATACTCGTTCGAAGCCAGCGAATCGATCCGGCCGTCAAACTGCACGTATTCTTCAACCCGCGAGAGGATCACCGTCCGCTTCACCGGCGGCAACAGCGCGGCCACCAGCAGCCCGTGATATTTCCGCGTGTTGAGCCCCGCAATGGTCGACGACGCATAGCCGCCCAGGTGGTTGGTGATCAGCCACTCGCGCTCGAGCAATTCGTCGAGCGACAGGTCAGCGATGCGCGGTGTCTTGATCGGCATGGGCGGGCGCGGGCCTCGGGTAAAGTCGTCGGACTCAGCCGTGTACGGCACATCAATATATCGGCCCGCGTGCCACACTCCATGCAACGGGCACGACATGCTCGAGCGCCGGCGCCTATTCGCGCGACATCGGTCGGGGCCCGCAAACCTGCTGTTTGACTATGCCCGCCGCGGGTCGTCTAATCACGCCGTGCGTACGCAGGAGTGGCGGAATTGGCAGACGCGCGGGATTTAGGTTCCCGTACCGAAAGGTGTAGGGGTTCGACCCCCCTCTCCTGCATTCACCACACTTCGTCCGATGCCATGGGCCTGCCGACTGGGCCGGGGCGTCCTGCCCGCTGAACCCGCCATGATCAGTTCGTCGTCCATCGTTCACCCCCACCGCCCGGCATGGGACAACGCTGTCGGCGGCAAGGCGCAGGGTGCCTGGCGAAAGATGGCCGGCTCAGCGGCGGCTTGCATAGCCATGCTCGCCGCCAACGTCGCTTACGCCGACACGGTCTGGATCAGCTCGGGCGGCGGAAACCCCGTCCCGTATAGCGGTGTGCGTGTGTTGCGGGTCGAGCAGGATACGCTGTTTTTCCGCACGTCGGGCGGGCTCGAGACCTCTCGCCCTGTTAACGCCGTCACGCGCATTCAACTCGACGATGATCCCACTTTTTCGTCGGCGGAGGCCGCCCATGTCGGCGGCGACTTCGCGCGGGCGACCGAGGGCTATCTGCGCACGCTGCGGAGCACGCCGCGCGGATGGCTTCGCGACTGGGTGACGCTCAGGCTGGTCGACAGCGCGGCCAAGGCCGGGCGCGTCGACGCGGCGGTGACCGCATACCTGCAACTGCTGTCGGCCAACCCCGCGGCCGCCCCGCAGGCCAAGCCACGCATCCCCGAAGGCCCCAGCGCGCTGCTTGATGCGGCGGCGGTCGAGATCGAGCGGTCCATGGCTTCGGTGTCGCTCGACGATCCGGCCCGGCGCAGCGCCATGAACCTGCTGATCGAGGTCCACCGCGCTCGCGGCGACAACGCGTCGGCCGCGCGGGCCACCGAGCGCCTGCTCGAACGCGAGGCTGCCCGCCCCGAGGGCGGCGCATCGCAGGTGGCGCTGGCCGACGTGAGGCTCAACGCCGCCCGACTCGCGCTCGATCAGGGCGACTTTGCCGGCGCGCTGTCGCTCATTGACGAGAACCAGGCGCTTTTCACCCAGCCGGGGCAGCAGGCCGCGGCGCTGCTCACCCGCGCCCGGGCGCGGCATGGCCAAGGCGCCAAACGACCCGGGCGGGCTGGCCGACGCCGCCCTCGACTACATGCGTGTCGTTGCCCACTTCAAGGAACTGCCGTCGGCCTCTTCTCGCGTGAGCGATGCGCTGTTCGGGGTGAGCGAGGTGCTGACCACACTGGGTGACCAGGACGGGGCCCGGCGGGTGTTGCTGGAATTGGCCGAATCGACCGATGCGGGTGTGGCTCGTCGCGCCCGGGCGGCCCTGACGGTGCTCAACCCGCCCGATGGTGGTTAACATGCCGGCCGGGCGGCAGGCGCCGCCAGATAGGGAATGAGAAAGACTGTCGACACGCCATCAGCCCGTGGCAGGTTGACGATGGCCGGGCGAGTCGATGGGCGAGTTGAAATACAATTCTCTTACCAAGCGGAACCATGACGTTTCTACTGAGCGAAAAGCATCGAAAGAAAGTGCTGGCCGTCTTTGCGGCGGCGCTGATGGTGGCGTTCATTCTTCCCGTGACGTTCGGGCGTCAGTCGCAGGCGCCCGACAGGGTGATCGGTCGCGTCGGCGATCGAAAGGTTTACTACTCCGAGTTACAAGCTGCTGAGGACCAGATCCGTATGCTTCGGCAGACGACGACCCGGTTCTCGGTCCCGGGGCTGATCTCGCAGCTTCCGCTTCTGGCGCTGCTCGGTGAGAACGTCGACATCTTCCGCGTGGACAACGGGTTTATCCCCCCGCCGACGGTGGGGCAGGTGGCGATCAGCCGCTTTGCCAACGACCCGCGCCTGTTCCTGCTGATGCAGATCGATGCGCTCGACGCGGGGATCCGCGTGCCGAACGACCTCGTCGAGGCGTGGTTGCGAAACCAGATCAACCTGCCCGAGTCGATGACCCTGGAGCAGGAGCAGGCGCTTCGCCAGGCGGTGACCAACTTCCTGCTGGTCGATCTTCACATGCGGCGCGCCGCCGATGCGGTGAAGGTCAGCGAGCCGTTGCGGGTGTATCGCGAGGCGTATGAGTCGCAGGTCATCACGCTCGACGCGGCGGAGATCACCACGGGCGAGCTTGTCGATCAGGTGGCGCCGCCCACCGCCGATCAGTTGCGGCAACTCTACATCCGATACGGCAATCGCCCGCGCGGAAACCCCGACGCTTCGAATCCGATGGGCTTTGGATACCAGTTGCCCGATCGGGTCAAGCTGCAATACGTCGGAATCGACCGCGAAGAACTGCGCCGCGCCGCGGCCGCTTCGAGGCCCGCCGCCCGGTGGGACGTCGAGGCGGCGAAGTATTACACGCAGAACCGCCAGTCGTTCAGAAAATCGCCCGCCCCGGGCCAGGCGCCGCTCGAGGGAGACGCGGCCTTCCAGCCGTTCGAAGAAGTCAGGGCCGAGATTGTCGACAGGCTGCAGCGCGACGCGGTCGACCAGCTCACGCGGGCGCTCACGCAGCGCCTCACGCAGCGCCTGAACTCTGACTACCAGGCGTTCGTCGTCGGCGGCGGCAAGGGCGAGTATCCGCATATCGGCTATCTCCAGACGCTGGCGGAATCGCTCCGCCGCGAGTTCAACGTCAACCCCCGCATCGAGTCGCTCACAGAGGCGTTCCGTTCGGCGGAGGAGCTCTCGGCTCTTCCCGGGATCGGCCAGGCCACGCTGCCTGTCCGGGGTCGCAACGAGCCCATGCCGTTCGGCGTGCTGGCGACGACGCGAGTCAAGCCCAACATCGCCCCCGACAACACCGACCGCGGCGCGCCGGTCCTCGAGATCAACCAGCCGTCGCCGCTGCTGACCAGCGACGACGGCGGCATCTACTTCTTCCGCGTCACCGAAGCCGCGCGGGCGGCACTTCCCGCGTCGGTCGAGCAGGCCGAGGGGATCGAAGATGACTTCCGCAAGAGCGCGGCTTATCAGCTCGCACTCGATCGCGCGAGGAAGATCGTCGAGGCGCTTCCGACTTTCGAAGGCCGGCTTTCCGATGCGGCCGCGCTGCATGGTGAGAAGATTTTCCCGATCGGCCCGATCGGTGAAACCATCAGCAGCCGCGAGCTCGATCTCGATGACGTGGCTGCCGCCCAGTTCGTCACCCAGGCGCTGACGCTTTTGCGCACCGACCCGGCGGTCGAGTCAAACCCCGTGCGCATCGTCGAGCTTCCGCAGGCCGGCCGCGTTTATGTGGTGCAGCTGAGGGATGTCATCACCGGCATCACGCCCGAGATTTCGCCGCTGGTTTCCGAGCAGGTCTCGCGCCGGATCAAGCGGGCGATGTCGCAGGAGATGCTGCAGTTCTGGTTTGACCCGGCCAACGTGCGCGCCCGCACGGGCTACGTCGCCGAGGGCGAGGACGAAATCGACGAGCTCGAGGCGGCCGCCGAGAACACGGCCGCCGCGCCGGCTCCGGATGGCACACAGGGCGAACCAGCCCCCCTGTCCAATCCCTGACCGGATCGCCGAGCCGCCACTGAGGGATGGGGTGGCAGTATTGGTGCGTTCTTGCGGGCGAGGCTCCTTGGGATGCGTTCAAGGGCCATTCGAGACTTCCACGCTGGCGCGCAAAGAACCGGCGAAGAGAAAAATCGGGAGCGTATGTCGATTGAGTGATGTGCCGGACGTCATGGGGTTGAACGGGCGGAGTCGCCCGGCAACCTCATTCTTCGTCTGGAGGCATCCAATGCGTTCGAGTTTCCGACACGTGGTCACCGCTCTGCTGGGCGGCGCCCTGGGCATCGCGGCCGTCGCGCTGGCTCAGACCCCCCTGCCCGCCGTGCCGTCGGCAGGTGAGCCGGTCGCGGTCGATCAGGCGACCGGGCTTTCGCTCTACACGCTGATCATCCACGAGCCGACCGATCGGTTCGCGCAGCGTTTCGACCCCGAGCGGTCGGCGGCATACTGGTCGGCATTCAGCGATTATGCCGGCCGGCTCACCGCCGCCAACGCGCTGGTGGGCGGCGCGCCGCTGCAGTCGCCCTCGCACGGCTGGCGGCTGACCTCGCGCGACGGCAAGATCGAGACGCAGCCCCTCTCGCCCGACGGGCAGCAGCAGTTCGCCGGGGGCTACATGATCATCCGCGCCAAGTCGATCGACGAGGCGCTCCAGTGGGCCCGGCAGTGCCCCGCCGTGTTCGCGGGCAGCGTCGAGGTGCGGGCCAACCTGCCCCACCCACCGTGCGCCCAGTAAACCTTCGCGAGAAAACACCCGCCTGTCGCGGCCCCTGCGCGACAGGCGGGAGATTAAGTCCAACCACTCATCTTTCACCCGGAGCGATCCATGAAGTTTGCAGTCGTCGTTTATGAAACGCCCGAGCACATGTCGGCCAGGCACGACCCGACACGCGCGGCCGAGTATTGGGGAGCGTACATGGCATACAACAAGGCGCTGAGCGATGCCGGTGTGGCTGCCGGCGGGGCCGGGCTCGAACCACCCGCCACCGCGACATCCATCTCGATGCGGGACGGCAACCGGGTCGTTCACGACGGGCCCTTTATCGACTCGAAGGAACGCCTCGGCGGCTTCTTCCTGATCGACGTTGCCAATGTCGAAGAAGCGCTCAAGTGGGCCGCCCGGTGCCCGTCCGTCTCCAACGGCGGCGGTGTTGAAGTCAGGCCCGTACTGACCCCGCCGGCTCGCTGAAGCGGCACGGCCGACCGGTGATCCGCCTGCTGACACGCACACCCGCGTCACTCGCGCCGCCGCATCATCGATCGGCGTGTCAGCCGCGCCGAATAGCCAGCCCGACGGCTCGGCGTCCGCCCGTGACGGAAGGTTTGCCTTTCGCGCGGGCGGACGCCGCTTGTTTTCGACCAGATCGACAGATCGACACGGATCGGGCCGTGGTGGATAGACTGATGGAGTCACCGATGCCGCCAGCGCCCGAGTCATCCACGGTTGGCGATGCCCGCCTCGCCGCCGAGCGCGCGGCCCGGGCGTCTTACGGCCGACTGCTGGCGTTGCTGGTGTCGCGCACGGGTGACATCGCGGCCGCGGAAGATGCGCTCAGCGATGCCTTCGCCCGGGCGCTGGAGGTCTGGCCGGCTCAGGGCGTGCCCGCCAACCCCGACGCTTGGCTTCTCACCGCCGCGCGGCGCATCACCATCGACGCGATGCGACACGCGCGGGTCGAACGCAGGGCCTTCGCAGACGTCGCGGCCATTGAGGCGCTTCAGCCACCCGCGCAGGAGGACACGGTGATAGACCAGCGCCTGTCCATGTTGTTTCTTTGCGCCCACCCGCAGATCGATCCCGCCGTGCGCATGCCGCTGATGCTTCAGACGGTGATGGGCCTGGAGGCCAGGCGGATCGCGGCCGCGCTGCTCGTTCCGCCGGCGACGCTGGCTCAGCGGCTCGTGCGGGCCAAGGCCAGGATCAGAGACGCAAAGCTCGTCTTCGAGATGCCCGGCGCCGCCGGTTTGGCGGACCGGGTCGACGACGTTCTCCAGTGTGTGTATGCCGCATTTACCGCAGGCCTCGACAACGACGCACTGGGAGATCGCCCCGGCGAACTCGCCGACGAGGCGGCCTGGCTCGGGCAGGAGCTTTGCAGCCTTTGCCCGAACGACCCCGAGGTGCTCGGGCTGGCGGCGCTGATGCTCTACAACCTCGCCCGACGCCCGGCGCGGCGCGGGCCGGACGGTGCCTTTGTCCGGCTGTCGGATCAGGACCCACGCCTGTGGGATGAGCGGTCGATCAAGCGGGCCGAGACGTTGCTCGGCGCTGCCTCTCGGCTCGGCCGCATCGGACGATTCCAACTCGAGGCGGCGATTCAGTCGGCCCACGTGATCCGGCGTCTCACCGGCAGGACCGACTGGCCGGCCATCGTCCGGCTCTATGACGCGCTGGTGGCGATGACCTCGGGCATCGGCGCCCGCGTCGCCCGGGCGGCGGCCATCGCCGAAGCGCGCGGCGCCGCGGAGGGCCTCAAGGCGCTGTCAGACATCGACCACGCAAGGATCGAGACATACCAGCCCTACTGGGCGACCTTTGCCCATTTGTCGAAGCTCAGCGGGAGCGTCGAGGCCGCCCGCAGCGCGTTCCACCGGGCCGCCGGATTGGCCGAGGACGAGGCAGTCCGCCGGTTTCTGCTCGGTCAGGCCGCCGCGCTCGACGCCGAGGGCAACGATGCGCCACCTCAGGGCTGACCCCACATCAGGTGATCAGCTCGGGCGAGAAGCCGCGCCGCTCGGTGTTTTCGCTGCAAGCTCTGGGCTCGACAAACTGAAGGAGATAGTCATCGCCGCCGGCTTTCGTGCCGGCGCCCGACATGCCGCCGCCGCCGAAGGGTTGCCGGCCGACCAGGGCCCCGGTGCTTCCGCGGTTGAGATACAAATTGCCCACGCGGAACTCGCGCCTCGCGATTGCCAGGTGAGAAGGCGTTCGCGAATAAACCGCCCCGGTGAGTCGATAAGGCGGAGCCATGGCCAGGTCGATCGCCGATGCGAAATCCGCCGCCTCCATCACCGCGAGCACCGGACCGAAAATCTCGTTCTGCGCTGTTTGATGTTCCGCCCGGATGCCCGTCACGATGTGGGGCGGGATCAATCGGCCGCGGGTGGTGATCTGGAAATCGCCCGCGCCCAGCACGACCTTCCCCTCCGTCGAAGCGACGTCGATCATCGCCCAGATGCGGCGGGACGCTTCGTCGTCGATCACGGGGGGCACATCGGTGCCCGGGTCGCTCGCCGGCGCGACCTTGAGCAGCCGCGTGGCCTCGACCAGTCGATGAACAAACTCATCCCTCACCCGCGGCAGCACGATCACCCGCGAGCAGGCCGAGCATTTCTGCCCGGCATAGCCGAATGCGGAATCTCTGACACCCACCACGGCTTCATCGAGGTCGGCCGACTCGTCGATGATGATGGCGTTTTTGCCGCCCATCTCGCAGACCACCTTCTTGACGAACCGCTGCTCGGGCAGTGTGTCGCCGGCAACGCGAAGGATCTCGAGCCCCACCGTTTTCGACCCTGTGAAGGCGATGACGGCTGTTTTCGGGTGCCTGACCAGCGCCGCGCCCGCGGTCTCACCCGGGCCCGAGAGAAACTGCAGCACGTCGCGCGGGACACCGGCCTGCCAAAGGATCTCGCACATGATCCGCGCGATTGTCGGCGTCTGCTCCGCCGGCTTGACGATGGCGGGGTTGCCTGTCACCAGCGCGGCGGCGGTCATGCCGCAGCAGATCGCCAGCGGGAAATTCCACGGGCTGATTACCGCCGTCACGCCGCGGGGTTCATGCCAGAGCTCATCTCGCTGCCCGAGGTAATCGCCCAGGCGCTTGGGAGCAAACAGCGACGGAGCACGCATCGCGTAGAACACGCAGAAGTCGATGGCTTCACACACATCGGCATCCGCCTCGCGCCACGGCTTGGACGCTTCGCGGACCATGATGGCCGCCAGTTCGTCGCGGCGGCTCCGCATGATCTCGGCCCCGCGCTTCAATATGGCCGCACGCTCCGCGGCCGGCGTACCGCGCCATCTGGCAAACGCGGCCGCCGCCCGCTCGACCGCCGCCCGGGCATCGGACTCGCCCGCCGAAACAGGCGTCTGCTGAACCGATACCGACTCGACCGCCCTGGCAAACGCCGACCGCTGTGACGGATCGGCGAAATCGCGGAAGGGTTCGTTTCGGAATCCGTCGACGCCTGTAGGTTCTCTGACCGCCGTGGGATCACCGACCGCCCTGCCGCCGGCTAGATGCGGGCTGGTTGCCGCTGTGCTCGCCTGACCCGAATCGCCAGCTCCGACGTGGTTTGTCGATGAGTCAGCGGCCGGTGCGGGCGCGCGTGTGGCGCGAGAGGGTTGGGCGTGCGGGCTGGCGAGCAGCGCATCATCGGGCACGTGCTGATCATCGCCCTGCAACAGCCATGACTGGTTCGAGGTGTTCTCCAGCAGGCGACGGACGAGATACGCCATGCCGGGGACGAGATCGCCCACGGGGACATACTCGCGCAGCCGCAGCCCCCGCTCGACGACCGCGGCTTTGAGCGCATCGCCCATGCCATAGAGCATCTGCAATTCGACCGCCGACGGTGGCAACCCCGCGGCCTCGCAGGCTGCCAGCGTCGCGGCGATCGTGCGGGCGTTGTGCGAGCCCAGCGCCAGGCACGTGCCCCCTTCGCCGGCACGACGGGGTGTGGCCGCGAGCAGTTGCCGCGCCATCCGCTCGGCGCAGGCGTCGCTCTCGTGTTTGTGGGTCCAGACCGGAATAGGCCAGCCCCGTTCGGTGGCAAGGATCACCTCATGATCCCAGTATGCCCCTTTCACCAGCCGCACCGTCACCGCGCGGTTCGTCCGGCGCGACCAGTCGATCAGCCTGGCCGCATCGGCCTCGGCGTCGCGCAGATAGGCCTGCAGCACCACGCCCGCCGCGAAATCAACCTGCCCGGCGCAGCGCATGAACGCATCGAGCACCAGGTCTTTGGTCGCGCGGCTCTCCATGTCGAAGTTGACGAAGACCCCTTTGGCCGCGGCATGACGCAGCAGCGGAAGCAGCCGCTCGGTCAGACGCTCGACCGCCCTGTCAAAGTCGATCGCGTCGAGATGCGGCGTCAGCGACGACGTCTTGATCGATACATTGACCGCTGGCACCGAGCCGAGGTGGTTGGTGGTGAGCTGCGCGTGTGCCGGCCAGGCGGGAATCTCCGCCGCCAGCACGTCGATCAGCTCCATGTGCCGACGGTGATAGACCTCGGCCTCCGCCTCGCTGAGGCAGGCTTCGCCGAGCAGGTCGACGGTCGAGGCGACGCGCCGGTCCCATGCCTTTCTGAGCACCCCCAGCGCCGCCTGCGGCGAATCGCCCGCGATGAAACGACCCGCCATCGCGCCGATCTGTCCGGCGAGCGTCTTGTTCATCACGCCCTTGAGCAGCCCGCCGGCCCCGAGCGCCAGCCCCATGCCCGGCGGCAGCTTCACGCCCGGCTGATTCAGATACTCTTCAAGATGCAGGTGAACCGCCTCGGGTGTGCCAAGGCGCGGATAAACGTCGACAAAGCGGAATAGCTGGACCTTAAACGCCGGATCCGACATGGCCCAGTCGGTCAGGCGATCCTGCAGCGCTTTGCCCTTCGAGTGCGACCTTGCCGCGGCAAGCAACTCGCGGCCGATCTCGAGCGTGCGTGGCTCGAGTGCGGACGATGACCCGCCTGATGAAGAAGGGCTCTGACTGACGCTGGACCCGTTGCCACGTTGACGTGCGGCTCGGTCACGGCTGAACCGGCCGGATAGCAGACCAAACAATCAAGCCTCCCAGCGACGCCCAGGGCCCGCCCGCCCGACCAGCAGTCCTCCGGTCGCGGAACATCCGCAACCGGGGCGGTCTGGGCGGCCAAAGCCCGCGATGAACGGTAAAGGTGCACCGCCATCGCCGCCGCGCCCGGCGGGTCGCACCGGGCGCGCAGCATCGACGGGTGTATCTTATCGCCCTGATCGTGGTCCGTCGCGTCCTGCCCGCTGGCTGCCGCCCCGTGAGGGGGGAGACGGGCGGTCAGTAGCTCTCGCGGTCATGCCCGGCCACCTTGACGATCTTGTTGTAAACGCCCAGCAGCAGAAATGTCGGCGCCCACTGACCGACGAACAGCGCGTCGTTGCGACGTCCCGACAGCTTGAGCACCAGCGAAGCGATGATCGATCCGCCGGCGAGCCACAGGAACGTATCGCTGGGGATCTTGGCGGTCATGTCTTCGATCGGACGGGCCAGCCCGCCCTCGCGGTGTTCTTCAGCTTCGGAAAATGCCGACGATCCCATGCGTGCCATGATGACTCCTTGTTTGCGGCTTCGTCCCGCGATGCCGATAGGCCGCGGGTTCAACACCAGACGAAGGCGGCAAAGATGATGCCAGCCCGCTCGCGCGAGCAGCGGCGCATCGCTTTGCTACACTTCGTTGCGGGCGAATCCGGCCCCCGGCCCCTTTTGCGACGATGAGGTCGTCGCCACTGCGTATGGTCAGACTTCGTTACATCACCGACCCTGATCTGAAGGCAAAGATCGTCCGTGCGCTGGCCGAGCGCCGCGGTCTGCCTGCTTCAGCCATCCCCGACTGGTATGAACTCGATGACGCGGATTTTGTCGACCTGCTCAACGACATCCGCGAAGCCGATGCGGCCGGAGGCGAATCGGCCGCTCCGCACGACCCCCGGGAGTAGCAGCCGACGGCGTTCCCCAACATGACTCCTGCGCCCGCTGCCCGCAACAACGCCGCCTGTCTGCTCGAATGAAGCGGCCGGGCCGCTGCTGCCCGCCCGCCAGACCGGCCGGCCCATCGCCGGGCCCGTCAGCCTGCTTCGACCGGTTCGATGGCTCCGAGGCCCCGCAATGTCGCATCCGGCGCCGCGTGGAAGACGAACGATGCCGGCCAGTCTCGATAGAGCACGGGCTTGATGTTCTTCGCCAGGCCGCCCGACACGAAGACGTCGGGCAGGGGCTTGAGACCGTTGACCTCTTCGAGCAGGGGCAGCCGCGAGCTGCTGGCCGCGGCGAGCGATTCGATGACCGCCGAGAGCATCTGCGTGCGCGTCGTCGCAAGCGTGAGCCCGCCGAAGCCCCCCTGCTGCTGCTCGATGCTGGTGCGCTGCCCGGCCAGGTGGGGCGAGAAGGTGACGGTTCCCGCTTCCGGGCTCACCGCAAGCTTGCGCACGAGCCGGTAAAACGCAGCGGGCGAGAGGTCTGGGAAAAGCGTCTCGTGGGCCCACGTTACGGCGCTGCCGGCCGCCGCGAGCGTGCTCACCGAAAGCCAGCGCCGCCCGACCCCCTGACACCGGGTGAGCAGGCGCTCGTGCGGACGGGCGCGAGAGGCGACAAGGGCAAGCACATCGGTCGAGCCCGAAACGTTCATCAACTGCCCCGGCATCAGGCGCTGCTCGCTCGATGCGCCGGCCGCTCGCGTCGCACCGGCGAGCAGCATGAGCGCCGCCGACGTATCGACGATGCCCGAGAGCACCGGGAGCCCCACGGGCAGCGAGAACGCCTCTGCCGCCGACGGGGTCACGCGCCCCGCCACCGCAGCGGCGTCGTTGATCCGGGGCAGGAGCCGCCTGTCTACGCCGGCAGCCTCGCAAAGCTCGTCCTGCCAGCCGCCCATCCCGACGACGTCGTACAGCCCGGTGAAGGAGGCGTTGGACGGGTCGATCACGCTGACGCCGGTGAGCAGCCTGATCAGCCAGCTCGACAGATGGCCGACCAGTGCAGCGCGCCGCAACACCGCAGGTTGATGCCGGGCATACCACGCGGCGGTGGTCGATGAAATGCCGCCGGGAAAAGGCCGGTTGCCGGCGAGCCGCAGGTGACGGGCTTTGCCCACTGTTTTCTCGATCTCCCGCGCGATCGCCACACTGCGACGGTCCTGGTGGGTGATCAGCGGGGTCAGCGCTCGGCCGCTTCGGTCGACCGCGATCCACGCGGGCGACATCACCGAGATGGCAAGGTGGGTGGCGGCGCGACGCTGCATCCGCGGCAGATCGCCGATCGCTTCCGAGACGGCAGCCAGCAGCGTGGCCGCGTCGATCTCCGCCCGCTGCGACGCTGCCGGCTCGCCGGGCAGGCGCCTCGACTCGTATCGCGTCGGGAAAGCGCAACGTGAAACGTCGGAAACCGCGCGGGTGCCCCTGAGCACCGCGGCCTTGACCGATGACGAGCCGATGTCAATCGCGATAAGCATTGCCGGCAGTTATAGCCGCACGATCTGCCGCGGCGTGAGGAACACCAGGTAGGCCTGCCCGACGGGGCGGCGGGTCATCGCCTTGAGCGCCGACTGATACATCTCCAGTTGCGGGCGATAGAGCTCGACTCGCCCGGCAACGGCTTCTGCGGTCTCCACCCGGTCGGTCTTGTAATCAATGATGACCAGCCCGGCCGGTGAGTCGATCAGCAGGTCGAGCCGGCCGCGGACCATGATGCGGTCATACTGATCGCCGCCCGGGGATCGGGTCGGCGGGTCATGCGGAAAATAGACCGTCTGCTCGCGGTAGATCGTGCACGACTTATCGACCCAGTAGCGCCTTAGTTCGCACGAGAGAAACCACGCCAGCGCCGGGGTATCGACCGCCGACGCTTCGATCGCGGTGAGGCGTTTCTGTCGGACCATCGCGTCGACCGCCGCTGCGATCGAGGCCGCCACCGGGGGCGTGTCAAACGGGAGATACTGCAGCGCGATGTGGGTCGCCGTGCCCTTGTCGGCCGCCGACATGTTCGCGCCGGTGGTAAACCTGGGGGCATGGAAATCCCTCGTGCGCAGCGCCGCCGACGCGGGCGAAGGAGGCGGCGACTCGAAATCACCGGTGTCTGATCCGCCGCCCCCGGAGTGAAGCGCCCGCTCGCCCTTCTTGGTCAGCGTCGTGACCGACGTCACGGCGGGCGTGTCGGTGGAAGCCATGTGGGGGTATCGCCACGACAGCGCCGCGATCAACTCGTCGGCCCGGACATTCGGCTCTGGCGCCGGCGTCAGCGGCTTGAGGGCGGCCAGGCGAGGATCGACACGGCGCGACAGTGGCACGGAGTGTTTGAGCCAGGTCGCCAGGTCGGGCGGGTCATGCAGGGCGAGCCGGAAATGGCCGGTATTTTCCGCACCGGCCGCCTTGATCGCCGGGATGAGCCAGTGAAGCGCCGTGGGCGCGGACAATACATGCTCGGCGCGCAGCCTTTCCCCGGTGTTGGTCGGCGAGGCAATGAGCGATTCGAGTGTTTTGCGTGTGTTGGTGCCGACGAGAACCAGATGCTCGCGGGCGCGGGTCATCGCCACGTAGAGCACACGCATCGCCTCGGCCATGGTGGCGTCGTGGACACGCTGCTTCACCAGCACCGACGACACCGACGGCAGCCGCGCCATGAGCTCGGGGTCGTACTGCTCGATGCCCAGCAAGGCGTGGCGGTCGAACACGATGGCGCCGTCGGCGCTGGTCAGGTTGAACTTGGTGCCCATGTCGGGCACAAACACGACGGGAAACTCGAGCCCCTTGCTCTGGTGAATCGACATCACCTGCACGACATCGACGCCTGCCCCCGCGATCGACGGCGCGCCAAGGTCGGTCTCTTCATGGATCGAGCGAAGGAACCGCAGGAAGCGGCTTAGCCCCTGCTTTCTGAATGTGCTGAACTGCGCCGCACGGGCGTGGAGCTCGTGGAGGTTGGCCTCGCGCTGCGGGCCGTCGGGCAGCGCGACAACGAACGCCGGAAAGCCGGTCTGCTGGTAGATCGTCAGGATTAGCTCGGAAACCGGGCGGTCGCGTGCGACCTGACGCCACGCGTCGAGCTGATCGAGCAACTCCCTCAGGCGTGCGGCCAGCGCGTTGGACTCGGTGCGGGCATAGCTCACGACCGCCTGGTGAAACGGCACGGGCGGCGAGAGCGACCGACCATGGAGCGCGATGCGCGCCATCGCCTCGCCCGGGTCGGCCAGCCGCGCCAGCGGTCCGCGCAGGTAGGCCGCCAGGGGGATGTCCTGTCGCGGGTTGTCGAGAATCTCGAGGAGCGAGAGGACGTCGGCGATCTCCTGGTTGTCAAAAAACCCGCCGCGCTCCTGCGTGAAAACAGGGATGCCCATGCGGCGGAGGATCGTGGCGAACTGCGACGCCTTGTGTCGCATCGCGCGCATCAGCACGGCAAAATCCCCGAAGCGAATCGGGCGCAACTTGCGTGTCTGACGATCGGTGACGGCGACGCGCGGCTGATCGATCAGCCCCATCATCTGGCGCATTCGATACGCCACCAGCGCCGCCTCGCGCTCCATGTTCTCGAGGTCTTCCTGCTCGCCGGGGGCGTCGTCGCCCGATTCGACGAGGGGATCGCTTCCACCGGAATCGCTCGCGCCCGATTCACTCACACCGTTGTCGCTGCCGGGAAGCTCACCGCCGCCAGATTCACCCCGGCCAGGCTGACCCCGACCAGGCTCCCCACGGCCAACATCGCCTCGACCGGATTCCCCGCGTGCCGACCCGCCGCCCGCTGCCACGGCACCCCCGGACGTCTTCTCAGTCGCTGTCGGCTTGACCAGCAGATGAAGCTCGACGGGCGCGCCGGTCAGTGCGTTGTCGCCGCTCGGGTAGGCGGCGCCGGGGATCAGCGCCTGGCGGTCGTCATATTCCACCTCGCCTGCCGATTCCGACATGATCGCGCGGAAGATGACGTTGACCGCCTCGAGCAGTGGGCCGCGGCTTCGGTAGTTGTTCTGCAGATCGATCGTTCGTGCCGGCGCATCGGCTGGCGATCGCGCCTGCGCCGCGCGATACGCGTTCATCCGATCGATGAAGAGCGACGGCTCGGCCAGCCTGAACCGATAGATGCTCTGCTTGACGTCCCCGACACAGAAAAACCCCGACCCCTTCTCGCCCAGGCAGGTCCGGCTCACCAGTGAAAGAATGCGGTCCTGAAGCTGGTTGATGTCCTGGTATTCGTCGACCAGCACATGCCGATAGACCCGGTGACACTGACGGGCCACCTCCGAGGGCGAGCCGTCGTCGTTTTGCAGCGCA
The DNA here is from genome assembly GCA_964493365.1 of uncultured Tepidisphaeraceae bacterium. Lineage (GTDB taxonomy): Bacteria > Planctomycetota > Phycisphaerae > Tepidisphaerales > Tepidisphaeraceae > CAZBOE01. Next base: position 34,843 of record CAZBOE010000006.1, on the reverse strand, counting down.
CGCAGCGCGAGCCGCTCGAGGTCGGAGAAATCCATCGCCCGCTGGATCGACTTGGCGCGGGCATAGCGTCGCTCAAACTCGGCCGACAGATCGAGCAGCAGCCGCGCCACCGGGGCAGTCCGCTCGAGGCTCAGACGCCACTGCGCCTCCGTCAGCGGCGGGATATCGCCCAGGGGGCTCTCTTTATAGGCCGCCATCGCAGGCTTGAACAACCCGTCGGCGATGTTGATCCCGGGCAGGCTCTTGGACGTGGAGGGCCTTCGAATTGCCGGTCTGCTGCGAACGACTTCGGCCAGCGCGTCGAGGCCCTGCTCGCGGAGCACTTTGTGCCACGGTTCAACCACATCGAGGGCGCTGCTCAGCGCCTGCACGAGCTTGTCAAAGTTGCCCAGTTTCGCCAGCCCCTGGATCGCGGCGGTAAGTGTCTCGCTCAGATTCACCACGCGGCGCTCGACGGTGGTGAGCAGCCGCCGACCGATCGACGATTCGCGCAACTGCACCGCAGCGCCCTGCTCAATCTCGGCCAGCGCGCTCGATGTCCACGCTTGCGGGTCGGCCAGGCTGCTGAGCATGTCGTGGATTCGACGAACGGTCTCACCCAGGCCTTCGTCGCTGCCTCCGAAGTAGGCGTCGATGACGCTTGTGAACACCGCCGGATCGACCCCCGCGTCGCCCGAGAAGGCGTCGGTGAGCAGGTCGTCCATCGTCTCCGCCTTGAGCAGCGTCGCGTCGTCGCCGTCAAGGATCTCAAACCGCGGGTCGATGCCCAGCCGGTGAAAGTGCCGCCGCAGCAGCCGGGCGCAGAACGAGTGGATCGTGCCGATCTCGGCGTGATCGACGATCGCGATCTGGCGCTGAAGGTGAGGCGTGGGATTGACCGCCAGCTTGTCGCGAAGCGCCCGCTCGATGCGATGGCGCATCTCGCCGGCCGCGAGCTCGGTGAATGTCACCACGAGCAGTTCTTCGACGCCGCAGGGGTTCTCGCCCGCCGTCACCAGCGTGGCACAGCGCTCCGAGAGCACCGCCGTTTTGCCGGAGCCGGCGGCCGCCGACACGAGCAGGGCCGGCTCGGTCAGCGTGATCGCTTCGAGTTGCTGAGGCGTCCACGAAGAAACACGCTCCGTCTGCTCGGCGTCGGCCGCCGGCTGCGCGGGACGGGCCATAGCGCTGCTCATCGGTGTGCCCCCTTTCCGGCGGCCGCGGGTTCGTTGATCACGGTCAGACGCGCGAGGATGTCGTCTCTGCCGAGCCGATCGAGATGGCGGTATCCGTCCACGCCCGGCCTGAAACGGCAGATCGAGCGGTAGCTGCATTTTGAACAGGGCGATTGGCTGCCGAGCCGGTAGGGCTGGACCGAGACGTCCCCATCAAAGAGCTGATCGGCAAGCCGCGCCACCGTAACCCGCGTGTGGTCGAGCATGGCGGCGAGATGCTTGTCGGCAAGACACTCCGACCTCGCGTCGGGTTCGCCGTCCTTTCTGAGCGAAACGCAGACGACAGGACTCTTGCTGCCCGGCTCGAGGGCGCGGTCGATGAGGCCCAGGGCCTCGGTTGCCGTGAGCCCGCGCATCTTGTTGTAGATTGCCGCCTCGGGTGTGCCCGCCTCCGGAGCGTCATCAGGCGTATCCAGCGACTTGATCTGGCGGATCAGCCCCAGGTAGAGCGCGGCCGCCGGTGCGGGCGCGGCTGAAGCGCCTTTGGCGACGCGTGAAGACGTGCCGGTGAGCTCAGACGCAGCCTCGCGGAGCACGAGAAGCGTCAGCAGCAACTCGAGGCTCAGCCCGTGATACGCCTCGTGCAGATGCAGGCGGCCTTCCCAGGCGCGATAGTCGATGACCGACAGCCTCGCCTTCTGCGGGTCGGCATCGATGCGGTCGATCCTGCCGGTCAGGTATACATCCCGGCCGCCGGGGGTCTGGATGTGAAGCGGCGGGATGTGGCTGCGCTCTCCAAACCGCACTCCCGCCAGCAGCGGCCGCATCGTGCCACGGGAGAAAATCGCCTGCATCGATCGGACGCAAAGCCGCAAGGTTGACTCGACACGTCGGATCATGTGTTCGACGCGCGGGTCATCGCGGCGCAGTCCCTTGCGGAGCGACACCGCTGCCTCGGCCACCTTCATTCGGATCAGCGATTCGGTTTGAGGCGATTCGACCGCGGTGTAGTCGGTCGTCCGGCGCATGAGCTCGCGGACGAACGAATCGAGCACGCGGTGGAGCAGCCGGTCGATATCGAAAAACGCCAGCCCCGCCTCTTCCCGCTGTTTGAGCTGCAGCCCGAAGCGGACAAAGTGCGCAAACGGACATGCCGCAAACTGCTCGATCTGCCTGGCGCTGGTTCGCAGCGGGCTGGCAAAGAGCGACGCCGCCGTGGCCGGCTCGATCCGGCTCGTGTTGTGATACGCCAGCGCCGCCCACGCGGCCCGTCGCATGAAATCCATCGGGCTGTCGTCCGACGGCATGGCCGCGATGCGCTGATACAGCGCAGGCCAGATTTCGTCGCCGGGCCCGCCGGTGAGACCGGACTTGGGGTCTGATGCCCAGCGGGCGGCGGCGCTCATCAGCAGCCGCGGGGTGGAGAGGCAGGTCGGGTCGGTTCGCAGCGATTGCGCAGACAAGGTCGTGACCCGCCCCGCCACCTCGGGCAGCGCTGCGAGCAGGCGATTCCACAGCGACGAGGCCGCCAGCGGCCGCCCTTTTGCGTCGGCGGTCGGGCGGGTGACGATCAGCCGGTCGCTGGCGCGGGTGAAGGCGATGTAGCCGAGCAGTGTTTCATCGAGCAGCAGGCGGCGCGTGTCGGGTTCGATGGCGATTTCACGACGGGCGAGCAGCGTCCGGTCGCGGTCGCTAAGCAGGCGCGTGTCCTGCCGGGCCGAGGGAAACATCCCCTCGCTGAGCCCCAGCACGATGGCCGCGGTCACCCGGGAGGAGCGTGTGCGGTCGACCTGCCCGACGAGGATCTGATCGACCGTGGGCGGGGTCAGGCCCAGGTCGATCGCGTCCATGCCCGCCTCGAGCGTGGCCGCGAAATCGTCGGGTGTCAGCTCGATCGGGCCCAGCACGTTGACGATCTGATCGAGGAGATCGCACATCGCCTGCCATACGCGCACATGCTTGTCCGCCTGCCCGATGTGCCCGGCGGCGCGCTGGGCCTCGGCCCATCCATTGAGCGTCGTGGGAATGTCGAGCGAGCCGATGACCTTCCACAGTGCGGCCGCGGCGTCTTGCGCGGTGAGCGTCGGAGACTGCAGCGCCGTGCGCAGTGGCTGCACCAGCGCCACCAGCGCCCGCCGGGCGGCGTCGATCTCGTTGGGCGGGGGCGGCGCCGGATCGTCGAAGAACGACAGCGGGTCGATGTCGGTCGCCTCCGGGTTGTCATGCCCTGTCGTCGTTGCGTGAAGCAGCGCCCAGTCTTCGGTGCTGGCCCAGACGTCGCCGCGCACGCCGTAGGCGAGCACATAGTTCTCGAGCTTGTCGACGGTCTCGATCCCGATGCCCGCGAGCTCCGTGCGGGCGATGGCGATCATGGCGTCGGTCGGCCACCGCCCCATGGCGGCCGACATCAGCGCGTGCACCAGGCGCAGCAGCGGATAATGCGCCGCCGCCTTGCGCCGATCGACGAACCAGCAGAGCCCGTGTTCGGCAAAGATCGACTCGATCAGCGGCTCATACGTGTCGAGCGATCTCGCGAGCACCGCGATATCCCGCATGCGCACGCCCTCTCGCAGCAGCGCCGTGATGCGCCGCGCGGCGGCGTGCACCTCCGCGCGCTGGTCGTGCGCCTCGATGAGCTCGACGGCATGGTCAGACCCGATTTGTTCGACAGCCGGTTCCGACCCGCCGACGCGGCCCGAAACGTCGTCGACGGCGATCGCCTGTTCGAGCCTGCGAAGCTGCGGTGACCGATATCGTGCCGGCGTGTTCAGTCTGACGTGGGGCAAGATCGCGACGCCCGCCGACCGGAAGGCGCTGTGCAGTCTCGCGAAAGATCGCTGCGTCTTGTGGAGCGGCGAGAGCTCGTCGGGCGGCGCGTCGGGATTGTCAGCCACGGGCGAGGCCGGATCGACCAGCGCCGTGACGGTCATCGACCGACAAACCCGCGCCGCCTGAGCCAGCAGCACCCGCTCAAACTGCGTGTAATCGAGGAAGCCGTCAATATACACCTCGGCGTCGCGAAGCGTGGGCGAGTCGGCCATGCACTGCAGCACCTGACGCAGACGTCGGTGGGGGTCGAGGCGTTCGTTGCCGATGGCCGATTCGTATGCCCGTGCGACCAGCGCCAGGTCATGAAGCTTGGCGCCCAGCGTCGCGCCCGCGTCATCGCCGACGGCGACGGCGGTGTCGCGCGTGGTTTGCGCCAGCTCGGTGAGCTCTTCCGCGGTCAGCCCGGCGCGGTCGATCTCGTCGAGGGCAGACTCGATCTCCGCCGCCAGCCCGGGTCGACCCGCCGACCCACCGAAATACGCGAGGTGATCCTTGTGCTGACGGATCACGTGGGAAATGAGCATGCGCCGGGCCGTGTCGTCGATCTCGGCCGCCGCCGACCCGCCGCACTCGATCAGGATTTCGCTGGCGAAGCTCGCGATCGACAGCACCCTGGCGCGTCCGAAAGCGTCCAGATCGCTTCCGCAGGTGAGTTGTCGCTCGGCGTCGAACGTGGCTTGGCGGGGCAGGAGCCAATAGATCGCCGGCCCGAGCGGTCGGGCGCGCATGGCGCCGACGATGGCGTCAAAGCAGTATCGGGTTTTCCCGGTTCCGGCGCGCCCCAGAACAAAGCGTACACCCACGCGACCTCCTGTCGTGCCCCCCGAGAGGATATCCGACCGCCGCGCCCCGCGACACCGGCGGCGCTCGCTCTGCCGCCCGGTCGGTGACAGCACGTTGTCAGTCAGCAGGCGTCGGCGGCTCGATGCCGACCGGGCCCGGTGACTGTGCGGGTGGATCGGCCGGTTCGGGCTCCGTCGCCAATGCGGGGCTCGGTGGGGCTTCGGCGGCACCGGCCGGGGAAGGCGTGTCGGGCGGTTCGGTGGCGGGCGGCTCCATGTTGGGCGGCTCCATATTGGGCGGCTGAGTGTCGGGTGCCTGAGTGCCAGGCGGTTGCGTGTCGGGTGTCTGCGTGTCGGGCGCCTGATTGTCAGGTGCCTGACCGCCGGGGGTTTCTCCCTCTGGCCCGGCCGACTCCGCGGCAGGTTGCGAGGTTGCCGGAAGCGTTGTGGGAGGCGGCAGCGCCGCGGGCGGGGTCGTGGCACGGTCGGTCCACGGCACGGCCGCGACGAGCCCCACGAGGAGCACCGTCGCCGCGAAACCGACCTTGGCGATCGTGCCATACAGTCGGCCCTTGGCGGCGCCGAAGCTGATGCGGTGTGCGTGGCCGTGTTCGCGTCCGCCGAAGAGTTCGAAGCTCAGTGTGCCGACGTAGGCGCCGACGCAGGCGCCGACGAGGGTGCCCACGATCGGGATGGGGATCAGAAAGGTCAGGAAGATGCCGCCGAGGATGCCGCCGATCGTGCCGCCCCAGAAGGCACGCCAACCGCCCCCGGCGGCGGTCGATCCGGCGCCACCGGCGACCGCTTCGACGATTTCGGCCGCCACCGCCAATGCGCCCATGGTCACCAGGCCCGGCCAGCCGACGTGGACCCAGTCGGTGAGATAGCCATAGACGATGGCCGCCAGCAGCATCAGCCAGATGCCCGGCAGACCGATCAGCGTCAACGCGACGCCCGCGACCAACGTGGCCGCCAGCACAAGATAGTAAAGCAGGTCGATCCAGATCATCGGGCGGGAGTGTAACGACAATCTGTGTCCCCGGGCACGCCCGCGGCGGGGGGCGATGATCTCCCGGCGTGAACAGGCGTGGCGCGGCATGATGCCGGGCGGTCTCCTGCCGCCGGGGGCGACATGCCGCTGATGTTTCCGGCGGCGGCTGACCGATACATGGCAAACCGGCCGCGACGGATCGGGCGCTCTCTTTGCGCCTCTGTCAGACCCCAAGCGAACGCGGCCGCTGACAAGAGCAAGGCGCCGGTCGCACATGATTTACCTGCTGGTTGACACACTGGAGGGGTGGCTCGAATCGGTCGGTCTTGGTTTCCTTCGGGTGTTCCGATTCGCGGAGTTTCAGGCGCTGGTCGCGGTGGTGATGTCGTTTTCGATCGTCATGCTGCTGGGGCCCACGACGATCCGGTGGCTCCAGCGGAAGAAGATCGGCGACCGCCCCGACTTCGACGAGGCCGCGCTCAACGCCCTGATGAACTCCAAGGCGGGCACGCCCACCATGGGCGGGCTGCTGATCATCGCCGCCATCGCCGGCACCACGCTCGTACTGGCCAATGTGGCGCACAATTTTTACGTCCAGATGGCCATGGTCTGCCTGCTGTGGCTGGGCGGCGTCGGCGCCATCGACGACTGGCTCAAGCTCACCCGCAAAGACCCCAAGAGCCGCCAGGGCCTCCACAGCGGCGAAAAGCTGCTATTTCAGGTCGGCCTGGCCATCCTGCTGTGCGTCTTCACCTACAACTACGGGCAAAACATCCCCAACCGCAATTTCCTCTACCTGCCGTTCTTCAAGGACATCGCGTTTGAGCTGGGACTGATCTCGTTCTCGATCATCGGCGTGTGCGTGCTGGTCGGGTCGAGCAACGCGGTCAACCTCACCGACGGCCTCGACGGGCTGGCGGCCGGATGCATGAGCATCGCCTCGTTCGCGTTTCTGCTGCTTTCGCTGATCGTGGGGGTGCCCCGTGTCGCCGACTTTCTGCTCATCCCCTACATCCAGGGCGCCGACCAGATGGCGGTCATCGCCGGGGCGATGGTCGGGGCCTGTCTCGGCTTCCTCTGGTTCAACTGCAACCCCGCCAAAGTCTTTATGGGCGATACCGGCTCGCTGGCGCTGGGCGGGCTGCTCGGATACATCGCCATCGTTATCCGGCAGGAACTGATCCTGATTTTCATCGGCGGCATCTTCGTGGCCGAGGCGATGTCGGTCATGCTCCAGGTGAGCTACTTCAAATACACCCGCAAACGCTTCGGCGAAGGCCGCCGCATCTTCCTCATGTCACCCCTGCATCACCATTTCCAGAAGATGGGCTGGACGGAAACCCAGGTCGTCACCCGCTTTTGGCTGATCGGCGCGCTGCTCGCGGTGATGGCGCTGGCGACGATCAAGCTGCGATAGGGTTCTGGATTAACGGACGGTGCCGGAGGCGCAGCGCCTGCGTCGGAGCAACAGGGCCGATGCGGGCAGGACGAAGGCGTTTGCCGGCTCGGGGATTGGGGCGTAGGCCCCGGTCGCGTTGTAATCGCGCCATGCGGTCGCGATTGCCTCGTCGGGCAACCACCACTTTTGTCGCGCGTCGGGTTGAGCGAACGGGCCGACGGTCGCGGAGGTCACCGTGATGAAGGGCGGTGAGTCTGCGAAGAGCAGATCCAGTTCTCCCAGATATCCGGACTGTTCGTCGATGCTGTTGAGCGAATAAGGGGTGCCCGGGACAATCGACTGCGGGACCCGCTTGTCCGCAACCGCTGACATCCAGTCGAGCATGAATGAGAGGTCAAAGGGTGTTCGCCCGTCCCACCGTGTGTGCCCGGTGTCGCGCTGAACCGCTATTGCGGTCAGTCCCCCGTTGGCGCGGCGGCGCTCCGCCAGGTCTTTGATCGTGAGGGGGTAGAGGTCGCCGCCGGCGAGAGAGCCGGCATTGACGTTGTCATCCTCACCGATGACATGAAGGGTTGGGAGGTTCAGACCCATACCGATATGAGGCCGCGTACCGGGGTGCCGGCCGGCTGGTCATTAGGGACCCACAACTCGAACAAGGCGTTGTTGCGGACCTCCATGCCCACCGGTGCGGTCGATTGGTAGGTCCACTCGGCGGCGAAGGCCATCGGGCACATAGGTGAGAGGCCCAGCAAACATGCACCACCGAGGATCGTCAGCTTCTGCATTGCAGCATTCTCCCGGATTCCCCGGCCGACCGACCGCATCGGGACGACCGAGTCGAAACGTGGACACCACACCGGCGGCTTGCGAACGCCGCGTGTGGCAAAGACCTGAAGTGGCGGGTTCTGTGAGATAGGTACCACACGCCTCGGAGCATGCCAAAGCAAAATCCGCCAGAGCAGACCGCGCGCTGGACAGCTTTCCACAAAGCAAACAGACCGCAGAGGCAATCGAGCGTTTCGGCATGACGGGGAAGATGCTGTAAACTCTCCGTCCGTGCTTACGTTGCTGATACTACAAGGTCCCGACAAAGGGCGGCGGTTTGAGCTGCCCGACGAGCCGCTGCTCATGGGGCGGGAGAGCCGCGCGCTGCCGCTCACGGACAACACCGTGTCACGGCGGCACTGCGAGCTCAAGCCCCACGAGGGAACCTGGGCCATCTACGACATGGGGTCGGCCAACGGCACCTATGTCAACGGCGTGCGCGTGCGTGACCCGCAGATGCTCAAGCTGGGCGACCAGATTCGCATCGGCCGAACGCTGATGGTCTTTGGCGCCCAACCCGGGGTGTCGCGCACGCGCGGCGATTCGGTCACGCTTGCGGGCGAAGAATCGGGCATGGATTCGGCCATCATGCACACGGTGGCGCCCAACGAAGACTCGATGGTCCTCGCCGTGCCCGAGCCGACGCAGAATGCGATGGCCAACCTGCAGGTGCTCTACCAGCTCTCTGCGGCACTCGGGTCGAGCTTCGACATCGACCAGGCCATGGAAGTGGTGATGGACCTTGTCTTCGAACACGTCAAGGCCGACCGGGGCATGATCCTGCTGGCCGGGTCGGACGGCGCGCTGACCCCCGCTGTCGTACGGACGCGCGACGAAGTGCACGGCCGCGCTCCCGGTCGTGAACCCGGCGCGGCGCCCGGCGCGAAACCGGAAGGGGCCCGCGACGCGCAGATCACGGCCTCGCGCACCATCATCGATCACGTCGTGAGCACGGGGCAGGGCGTGCTGTCGAGCAACGCCATGGCCGACCGGCGCTTCTCCAAGGGCAAATCCGTTCACCACCTGGGCATCCGCTCGGCCATGTGCGTGCCGATCAAGGCGAGGCGTCTCACCGACAAGGGCGGCGACGAGGTGGTCGGCGTCATCTACATCGACTCGAGCGTGCGAAACTACACGTATTCGCCCGAGCAGCTCAGGCTGTTGACCGCGATCGGCCTGCAGGCGGGCATGGCGCTGCAGAACGCCAAGCTCTACCAGGCGGGCATTGCCGCCGAGCGCATGGCGGCCATCGGCGAGACGACCGCCGCCCTGTCGCACTCGATCAAGAACATCCTCCAGGCCCTCCGCGGCGGGGCGGATGTGGTCGAGATGGGCTTCCGCAACAACAACCAACCCCAGGCGCAAAAGGGCTGGGGCATCGTCTCGCGCAACCTCGAGAAGATCTTCTCGCTGACGCTCAACCTGCTGAGCTACAGCCGCGAGCGCAAGCCCGACCTGCAGTTCGTTCAGCCGCGAAAGGTGATCGAAGAGTGTCTGGAGCTGATTGCCCCGGTGGCCGCGGAGCGCGGCATCATGGCGGTGGCCGATGTCGAGCCGGAGATGCCGCCGGTCCCGATGGACCCGGACGGGATGCACCAGGTCTTGATGAACTTGCTGAGCAACGCCGTCGATGCCCTGCCCGCCGACGGGGGGCTGATCAAGATCTCGGCCCGGCTCGATATGGAATCGAACCAGTGCGTCATCGAGGTAAGCGACAACGGGCATGGCGTGCCGCCGCCGATGATGAAGCACATGTTCGAGCTGTTCCACTCGACCAAGGGCAACAAGGGCACGGGCCTGGGGCTCGCGGTGAGCAAGAAGATCGTCGAGGAACACGACGGAACGATCTCGGTCTCGAGCACGCCCGGCGAGGGCACGACGTTTCGCATCCGCCTGCCGCTGTTTTCCGCGGCGCTGGGCGACAGCAGCGGAACGGCCGGACCGTCGCAGGGGCAGTCGCATTGACCGTGCGGCGCGGATCGACCCGGAAGATCAGGCGTGGGTGGCGCCCTCGGGCGTGAAGGCCGCCGAGTCGAAGAAAGTGCGGAAGCGGCTGACCAGCGTGTTGCCGTCGGCCTCGATGATGCTGACGCCGCGATAGCGGATGGGCTTGCCGGTCTGCCGGAGCGTGCCGGTCGAGGTCCACTCCATGACGGCAAAGCCTTCCCCGTTGTGCACGCGATCGAACTCGGAGTGGATGTCGGAGAAGTTCTCGAGATAGCGACGCCAGTAGTCGCGGATCTCGTCGATGCCGCTGGCAATATCGACCTTCGAACCGGTCTCGGCAGTCGCTTCGCTCGAGAAAACCGCGACCACCGGGTCGGGCTCGCCCGTCTCTTCGGCGCGGCGCAGGGCGGTCATAAACTGGCTCGACAGTTCGCTGGACGATGCTTGGCTCATCGGTTGCCTCCGCGCAAGATGGGGCAAAGACGATGCCGATCGCGGCACAGCGCGCAGCGTGTCAACGCTTTCGAAAGGTGGAATCGATGACCAGGGCGGCCGGAGTTCAACATCGGACAGTTCCAACGTCGTCCGTCGCGAGCCGCAGCGGGCGGCCGGGCGTCATCCATCCGGGCATGGCCCGGCCCGCCGTCAACGGGCGCGCGATGGCCTGCGCTGTGTGCCCTGGCGATCGCCCTGCTTTCGATCGCCGGTTGCCAGGGCGAGCGCGGTTCGGGCACGATGAGGCCGATGTCGCCTGGCAAGGTCACCCCCGGAGAGGTTCGGCAGGACGGCGCCCCCTGGCCGGCCGATTGTCCGCCCGCGGAACCGCTGCGCGACACGACCGGCTGGGAGATGACGTCGGGTCGCTATCAGGCATTTCAGAGTGGCGGCGTCGTCCGGATCGTCGCGACGGGGTCGAGCCCGTCGGCGGGATACGAAGTCCGGCTGGTCATGCGGCCGGTGCGGATCTACCCGCCTCAGTTCGCCCTTTATTCCAAAGCCCCCGAAGGCATGGCAGCTCAGGTCATCACGCCGTTCGAAATCTGCACCCAATTCAACGCGGGCGAGCCGGTCGCCGAGGTGACCGTGTTCGATGCCGACGGACGCCATCAGGTCGAAGTCGTGCAGGTGGCGATACAGTGAAGGCGGGGTAACTTCGCCAGCGCTGGCCGAGCGGGTTTACGGGCACACGCGGGCGTGCTCACGGTTCGCGCGGGCATGGTTGCCAAACCACCGTCACCCGGTCGTGGCCGCCCCAGCTTAGCACACTTCGCGTTGCGGGTAGCAAGGTCTTTCCGGGGTTGAGCGGCTAGTGTGCCGCCCCGGTCAGTGCGCACGTCAGCAGGCCGGCCAGCAGAAGCACCGACGTGGCGATGACGATCCACATCGGCGTGTTGCTGGGAGCGTTTTCCTCGCGCACCCACTGCCCGCAGTGGTGACAGATCTCGGCGTCTTCGACGATCTGCTTCTTGCAATAGGGGCAAGGCATGGTCGGCGTCGCGTCGTCGTCCCATGCCGGGTCCTGATCGGCCGGATCGGGATCGTCGGGGTCGGGCTCGTCGATTGCCGGGTCGCTGTCGTCACGGGAAGAAACCATCGTCGACAGACAGTAATCGAGCCACCGCTGCCGATGAAAGAGCGTGTGGTTGGCGAGCCGAGCCGGCCGACCGGGCGGATGGGGCTGCTGTGCCAAATGCCCCTTAACCGTCGAGGGGCGATGGAATTCGCTTGACCGGCCGCCCGGTCCGTTGATGATCGCGCGTATGCTGCCAGCAGACCGATACATGGTGCGCGAGATGGACGGCGTCACGGTCGTGCGCCTGCGCGAGGAGAACCTGCTGAGTGCGCCCGACGTTCAGCGCGTGGGCATCGACATCGGAAGCCTGATCGATCAGGGCAGCCGGCGGATCATCCTCGACCTCAAGCACGTGAAATACAGCGGATCCTCGATGCTGGGGATGCTGATCGCCCTCAACAAGAAGGTGGCAGCGGCCGGGGGCAAGCTCGTGCTGTCGCATACGGAGTCGATCGACGAGATGCTGACCATCTCCCGGGCGCGTAAGCTGTTTTTGATCGCCGAAGACCCGAAGGTCGCCATGACCATGTTCTGACGAAAGACGCCCTGCCGCTTCGGTCGGCCGGGTGGGTGATGCTGATGAATGTGCCGCTTCCAACCCGATACCCGGTCGCGCCGCTCGACGTCGGCGGCTTCGGGCTGCAGACCAACCTGCTGCTTGCGCCGATCGCAGGCTATTGCGACCTGGCATTCCGGCTCGTCGCCCGCGCGTGCGGGGGTGTGGGCATGGCCTGCACCGACCTGCTCTGCCCGGAAGGCGTCCTGCGCGAGACACGCCGGAGCATGATCCTGGCCATGACCTGCGAGGAAGACGCCCCGCTGTGCATGCAGCTCTATGGCGGCGATGTCGACCGGCTCTGCGAGGCCGCGCGGTGGGCCGAGGACCGCGGCGCGCACGTCATCGACATCAACATGGGCTGCCCGG
>CAZBOE010000006.1:0-22361 GCA_964493365.1 uncultured Tepidisphaeraceae bacterium | reverse complement strand
GAGCGCATCCGCTCATCGCTGCGCCGCACGCCCCTGACGGCCAAGATGCGGCTGGGCTGGGACGACTCGTGCATTGTCGCGCCTTACCTGGCGGCGCGGTTGGCCGAGACCGGCGTATGCATGGTGACCGTGCACGGGCGGACGACGGAGATGAAGTTCTCCGGCCAGGTCCGCCTCGATGGAATCGCGCGGGTCGTCGAGGCCGTGGCCGGGCGGATCCCCGTCATCGGCAATGGCGACATTCGCACGCCGGCCGACGCGGCGCGGATGATCAACCACACGGGGTGCAACGGCATCATGATCGGCCGGGCGGCGCTGTCGGCGCCGTGGCTGTTCCGCGACGTGTGGTCTTATCTCACGACCGGCGTGATCCCCGCCGAGCCGTCGCTGGATGAGAAGTGCGGCCTGATGGTCAGGCATTTCGAGCTGCTTCGGCGCTTCCGCGGAGACCGCGTGGCCGTTCTCGAGTTCCGCAAGCGGGTAAGCTGGTATGCGAAACACATGCACCCCTGCCAATCGCTCAAGGAGGGGATGCGCCTGATGGAAGGGCCCGAGGCCTTCTATCGCGAGCTCGACGCCTTCAGGCAGTGGCGGGCCGACCGGGCCGACGACGATACACCGCCCGGCGACCGCGAGGCCGAGCCGCAGGAGGCGGTTTTGGCGTGAGCAGGTCCGAATCAGGCGGTTTGGCTGCCGTGCGCCATGATCGAGATCAGACGCCGTGGGATCGGCACGGGTTTGCAGGACTCGACCGGCAATGGCGAGCGTTGTGCCGGGGCGGGGGTTTGTAGCGGGCATCGGTGAGGCCACCGGATTAACAATCCTCGAACTTTCACCATTCGAGGCTTGCCAGCGGTGGTCAGGCCGTATATTGCTATAAGTGAGGCGGCCGACGGTGCAGGCTTTTTCGCACCCCAAAGCCAATGCGACTGAAAGCACCATCATCGATGCGTTCTGGAACGCTGATTCTTGGGCAGTTGACCGACGACGACGTCGAGTGGGTCTTATCGAGCGCTGCGCGGCGGATGATGCCGCGAGGGTCGATCTTGATCCGCGAAGGTGAAGACGCCGAGGCGGTTTACATCGTCATGTCGGGGTTGTTCACTGTCGAATCGCGAAACGTCCCGGGCGTTCCCCTGGCACAGCTGGGCAAAGGCGAAGTCATCGGCGAAATGTCGATGATCGACCGCGCGCCGCCTTCGGCAACGGTCAAGGCCGCCGAAGATTCGATCGTGCTTTCGATCGACAAGCTCCAACTGGCCCACAAGCTCGAAGTGGATTGCCAGTTCGCCTCGCGCTTCTATCGCGCCCTGGCGATCGCCCTGGCCAGCCGCATGCGGCGCACGATCCGCTCGTTCGCCATGGCGGCCGACAACCCCGTCGATTTCGCGGTCGAGCAGGATCTCGAAGTTCAGGTTGATGAAAGCGTGCTCAGCGGGCTCCGCCGGGCCGGCCCGAATTTCGACCGCCTGCTCCAGGCAGCGCTCCGCGACGTGCGGCCCTGACCTGCGTGCAGATCGCCCATTCTCTGGGATGTATCGCAATTCTGCCCACGTGTCGCCGCGTGCTCGGTGACCAGCACACCGTGACCGCGAGGGTCTGAGTTTTTCTTGCACGGGCTCCAGTTTCGCGTACCGGGGCCCATCGCTTTTTGCCCTCGGTCCCTTCCCCCATTTCCGATACTCCGTGCCCGCGCCCGCAACGGCGGCGGGCGGGCGCTCTTTCGCGTGTGTCGCTCCCAGCAACGAGGGCCGGGCTTGCCCGTATGAATCTGTGTTAAGAGGGGGCCAGCAGCGTAACGGCCACGCTCGTCCCGTTGAACGCGGCGTGGAGCAGGATCGCCGTCCAAAGGTTGCCGGTTCGCTCGTAGAGGTAGCCCAGGCAGACTGACAGGACGAAGATCGCCGGCGCAGACCACCACGTGTGGATGCCCGCGAAAACCGCAGACGTCGTGAAGATGGCGAGCCAGGGCCGGCCTGTCATCTCCCGGAGCGCGGTCTGAAGACATCCGCGGAACACAATCTCTTCGAAAACCGGCGCGCAGACGGCGGCCGAAAAGACGATCAGCAGGCGCGTCTGCCATGACTGCGACTGCATGAGCATGCGCAACATGTCATGCTGGGGCTCATGCACGGCGTTGAGCAACTCCCACAGCGCCAGGGTGGCTTGCAGGACGACGAACATCAACGGAAAGACAGCCAGGATGGCAATCACCGACGGCAGAATCGACCGCGGGAGCATGCGATGCGAGAGCCCCATCGCCGAAAACTGTCCGGGACGCTGGGCCAGGATCATCGCAGCCAGTCCCAGTCCGCCGACGGCGTAGCCGATGACGACGGCAACGTTGATGAACTGCTCGCGCGCAGAGCCGGTTGGGCCCTGGGCGCCCGCCCCCTCCTGCGTCAGACCGGCCGCCAGGACGATGAGGGAGGGCGTGACCACAAACAGGCCAAACGCGAGGAGGCCGATGCCCAGCAGCCCGGCCGGCGCATGCCCTGCGGAGCGCGATTCGCTCGTGAGTGCCCGGCGACGAAAGACGCCCGCGAAGTACATCACACCAGCCGAGAAGGCCAGCAGCAGAACGCAGACGACCACCAAAACGCCCGCGTCCATCTCGCCCGCGAACGGCGCCGTCGGGGGCCCGTCGCCGGCCGGCTCGGGCATCGGCGTGACTTCGACCGCGGTGGAATGCCCGGGTGCGGCTTGCCGTGCGGCGGTCTCATCCGCCGCCACACCGACAGGGGCGATTTCCCTTGTGTCGGCCTGTGCCGACGCGTCGAAGAGGGCTTGGGTCTGGCTGATCATGGGGGTCGTCTGGAATCTGGGTCGGGCCTCGATGACGGCAGCGCCCAAATGACGCCGGAGCCTGGAATGCCCTGCTGCCCGGCGACCGGGACGGCGCAGCAGCCGCCCTTCGCATCGCTGTATGGCCGGTTGACAGTCCACCGACCCGCCTTACAGTGACCGCAGCCCGTTCAGGGCGGGCGTGAGTGTAAAGTGTGAGTGGCGGCTTGGGTATCGCCACAGGCGATGCAGGAGCGCTTCGGACGGAGCAGCGCAGATGGACTCGATTCTGGACAAGATCGTCGAGACCAAGCGCCGCGAGGTGGATGAGCGCCGCAAGACCACCTCGCTCGACTCGCTCAAAGAGACCATCACCACGCTCGGTCGGCCGCGCAACTTTTTCAACGCCGTGACCCGCAAGGGCACCAAGCCGGTCAACCTGATCGCCGAGGTGAAAAAGGCGAGCCCTTCGGCGGGTGTGATCCGTGAAGATTTCGATCCGGTGGCGATCGCCCGGTCATATGCCGATGCCGGGGCCGATGCCCTTTCCGTGCTGACCGACGAGCCGTTCTTCCAGGGGCGGCTCGAATACATCCATGCGGTCCGCGATGTGGTGAAGCTTCCGGTGCTTCGCAAGGATTTCATCATCGACCCCTACCAAGTCTACGAAAGCCGGGCGGCCGGCGCCGACGCGATCCTGCTGATCGCCGAATGCCTGGAGACCTCTGAGCTGATCGACCTGCAGATCCTGTCAACCGAGCTGAACATGACGTGCCTCATTGAGGTGCACGACATGGACAACCTGATGCGCGTGCGCGACGCGGTGATCGGCTTTCCGCACAAGAGCTACAGCCTGCTGGGGATCAACAACCGTGACCTGCGGTCTTTCAAAGTCGATCTCGGAACCACGCTGCGGATGGCCGAGCTGGTTGACGACAAGCGCGTGCTCGTGAGCGAGAGCGGCATTCACACGCGAGACGACATCGCCAAGCTCGCCGAGGCAGGGGTGGCCGCGGTGCTTGTGGGCGAGAGCCTGATGCGCAGCGGCGACGTCGTGGCGAAAATCCGTGAGATGTTCGAATAAGCTCCGCACGACGGCGCGGCCAGCCCGCGCTGACGGCATCACACCCTCGCCAACCGGCGCCACCCTCGCCAACCCGGCAAAGCGTTTATCTGACGCGCTCGCGGGCGCGTCTGCCGCACCCCATCCGGCCCTACTGGGCCGGCGCGTCCGCGTTGAAGTCGACGCCCAGGTAGGGGTTGTTCTCAGCGGTCACGTCAACGACCTTGACGCTCTTAATCACGGTCGGGGTCTGGGGCCGGCCGGTCTGGGGATCCGCCAGGGGCGACTGCCCGATGGTGTTGACCGTGCTCATGCCCGAAAAGACCTTGCCGAAGACGGTGTACTTGCGATCGAGCTGGGCCGCCGTATTGCGATCGAGCACGATGAAGAACTGGCTGCCCGCCGAGTTGGCGTAATCGCTGCTGGGCATCATGCCCTGGCCTTCGCGGGGGTCGCCGCTGCGGGCCATCGACAGGGCGCCGACGACATGCGGCCGGGTGTTGAACTCGGCGTCGATGTAATAGCCCGGGCCGCCGGTGCCGTTGCCGCGGGGGTCGCCGCCCTGGATGACAAACCGCGGCACCACGCGGTGGAAGTTAAGCCCGTCGAAATAGCCGCCCTTCGCGAGATCGATGAAGCTGCGGACGGTGTTGGGGGCGACGTCGTAATAAAAGAGCATATTGATCGGTCCGGCGTCGGTCTGCATCTCGGCATACTGCAGCGGACGAACGCTGGTCACCATCACGCCCGGAGGCGCTCCGCGGCGGGAATCGACATGGTTGGTGATGACCCAGGGCGTGCTGACGGTCTCCTTGACCGTCTTGCCCGCCGGCACTTCGTAAACAACGTAGGTGCCGGCGCTGGTCAGGGGCGCGAAGGCCTCGCGCAGGTTGACGTTGGTCTGTGCGGCATAGGGGCCGGCCGGGTTGCCCTGCGGATTGCCCTGCAGATCGGTCAGAACAAGCTGCACCTCGCCCCCCGCCGGGTTGACGCTGACCTCCACGGGCTGGGTCGGCGGAAACCACGACTTCGTCGGGCTGATGATCGAAAGCAGCGCCAGGGCAAATGATGCGATCTGCATGGATAACAATCTCCGGGTAAGGCTTGGGCTACGAACACAAACACAGTCACGCCAGTGCATGGACACTTTAGCTGCCGGCCGGTGAGCGTCCAGCGCGCGGCGTTGTCTGGGTCACCGGCCGTGCCCGGAGGCGAGCAGGCCAGTCAGGGTGCCCGGTGCGACATGCCCGTGGCAACATGCCCCGGGACGCGCCACTTGCGACATGTTACTTGCGACATGCCCGTGCGAAGTGCCCGGTTCGAGGTGCCCGCCCCTCGCGCTGCTTGCGCGTGGGGATGCGATGCTTGGACGGACAGCGTCGACTCCGTATCATCGCACCTGGTTTGCCGACCGCAGTTTTTTGACCACGGAAGGGTTGGAATGGGCCCAGCAATTCGTACGAAGATCGTCGCCACCATGGGGCCCGGATGCGCCAGCGTCGAGTCGCTGGTCAAACTGATGGAAGCCGGCGCGAGCGTGATGCGGCTCAATTTCTCGCACGGCACCCTCGACCAGCACCAGCAGATGCTCGGCCTGATCCGCGAGGCGGCCGGCCGATTCGACCAGCCCATCGCCGTCCTGGGCGACCTGGGCGGCCCGAAGATCCGGCTGGGCAAGGTCGCCGAAGAGGGCGACACCGGCGGCATGCCGATCGCCGTCGGCGACGAACTGATCTTCCAGCGCGAGCCGATCGTCGGCGAAAAAGGGCGCGTCTCCACCACCTACAAGGGCTTTATCGACGACGTTCAGGTGGGCGATCGAATCCTGATCGAAGACGGGCTGCTGCGGTTCGTCTGCACCGACAAGAACTACAACGAGATCCGCGCCAGCTGCACGGTCGGCGGCATCCTCAAGAGCAGCAAGGGCATCAACCTGCCCAACACGTTTGTCAATGTGCCCTCGCTGACCGACAAAGACTGGACATGTATCGACTGGGCCATCCGCAACGACCTTGACTACCTGGCGCTCTCTTTCGTGCGCAAGGCCGAAGACCTGACGCTGCTGCGTCAGCACCTGCGCAACCACGACAGCGATATCCACCTGATCGCCAAGATCGAGAAGTCGGAGGCGGTCAACGCGATCGATTCGATCCTCGACGCCAGCGACGGCCTGATGATCGCCCGCGGCGACCTGGGCGTCGAGATGGATGTGGCGCAGGTGCCCATCATCCAGAAAGACCTGATCCGCAGGTGTCAGGCCGCGGGCAAGCCGGTCATCGTCGCGACGCAGATGCTCCAGTCGATGATCGAGCAGGCCTCGCCCACCCGCGCCGAGGTCAGCGACGTGGCCAACGCGATCTTCGACGGCACGGACGCCGTCATGCTCTCGGGCGAAACGTCGGTCGGAAAGTTCCCCGTGCTGGCGGTTCACACGATGGCGCATGTGGCGCAGGTGACCGAGGATTACCTGATCCACAACGTCGAATCGAAGGAGCCCGTGCTCCAGCTCCGCACGATGCTGCTGTCGGCCGCCGTCGCAAAGGGTGTCTGGCAGATCGTGGCCGAGCTGGGCGCCAAGCTGGTGGTGATCTGGAGCCAGAACGGCGCCACGGCGCGCATCTTCAGTAAGGCGCGTTTCCCGATTCCGATTGTCGCGCTGTCGACCGAGCATCGAGCGCTGCGGCGAATGGAGCTGCACTTCGGCGTCATCCCGCTGGAGATGGCGATTCCCGCCAACATGACCGCGCTGGTGACCGAGGTCGATGCGATGGTGCAGCGGCGCAAGCTCGCGTCGCCGGGCGACCGCGTGATCATCGTCGCAGGCTCGTCACTGGGAACACCCGCGACCCTCAACGGCGTGGTCATCCACACGGTGGGCGAGCGGTGGTCTGAAGAGTCGGTTGTGCCCGCGGCGCCCGACGCAGAAGTGCCGCCTGAATTCATGACGGTCGGCCAGATAACGGAGAGCCTCTGACGTGTCACATCACTTGCTCGAGCCGATCGTTTTGTGGGCCCGCGTGGCAACTGCCGCGGGGCTTTGCGCGATGGTGTGCGTGTCGTCGACCGGCTGCATCAGGCGGTCGGCCGCGCAGCAGGCGACAACCCGCCCGGTGACGGTCGTCCCGCCCGAGGAAGCCAATCAGGAATACTGGTACGGCCTTCCCGCCCGCTATGTCGTGCCGGGTCAGGATTTCGACCGCCTCTGGGATGCCGCCCGGCGGGCGGCGCTGGCGCGCGGCTTTGAACTCGATCGCACCGACTATCGCGCCGGCATCATCCTCACCGAGCCGCTCACGTCGGCCCAGTGGTTCGAGCCCTGGCGCGATGACGTCGTCTCGATCCGCGACCGCAATCAGGCCACGCTGGGCGGATACCGACGAACGATTCGCTTCGAGTTCACCCGCGGCGACGACGGCACCTACACGGTGTCACCCAAGGTGCTGGTCGAGCGGCACAGCGTGCAGACCCGGCGCACGACATCGGCAGTGCAGTATGCCCAGGCGCTGCAGGCGGAGTTTGACCCGCTGACGGGCAGCCGCGAGCTCGACCAGGGCCGCTTCATCCCCGCGGTCTACTGGTACGGCATCGCCCGCGACTACGATCTGGAGCAGGCGCTGGCCGACGACATCGTTCGCAGGCTCTAGCCGCCGGGCAGCCGCGGTTCACTTGCGGCCTCGGCCGCCGATGGCACATTCCTCTCCCCGCCGGGCAGGCTCGGCCTGACTCTCTGATCGCGTGAGCATTCCGCTGAACATCCTCTTTGCCGGCTCGGGTGAGTTCGGGTTGCCGACGCTGCGAGCGCTGACCGGCTCACACCACCGCCTCGTGCATGTTTTCACCCAGCCCGACCGGCCCGCCGGCCGGGGCCGGAAGCTGACCCCTACGCCGATCGGCAGGTTTGCCGACGAGAACCACCTGCCCGTCTCGCGGACACCCGACATCAACGCCGAGTCGTTGCCGCCGGCCGATCTGCTGGTTGTGATCGCGTTTGGGCAGAAGATCGCCCCGCAGGTGGTCGATCATGCGCGCCTCGGCAGCGTCAATCTCCACGCGTCGCTGCTGCCGAAGTATCGCGGTGCGGCGCCGATTCATCGCGCGGTCCTGGGCGGCGAAACCGTGACCGGCAACTCCGTCATCCGCCTGGCGCAGAAGATGGACGCCGGCGCCGTGCTGGGGCAGAGCCGGGTCGAGATCGGCGAACTGGAAACAACCGGCGAACTGCACGACCGCCTCGCCGCCGACGGGGCGCCGCTGGTCCTGACGGTGATCGACGAACTGGCCCGGGGCGTCGCTGTCGAGAAAACACAGGACGAATCCGCGGCCACGGCGGCCCGCAAGCTCAGCCGCGACGACAGCGTCATCGACTTTGCCCGCCGGCCCGAAGAGGTGGCGCGGTTCATCCGGGGGTTGTATCCGTGGCCGGGCGTGCACGTGAAGCTGGTCGATGCAGCGGGGGTGCCTGTTGCACGTCTCACGCTTGCCACCGCGCGCGACGCCCGCCGCAGCGCCGACCCGGCCCTTCCCCCGGGCGCCATACGCGATGACGGGCTGGTCAACGTCGAAGGCGGCGCGGTCGAGGTTGTCACGGTCGTTCCGGAGGGACGCCGCGCGATGAGCCTGGCGGATTTCCGCAACGCCAGGCCCTGGGAGCGCGGCATGCGGCTTGAGGCGGAAACCGCATGACATCCGCCCGCGCGACCGCCCGGCGAGAGGCCTGCCATGTCCGCTCGTGACTTTGCCGTGTTTCGGCTCGATGCGCTGGCGCTGCCGAATTGGCGCCCCCACACGTTGCCGTCGCGGTTCGAACCGCGGCCACCCTCCGACCCGCGAGACCGCGGGCTGGCCGAGCAGATCTACGTGGGCGTGCTCAAAAACCTGCTGCTGCTGCAGCACGCCATCGAACACTATTCCGGCAGGCCGGCCAAAAAAATCGACCCTGCCGTGTCGAAGGTGCTCGCGGTGGCGCTGTATCAGCTCCTGTTTCTCAGCCGGATACCGCCCATGGCGGCAGTCAACGAGGCGGTGGAGCAGACCCGCCGTCTCGGGCTCGGACGCGCCAGCGGGTTTGTCAACGCCGTGCTGCGCAACGCCGGGCGCGAGGGCCGATTCGCCCTGCCCGACCCGAGCGACGCCCGACGTCACGCCGAGGTGGCGCTGTCTCACCCGGCCGACCTCTATGACCGTCTCGCCGACCTGTATGGCAGCGCGACGGCCCTGGCGGTCTGCAGGCACAACAACCGCGAGCCCCCGCTGATCGTGCGACTGGGTCGAGGCGTGAGGCCGGAACAGTTGGCCCTCGAGGCGGTATCCGTCCGGCCGCACCAGCAACCGGGCTTTGCCGTGGTCGAAGGGGCGACACCCGCCATGCTCGCAGATTGGGCGGCCCGCGGGTTGGCCCGTGTGCAAGACCCCACCGCCGGTCTGGCTGTGCCTCTGCTCGACATCGCACCGGGCATGCGCGTCCTCGACCGCTGCTGCGGGGTGGGCACCAAGACCATCCAGATGGCAGAGATGGCCGGGCCCGATGGGCTGGTGGTGGCGATCGATCCGGCGGCGGCACGCATCCATACTCTGCGGAGGTCGCTCGACGCCGCAGCGGCCCTGCCGCTGGCCAAGGTCCAGACACACATCTCGCGGAACGTGCCTCCCCCCGAGACTGGCGCGCCCGCCGCCTTCGACCGCGTGCTGATCGATGCGCCGTGCAGCAACAGCGGTGTGCTCTCGCGGCGTCCGGAGGCGCGTTACACACAGACCGATGCGTCGCTTGCATCACTGGAAAGGCTGGTCGACACGATCGTGGTCGACACACTCCCCCACGTCGCCCGCGGCGGGCTGTTGTGCTACAGCACCTGCAGCATCTGGCCGGCCGAGAATCGTCGGTTCGTCGACCGGATCATCTCCCGCACCGACGTGCGCTTCGAACTGGTCAATGAGGTCGCGACCGCCCCCTCCACAGACGAAGCCGAAACCGCCTACCACGACGGCGGCTATGCCTGCCTCCTGCGCCGGCTGTAGCGGTCTTGACGGCGGGGACGGTCTCGTCGCAGTTGATCCTGCCGGTTTCGCTGAAGCCCGTTTCCCTGAAGCCGGTCTCGACCGAACCGGTCTCGTCGCGGCCCGTCTTGTCGTGGCCTGTCATGTTGCGGCCGTCCGACCCCTTCAATCAGCCGCCCTTCCCCGGATTGCCGGTTTGCCCCTGTGGATCGAGCACAATTCGGGCACATCCCCCTTAACTCCCGCCGCCGTCGGTGCCGATAGACCCTGAGCAGGAGCGTGCATCATGTCCACAACCATGCTGCTGATCGTGGCCGGCGCGACGGGCATCGCGTCGTATTACATCGGGATTCTGCTCGCCTCGGAGCGGCAGACCCGCATGTCTGTCATACAGGATCGCGTTCGCTCGGTGCAGGCGGCCGCCAAACCGGCCGACGATGAGCCGATCGAAACGATCTAGGGCCCCCGCCCGCTCGCTCGGCGACGCCCCGCCGCTCGCCTCGTTCGTATACAGCTCAACGCCACGCCTCTCATTCCGCGCACTCTAACCCGGCGCTCTGTCACCCCGCGCCCTCTCATCCCGTGCCATGGGCGAGGTTCAGACCGCGCCGGCAAGGCTGACCTGGTCGGCCCGCTGGTCGCGTGCATCGCTGTCGTCGGCCCCGCGTGAGAGGAACCGCACCGCGACCGCGGTGATGTCATCGGATGCAACTGCCCCGCCTCGAAACGCGTCGACCGCGGCGATCAGCGTTTCCAGTGTCTTCTGGGGTTGATTGTCGTCGTGGCCGAGCAGTCGATCGATGACGCCGCTTTCGTTGAGTCGATTCGATTCATCGGGCGAGGCGACGTCACACAACCCGTCAGTGAACAGCAGCAGTGTCGTGCCCGGCGTGAGTTGGATGCGCTGCGTCGGGTAGCGTGTCGACGCATCGACGCCCAGCACCAGTTCGGAGTCGATCCCCAGCCGCCGCCAGGTTCCGCCCTGACCGGCCAGCGGGCTCGGATGCCCTGCGTTGGCCAGTTCAATCTGCCCCGAAGCCGGGTCGACGACCATCGCCAGCATCGTCACAAACTGCCCCGAAAACGCCTGAACACAAAGCGATCGGTTGACCTCCGACAGCGCCCTCCCCGGGTCGCCCACCCTTGCCAGCGTGGTCCGCACGAGCATCTGCGTGGTCGACATCAGAAACGCCGCCGACATGCCGTGACCGGTCACATCGCCGATCACCACCGCGAGCCGGCCGTCAGGCAACGCGAACCAGTTGTAGAAGTCTCCCGAGATATGCAGAGCCGGCCGGTTGAACGCCGCGATGTCGAGGTGGCTGGTCCGCCCGAAGGCATCGGGCAGCCACGCGAGCTGAATCTTGCGCGCCTCCTCCAGCTCGCGGTTGAGCAGGTCGAGCGTGGCGCGCTCGAGCCTTGCCTGGTTGCGGATCAGACGCGTTGACGTCGACACCAGCAGCGCCGTGGCGGCCGTGATGATGAAAGCGGCCCACCAGAAGGCTTCGCGAAAGACGCTCGAAACCATCTGGTCGACATCCGACAACGGCGACGTCACCGACAACGACCACCGCGCCTGCCCGATGCTCATCGGCTCGAACGACACCATGTGGGGCGGAACCATGCGGTCCTTGACCCACTCCGCCCGATCGACGACCTCGGTCGAGACAACCGCCGCCTGCCGCTGCGACTCGGCAAGCCGCGCGAGCCGCGGGCTCAGATCCCAGTGGAGGTTGGTGCCCACCAGTTCGGGCGATGCCGCGGCCAGGATCTCGCCCGCCCCGTCAACCAGCGCCGCCATCACTCGGCGCGTGTGCCCCAGCGGACGAAGAAACCGTTCTTCGACCGTCGCCGGATCCACCACCGCCATCAGCACCGCAGGCGCCCCGCCCCGCGGCCCGGCGATCGGGACTGCAACAATGGTGTATCGCGCGCTGTCGATGGTCAGCACGTTGCTCACGTCGGGTCGCTCGACACCCATGATGAAGGATCGTGCCGCTTCGATCAGCTGCTCGGGCGGTGTCGCGCCCTCGGCCATCCCGAAGACGCGAAAGCCCTCGGCGTTGCGCCCCACCACCATGAGGTGGGTGGCCCGCCCTTCGAGCTGCCGCCACATCAGCGGCCCAAAGGTCAGCGGGGTCGCGCGCGATGAGAGGAAACCGTCGCGCTCGCCTTCAACGCGATAGAGCAGATCAAGGTTGGCCGAGATGGAGCGATAAAACTCCTCGATCGCCCGCGCCGTCTGCCCGGCCAGCAACTCCTGCCGCTTGCGCGACTCGTCGAGAATCTGCTGCCGGGTGTGGCGATAAACCTGCCTCGAGGCGATCAGCACCACCCCGACGATCAGCACCAGCGCGAGCAGATGCCATGCGACGACCTTGACAGCAAAGCGTTTGAGAAACTGGTCCATGCGGTGCCCGGGGGCAATGTCGTCATCGGCGGCGGCTGCACTCGATTGTAGCGAGGGGTGGGCCGGAGGCACGCCGCGGCCCACATTCGCCCGCCCCCCCCCATCGAGCCCGCCCCACCCCCAAAGACCGGCGTTTCACCCCGGCCGGGCTTCGCGTACTCTGCACGCAGATCGCCCCGCACCGGCGGGCGAGCAGAAGCATGACAAGGCCCACCCACTTTCGCGGACGGGCCCTTTTCGCGGAGAGTGGCGATGGCAGACCCACTGTTCGGCTGCGTGGTGTTGACGGCAAATCCGCCCGGCACGGGCGAGGGGCATGGCGGGTCAGGACACCTCACCAAGATCGACGGCCGCGAGGCGCTGCTCAAGAGCGTCGAATTGTTCCTCAACCGCGACAACGTGAAGCAGGTGGTCGTCGCATTCGCCGCCGCCGAGATCGACGAGGCGAAGCGAAAGTTCGGCCCGCATTTCTCGTTTTCCGGCGTCAGGCTCGTCAGTTCGAGCGACCGCTGGTCGGCGCAGCTCGCGTCGGCCGCGGAAAAGCTGGGTGACGAGATCACCCATGTCATCGTCCACGATGCGGCCCGGCCGATCGTGCCCTACACCGACACCGACGCCCTGCTCGAAGCCGCCTCCACCGCCGACGCCGTCGCGCTGGTCGCGCCGGTGGCGGCCACGCTGATCGAGAACGACGAAGGCGGGCATCCCATGGCCTATCACGCCCCGTCGTCGATGGTGCAACTGCTTACGCCCCAGGTCTACGCCCGCAAGGCCTTCGACGAGATGGTCAAGAGCAACCAGCCGCTCCATCCGAGCCGGCTCAGGCTCATCCGCGGCTCGGGCATCAACGTGCGGATCACGCCCGGCGAAGCGTCGATCGCCAAGGCGATGCAGAACCTGCTGCCCAAGCCCAAGACCAAGGCCTCGTCGCCCTTCGAAGAGGCGCAGTGGTAGGCGTCGTCGCCCCCACCCATTCCGCGCGGAGGCGCAACTTCTCTGACCGACTCTCCCCTCCTCGACCACGCCCGCACAATCGGGATGTGGCTGACCTTCGGACTGACCTACCTGGGCCTGGCGCTCGGACGCCTGCCCGGCCTGCACATCGACCGCGCCGGCATCGCCCTGCTGGGCGGCGTGGCCATGCTGGCGCTGGGCGCCGCTTCCCTGCATGACGCGGCCGCCCATATCGATGCACAGACCATCCTGCTCCTGATGGGGCTGATGATGTTCTCGGTGTATCTCGAACAGGCGGGCTTCTTCCAGATCGTCGCGAATCGCATCGTCAAGCTCGCCGACCGGCCGGGCGTGTTGCTCGGGTGCACCATCGTCGTATGCGCAGCGCTGTCGGCAGTGCTCACCAATGACATCGTCTGCCTGGCGGTCACACCGCTGGTCTGCGGCGCGATGCTGGCCGGTGGGCGCGATCCGGTGCCCTATCTCATCGCCATCGCCACCGCTTCAAACATCGGCTCCGCGGCGACGCTCATCGGCAACCCTCAGAACATCTACATCGGCGCACAAGCCGACCTGCCCTTTGCCGCCTACAGCGCGACCGTCGCGCTCCCGGTCTTCGTGGCGCTGGTCATCAACTGGGCGTCCATCGTGCTGCTGATGCCGAAGCGCCTGACGTCTCGCCCGCCCACTCTGCTGCCGCAAGGGGCCGCGTCGTCGCTCGCGACGGGCCAGCCGCTGGGCGGGCCAGGCCCGACTTCCGGGCATCCCCACACCGCCATCGACCGGCCCGCCATCCGCATCGCCCTGCTTCTGCTGGCGGTCGTCATCGTCCTGTTCTGTTTCGCCGATGCCGAGCGGCGCGCCGTTGCCGCGGCCGCCGGCGGGGGGCTGCTTCTGCTCGCCCGGCGCTCGGCAAAGACCGACCTGCTTGCCCGCATCGACTGGAAGCTGCTGGTGATGTTCGCCGGGCTGTTCGTCGTCAACGGCGCGATGCGTCAGCAGGGCCTGCTCGAGGCATTCTTCAAGCCCCTGCGGTCGGCAGGCATCGACCTGACCGACCTGCCGACACTCGCTGCTGTCACCCTCGGGCTCAGCAACGTGGTGAGCAACGTGCCGGCGGTGATACTCCTGCACCCCGAAATCAGATCGACCGCACCGACCGGCGAACAGGCCTCCCACGCGCTCACGCTTCTGGCGCTGGTCAGCACGTGGGCCGGGAATCTCACGCTCGTCGGTTCGATCGCCAACCTGATCGTTGCCGAGTCGGCGGCGAAGCAGGGAGTTCGCCTCAGCCTGTCCACCTATTGCCTCGTCGGCATTCCCCTGACGCTGGTGACCACCGCGGTGGCGACGCTGTGGCTCGTCCTGATCTAGACGCCGCCGCCGGCCATCACCTGCCCGCCGCGTCGGCCTTCTCCACGGCTTCCGGAAGCCGCACATACACCGGCGTCAGCGACGCGACCTCGCTGTATTCCCCGCGCTGCGCCATCGCCATGCCCAGTGCCGCGACCGCTTCGGCCCGCGCCGGCCACGCCGCTTCGTCTGTCACCACCACATCGCCCGTCGGCGGGATCGCGTCACGGTGATAGGGAATCCCCTCGCCCAGCAGATAGACCGGCCGAGGGCTGTGCTCGATCATGGCCGCGAGCGTGTCGAGATGCGCCGGTTCGCGCTCCTTCCAGGCGCCGCCATCATCCCTCTCGAACCGCGCCGTAAAGATCTGGCCGCGCTTCGCATCCAGCACGATGATCACGTGACGTGCGTCGGGCGGCGCGTTTTCCGCCAGCGCGGCCACCGTCGGTACAGCCACCACCCTGGCCCCCGTGGCATAGGCCCATGTCTTGGCCAGCGTGATCCCGATCCGCAGACCCGTAAACGACCCCGGCCCGGCGGACACATAGATCTCCCCGATCTCCGACGGCGAAAGCCCGCGAGCCCCGAGCAATCGATCGACCATGGGCACCAGCCCCGCCGCATGTTGCAGGCCGTGGGCAAACGTGTCGGTCTGGACGACCGCCCCGCCGATCAGCAGGGCGACCGACCCGCGCCGGCCCGAGGTCTCGATCGCGACCGCGGCGCCGGGCGGCGGCGGGCGCGTGGAGGTTGTCTGACGACGGATCGCCGGGGGCGTTGTCACAGGGCCTAATCTACGGGTGTTGTGGCATTCTGTCGCCACCGGATCGGCCGGGTCGCCGGGGGCTTTCGCCGCGCCGCCATGGCCACTAGACTGCCACCGCCGATCGGGGCTGTGTCCCCGGTCGACCAGCAGGCGGCGTCGCCGCGGGACACGTTTATCAGCCGGAGCATGCAATGAGTCTGAGCATTGAATTTATCCAGGGCCGCCAGATCCTCGACAGCCGCGGCAACCCGACCGTCGAAGTCGATGTCATCCTCGATGACGGCACGGTCGGCCGAGCCGCGGTGCCCTCGGGCGCCTCGACGGGCGAGCACGAAGCCGTCGAGCTGCGCGACGATGACAAGGGCGTCTACCTCGGCAAGGGCGTTCTCAAGGCCGTTGACAACATCAACACCCGCATCGCCCCCGAACTGATCGGCCTCGACCCCCGCGACCAGGAAGCCATCGACCACCTCATGATCGAGCTCGACGGCACCCCCAACAAGGCCAAGCTGGGCGCAAACGCCCTGCTGGGCGTGTCGATGGCGGTCGCCAAGGCGGCGGCCGAGGCATGCAGCCTGCCGCTCTACCGCTATCTCGGCGGCCCGGGCGCGCGGACGCTCCCCTGCCCGATGATGAACATCCTCAACGGCGGCAAGCACGCCGACAACAACGTCGATTTCCAGGAGTTCATGATCCAGCCCTGGGGCTTTGACAGCTTCGAAGCCGCCATGCGGGCGGGCGTCGAAATCTATCACGCGCTCAAGAAGGTCCTGCACAAGCAGGGCCTCTCGACCGCCGTCGGCGACGAAGGCGGCTTTGCCCCCAACCTCAAGGACAACGAAGACGCGCTCAAGGTCATCGGCGAAGCCGTGTCGGCCGCCGGTTACGAGTTCGGCAAGCAGGTGTTCGTCGCCCTCGACCCCGCCACCAGCGAATTGTGGGACGCGCAGAAGAAGGGCTACAAGTTCTTCAAGAGCGCCCCCGACAAGGTCATCAGCTCGGAGCAGATGGTCGACTACTGGGCGAAGTGGTGTGAGAAGTATCCCATCCGCTCGATCGAAGACGGCTGCGCCGAAAACGACTGGGACGGCTGGAAGATGCTCACCGACCGCGTCGGCAGCAAGGTCCAGCTCGTCGGCGACGACCTGTTCGTCACCAACGTCAAGTTCCTCGAGAAGGGCATCTCCACCAAGACCGCCAACTCGATCCTCGTGAAGGTCAACCAGATCGGCACGCTCAGCGAGACGTTTGCCGCGGTCAATCTCGCGATCCGCAACGGCTACAGCGCCGTGCTCTCTCACCGCTCGGGCGAGACCGAAGACGCCACGATCGCCGACATCGCGGTGGCCACCAACTGCGGCCAGATCAAGACCGGCGCCCCCGCCCGCAGTGACCGCGTCGCCAAGTACAACCAGCTTTTCCGCATCGAAGAGCAGCTCGGTGACCGTGCCGTGTACGGCGGGAAGTTCTGGAACAAGTAATCGCCCATGACCGGCAGCCGCCGAGCCGTCGGCCGCTGTCATTCGGCCGCTGTCATCTCGATGAGCCGATTGTTCATGCAGATCGGCCCAAGCGACCGATAACAACTTCACGCACCGGACCGGCGCCGCAGCCCATCTGTGCGCCGGTTCTCTTTTGGCCCTGTGGCTGTCGGAGCGCGACATGAACGACCTGCCCGTCTTTGCCCGCCCCCGCGGTTGGAGCGTCCCGGCGCTGCTCTGCGGCTTTGCGCTCATCGGCGCCTGCGTGCTGGTCCCGGAGTGGGAGGAAAACCAGCTCCTGGCCCACCAGGGCAGGCAGATCGCCCAGGATCTGGCCCACGTCGATTCGCAGATCCAGGCCAACGAGGATTTCATCGCCCGGCTCGGCACCGATGCCGAACTGGCCGAGCGGTTGGCCCAGCGACAGATGAAGATGATCCGCCAGGGCACCGGCGTGCTCGATCTCGGCGAAGGCCAGCCCCAGACCGACGCGCAGCGGATGTCGCCCTTCCTGCTCGCGGCGCTGCCCCCGCCCCAGCCGATCGAGCCTTACCGTTCGCCCGCCCCGCTGCTCACGACTCTCTTCGGACACGCCGGCCTGCGGATCTATCTGCTCGGAGCGGCCATCCTCCTGATCGCCACCGCGATGCTGCTCGATGCCGGCAAGCCCTCGGCTCGCAAACCCAGCCGTGCGCCCGCCGCCGCCTGATTCTGACCAACATCCCGCAAAGCCACGCCCCGCAACGCCGCTTCTTGCCGCGGCCGCCGGTGCCCCTACGGCCTCGGCCGCCCCGGAAAGCGGGCGCAAACAGAAGCCCCGACTGGCGAACCAGCCGGGGCTTGCAGTGTGCTTACTGCTGTCCGGGAAAAGTCCCGGGGGCTGCTCAAGCAGCCGCGTGGACCGCGGGAGTCACACCCGCGGAAGCTGCTTACAGCAGCCCACACTTACAGTCAGAATTGGTCACGGATCACCTCCATTTCAGATCAACCGCCGCGATTGCGGGGGTTGAGGGTCTTGCCAAGCCGTCGCGGACACCGGCATGACGCCGGAGCGAAGGTGACTGTCGCCCGATCAGCAGGCGGCTCACGCCGAGCCGACCGACCAGACTTGGCGAATGCCCGGGCTCTCGCCCGTTGCTTTCGCCCTCGGAAACCTTCGCATGTCGCCCGCCGCCGGGCTCTCACTCCCGCGAGCGCCCTCGCGGGAACATCCGGTTCGGTCGGAGTACGAACCAAACCAGACACCACCAACCTGACCCAGATGGCATCCAGTAGACCAGAGCCAACCCGTGATCAGGCCTGCGGTAATACGACGAAAGTATATGTCGGTTCGCTTATCCTCGGGAAGCAAAATCTGCTCAGGTCACCTCCCGTTCATCCGGCTATGATGACCCCGATGGCGAACCTTCCGAGCTCTTCCAAGGGGCATGATGTCACATCTGATGCGAAAGCGATGTTTGATCGGTTATATCTGGAGATGCGCGAGCGCTGTCTGAGCCTGGCGGCCGACTTCGACCGGATCGGACGCGCCGACGGCGCCGAGTCGGTTCGCCGAACTGACCCCCGCTTTCAGGCGCTCGAGACGGCGCTGAAGATCATCCTCGACGGCGATGCCGAGCGTGCTCGGCGGGTGCAGATGCTCTTGTCTGACACCTCCCCTCCGCCGCAGCGAGTGGTGGGCAGACAGTGACGGTTGGCTCAATCATTACCGGGCATGGTTTATGAAGCTCGTCGACCCTCACATCCACTGCGTCTCCCGCACCACCGACGATTACCGGTTCATGGCGCGTTGTGGCGTTGTTGCGGTCTCCGAGCCCGCCTTCTGGGCCGGCTTTGATCGGTCGTCGGCGGCGTCGTTCGCCGACTACTTTCGCCAGCTCACCGATGTCGAGCCCGCTCGAGCGGCCCGCTACGGCATCGAGCATTTTTCCTGGCTCTGCATCAACGCCAAGGAAGCCGAGAATGTCGAGCTCAGCCGTGAGGTGATCAAGCTGATCCCGCCGCTGCTGAGTCACCCGAGGGTGCTCGGCATTGGCGAGATCGGGCTCAACAAAAACACCCGCAACGAGATCACGATTTTTGAAGAGCAGGTCGATCTCGCGGCGCGACATGAGCAGCTCATCCTGATCCACACGCCCCACCTCGAAGACAAGCACAAGGGCACCGCCATCATCACCGACATCCTCAAGAACGATCGGCGGATCAAGCCCGAGCGCGTGCTGATCGACCATTGCGAAGAGCACACCATTCACATGGCCCGCGACGCCGGATTCTGGGCGGGTCTGACCGTCTACCCCACGACCAAGGTTACGCCCACGCGGGCGGTCGACATCCTCGAGCAGTTCGGGCCGGAGATGATCTGCGTCAACTCGGCGAGCGACTGGGGCGAGAGCCATCCTGCCAGCCTTGTCGACACCGCTCTCGA
This sequence comes from uncultured Tepidisphaeraceae bacterium, assembly GCA_964493365.1. GTDB lineage: Bacteria > Planctomycetota > Phycisphaerae > Tepidisphaerales > Tepidisphaeraceae > CAZBOE01. The sequence goes on along the minus strand of CAZBOE010000006.1, from coordinate 3,131 downwards.
GTATCGCCGGCGCGGTCGATGTGAGCGCGAGGTCGAGGGGGTCTTTTTCCGCAACCCGTGCGAGTTTTTCGGCCAGTCGCCCAAGTGGACGATTCGCTGAGCGTCGCGTTGCGACCTGATCGACACGTTGGCCCACCCGACGCAGGGCGGGTAATGTCATCACCCCGCCGCAGCCACGCCGCCGCGGCCTATCGCGCTGACCGTCCGAGCAAACGCCTTTGCCAACCTTGATTGTTACCCATGATTCAGCATGACACCCCGCATCGCCTGACCCGCCGCTTCGTACCCGCTGCCGTCGACGGCGCCGATTTCGCTGCCCTCGAGCCGCTTTTCCACGACCTGCTCAACCGACCGCTGGATACCACGGATCAGTTGCGCGGCTGGCTGACGGATTATTCCGAGCTCCACAGTGTCGTCGATGAGGCGGGCTCGCGCCGATACATCGACGCCTCGTGCCACACCGACGACGCCGAGATTCAGCAGCGCTTCATGCACTTTGTGACCGAGGTCGATCCCCGGCTCAAGCCGCTGGGCTCGAAGCTGCAGCGCCGCTACCTGGCCGCGCCCGCGCGCAGCGCCATGGAGGCACAAGACCCGCGTCTGGCGCTGCTCGGGCGCAACTGGTCGTCTGATGTCGAGATCTACCGCGATGAGAATGTGCCGCTCGAGACACAGGTGACGCGGATCGTCAACGACTACGACAAGGTATGCGGCGCGCAGGTGGTCGAGTTTCGCGGCCAGACCTATACGCTCCAGCAGATGGGTCGGTTTCTCGAGGAGACCGACCGCCCCACCCGCCGCGAGGCATGGGAAGCCACCGCAACCCGCCGGCTTGTAGACCGCGAACGCAACGACGAGCTCTTCGAAAAGCTGTTGCCCCTGCGTCACACGATCGCCCGCCAGGCCGGCAAGACCGACTTCCGCGCCTACATGTTCGCGGCGATGAAGCGGCTCGACTACACGCCCGACGACTGCCTTCGTTTCCATGACGCGATCGAGGCGGTCAATGTGCCGATCGTCCGCCGCCTCGACGACGATCGCCGCAGCCGGCTGGGCGTCGAGACGCTGCGCCCGTGGGACGGCGCCGTCGATCCGCAGAACCGTCCGCCTCTTCGGCCGTTCGACCCGGCCGATATCGACGGCTTCGTCGCCCGCACCCACGCCGTCTTCGACCGCATCAGCCCCGAACTGGGCGCCCAGTTCGATACGCTCCGCAGGTCGGGCAATCTCGATCTGGCCAGCCGCAGGGGCAAGCGGCCCGGCGGATACCAGGCATCGCTCAATGAGCAGGGCTCGCCGTTCATTTTCATGAACGCCGCGGGGCTGCACCGCGATGTCGAGACGATGCTCCACGAGGGCGGACACGCCTTCAACTTCATGGCGGCCCGCGCCGCCGAGCCGCTCGTGTTTCTGCGCGATCCCCCGATGGAGTTTGCCGAGGTGGCGTCGATGTCGATGGAGCTGCTGGGCAGCGAACACATCGAGGTCTTCTATCCCGATCCCGCCGAGGCACGCCGCGCCAAGGCCCAGCAGATCGAAAAGGTGCTGCGTTTCTTCCCCTGGATGGCGATCATCGACGCGTTCCAGCACTGGATATACACCCACCCGGATCATTCCCGCGAGCAGCGGACCGCGACATGGCTGTCGTTGATGACCCGCTTTGGTGGCCAGATCGACTTCACCGGTCACGAAGCCACCCTCGCCTCGCTCTGGCAGCGCCAGACCCACATCTATCACGTGCCATTCTATTACGTCGAATACGGCATCGCCCAGCTCGGGGCGCTGCAACTGTGGATCAAGAGCCTCGATGATCCATCGGCCGCGCTTGCCGGTTATCGGCGGGCGCTGGCGCTGGGCGGCAGCAGGCCCCTGCCGCAACTCTTTGCCGCGGCGGGCATCGCCTTCGATTTCTCCGAGAAGACCCTTCGCCCGTTGATGATGCGGGCCTCGGAGGAACTGGCGGCGCTGCAATAGCCGGCCCCGGCGCGGCCCACGGCGTGGTGCCGGCACCGTATTCCGACACCGCGCCGAACAATCACTACAGCTTCACATCCGCCGCGGCCGTTGCGGAAAGATGCCGCCAAACTGTCGGCTCTGTTGCGCCGATAATCCGAGCAGTGCGCCCTGCCTGCGCCTGGCGCAACGGTTCGTCTGTTTTTGAGCCAGATGACATGACATCGCGCGTGACCAACGCAGCACTTGCGACGTCGACGGGACCCAGCCCGGCCGACCAGCCCGTGCGACCGATGCGCCTGGCCCCGTCGAGCCTCGATCCGCACGAGCCGGCCTTCCCCACGCCCAATCTTACCATCGCCGAACCGACCCGCGCGGAGCTGCAGTCGGAAATCCAGGCGCTCCGCGCCGAGGTACACCATCTGCGCCGGCGCGACGACACCGTCAGGGCACACCTCCAGCGCGTCGACGAAGAGCTTCGCCTGGCCGCCAAGCTCCAGCGCGATTTTCTGCCCAAGTCGCTCCCGAGGGTCGGCGACGTGTCGTTCAACGTCTTGTTCCGCCCGGCCGGTTACGTCAGCGGCGACATCTATGACGTCATGCGGCTGGATGAAAAGCACGTCGGGTTCTACATCGCCGACGCGGTGGGGCATGGCGTTCCCGCGGCGCTGCTCACCATGTTCATGAAGCATGCGCTGGTCACCAAAGAGATCGGCGGCGGCTCGTATCGTCTGCTGACCCCGGCCGAAACGCTCAGCCGCCTCAACGACCTGATGGTCGAGCAGGATCTCTCGGCTTCGACATTCGCGACCGCGATGTACGGCTGCTGCAACATTGACACGCTCGAAGTGGTCTTCGCCTGCGCGGGGCACCCTCCGCCGGTCGTGCTGCGGCGACACCACGGCATCGAGCAACTCGCGGCCGACGGGGGCCTTCTGGGCGTCTTCTCGGGCGAGACATTCACCGACATTCGACTCAAGCTCGAATCCGGCGACCGGCTGCTGATGCACACCGACGGCGTTGAGGTCGCCTTCACCGAAGACTGCCGGACCTTTCAGACCGAACGCTGGCTCGAGGAGATCCAGCGTCGGCTTGCGCTACCCACCCCCGAACTGCTCGACGCCTTCGCCCGACTGATGGACGATCAGACCGGCAGCCTCTCGCCCAAAGACGACCTG